>NZ_QXPZ01000019.1 GCF_003664595.1 Atopobacter sp. AH10
AATTTACATGGCGTCTTTTTTTTTCACAATTGAGTGGCTAAGTTCATTCTAAAATCCACCATACGTTCTTTGTATTGTTATCCATTCATCATGTCTATCGGTTAAAATGGATCCGATTAATCGAAGGTTTTTTTTCTGTAAATTATTGATCATTTTATTTTGAGCATTGGATAAATTTTTTCGGGTTTAGGATAAAATAAAAAATATAAAGTCAATTTAAAAATCCAAATAAACCAAAAAAAGGCAAAAAAATATGAATAAAAGGGTTTACAGTTAAAAGTAATAGTGTTACCATTAAATCAAACCTAGATTTCTTGTGAATTTAGGACACAATAAATCAATCTAATTGGGGGTTATAAAAATGATTGTGCATGCTAGATGTGATTGTAGGGTCATTCACGGGCAAACAACTACACGGATTCTCAAAGATTATAGTGCAGATGGCATCATCGTAGTAGATGATGAAATTTCTAAAGATAAATTTATGATCCAATTGTATAGACAAGTTCTTCCAAAAGAAATAAAAGTGTTTGCTTTTTCGATTGATAAAGCTCTCAATAAGCTTAAAGAAGCTGACAATTCTTCGAAAGAATATATTTTGATTTTCAAATCTCCATTAGCTGCGAAACGTTTGGTAGAAGCTGGTTATAAATTTTTAACAACACTGTTTATTGGCCCGCAAAATGTGAGAGAAAAGTCTACATTTATTGTCCAAATGATAGGCTTGTTGGATGAAGAAATGGAAGCGCTTGACTATCTGGAAGAAAAAGGGGTCAAAGTAATTCTTAATCCTACTTTTACAACACCAGATCTTACTTGGTCTAAAGCTAAAGCAAAACTTACCAGATAAGGAGGGATAATATGTTTATTTTGAAAATAAGTTTAATTTCATTACTGTATTATTTGAGTAATGTATATAGTTCATTTGGGGGCTTTGTCCTTAGTAAATATACTTTATGTAGACCCTTAATTGGTGGCTTTTTATGTGGTTTAATTTTAGGAGATTTACAAAAGGGAATTGAGATTGGTGTTGCGATGCAATTAGCATTCATGGGTTCATTTGCTGTTGGCGGTGCTATTACTATGGATATTGGAGCCGTTTCTTTTCCAGTAACTGCAGTTGCTATTCTTTCTAATTTGGATGTCGGGGCTGCTTTAGCCATTGGAACACCAATATCGATTTTAGCAGCTAATCTGATTCAAGTGGTACGTGCGGCAAATACTTATTTTGCTCGTATTATGCGAAAAGGTATTGAAGAGGGCGATGAAAAGAAGATTGTTCTAGGTCATGTGCTTTTGCCTCAGTTATTTTTATTAACATTGTCGTTTGTAGTATCGTTTGTGTTTATTTACTTTGGTGCATCAACTGTACAAAGCTTTATTAATATATTACCGAATAAAATTTTGCACGCATTGAGTCAATTAGCTAGTGTTCTTCCTGCTGTTGGGATGGCACTTCTTCTTAAGTACAATATTAACAACAAATGGATGTTCATTTTCTTCCTGCTAGGATTCATGTTGTTCTCTTACGCCAAAATGACTTTTATCCCAATTGCAATTATTGCTGTAGTGATTGCGTATTTCTATTACAGAACCGATTATTCAAATCAACCATCTGATTCAATGGAAGAAAGTGAGGATGAAGTATTATGATGTTTCAAGCAAAACTAGATGATAATAAAAAACCATTAACTGCTAAAGAAAGGGTTAAAATGTTTTGGCAATACCAGTTACACTATGCCTACTCGATAAATTTTGAAAATTGGCATGGTGATGGGTACTCTTTCTGTATGAAACCTCTTTTAAAAAAATATTATGATAAAGAAGGCCAAAAAGAAGGGATGTTAAGGCATCTTGACTTTCACAATAATGAGCAAACCACTGCTAGTGTTGTATGGGGAATTATCACCGGAATGGAAGAACAAAGAGCATTAGGGAAACCAGTAGATGATCAAATGATTCGGACGACAAAATCTGCTTTAATGGGACCGGTAGCTGGTATAGGTGATAGTCTAATACAAGCAACTATTGTTCCTTTGTTAACAACTATAGCTATTTCTTTAACAGGTAAAGATTACTCCCCTTTAGGAAGTGTATTATATATCATTGCTACTCCTATTATCTTGTGGACGTATGCGTATTTTCTTTATAATAAGGGATACTTTTTAGGTAGGAATGCTATCATGATGTTGTCAGGTAAGACACTAGATAAAATAAGAAACACAATCCAAGTGTTTGGCGTGGTGGTTATTGGTGCTTTATCAGCGAGTTATGTTAAATTACAAACAATCCTTAAATTTGGTGGAAATAACAGGGGCGCTAAACCAATTGTATTGCAAGACATATTAAACAATATTTTTCCTAATATTTTAAGTTTATTGTTGGTATTAGGATGTTATTATCTAGTATCTAAGAAAAATTATTCGATTGCTAAATTAATTGGTTTGTTGATGGCGATGGTACTTGTTTTATCGTTAGTCGGCATAATATAGGAGGTTATTTTAGTGCTTTATCATATCGAACCTATATATAAATCGTTTGTTTGGGGTGGAGAAGCTTTAAAACAGTTTTTTCGACTTAGAACTGATCAAAAAAAGATTGGAACCGTTTATCATGTGATTTCAGTTCCAGGAGATTTGGATAACATCGTTACTGAAACAGGGGAAACTCTTTCAAAATTTTATCAATCAAATAAGGAATTATTTGGGATTAACAGCCAACACTTTCCAATTCGAATGACAACGACTGCTAATGAAGGATTTCAATCGTATCAGGTTCATCCAACTGATGAATTTGGCTTAGCACACGATAATCTGTATGGAAAGGTTTCTGGTGCGGTTGCTTTAGAGGAAAGTGATCAAGTTAGAACGAGATTATTTGGTAATAAAGCTAAAAGTAGGGAAGAATTGGCAGAATTGATACAAAAGAAAGATTGGGGGAATTTATTCACCACTTTAGATGTAAAGGATGGCGATTTCGTACATACGCCTGCTGGGCTTATTCATGGGGGATATGGAGATGGATTGGTTACCTCAACTTTTGGTTCGAATGGTGATATTACTTACCGATTTTACGATCTTGATCGTAATGATCCCAATCGCCCGCTAAGTATAGAAAAGGTTATTGCATGTTCAAATGTTCCAGAAGTCCCTTATGAATCTAAACATGTAGTACCCAAAAAATATGGGGATTTGTCTATTTATGAATATTATGACAAACCTAAAGAATACATAGCTAAGCGACTTAAAATAAATGGTAAGGTAAATTTTCAGTATGAACATTTTTCCTTTTTAGCTGTTGTGGGTGGGAAAGGAAAAATGGATGGAGAAGAGATTGGATTAGGTGAGACCATATTTGTCCCAGTAAATCATCCAACCATTGTAATTGAGGGCAAAATAGATTTAATAATGGTTTCTTATAGGGAGTAGTATTATGGAAGAAGTAACAATTATCGGTTCAGGTAGAACTGGACGGGGAATGATTGGGGAACTGTTTGATACAGATGGTAGGTATCATTTGAATTTTGCAGATATAGATAGACAATTAGTTAACTTGCTAAGAAAAAAAGGAAAGTATAGTGTTCATTTAAGAGATCTTATTGGTGGAGAAGATAAAATTCGAGAAATAGACGATTTTAGCGTATATGACATACATCAAGACCGTATAGAGTATATTGATAAACTCGCTAATTCACGTTTCGTAATTACAAGCCTTTTTCCAGATGCATTTGATTCTGCTATAAATGATATTGTTGAAAGTATTAAGCTACGATATAAACTTCATAAAGAAAATTTGGTAAATATTATTTTGAGTGCTAATTATGTTGGATTAATGGAATATTTTGTTCCTAGAATAAAGAAGCGACTGACAGATAAGGAATTGGAATATTTAGACAACTATATTGCTATTTTAGGGAGTAATGCTAATAGAAAGGTTACTTATTTAAAGGACAAGAATGACCTAACACTAGATGGGGATAATAAGTACGTTTTAAAGGTTAATCGAGGATTCAAGTTGCCTAATGATTATAAATTACCCAGCTTTATAGTTGAAGTAGATGATATCGAACGTGTAATGATTGAGAAGATTTGGTCGGAAAACCTTCAACATATAGGTTTTGCTTTTTTAGGGAATTACAAGGGATATAATGTTATTAATGAAGCAGTTAATGATCCTTGGGTTGTAAAAAAAATTGATGCAGCTTGGGAAGAAGCTCGTAGTGCAATGAAAAAGGTGTATGATATTCCAATTCCAAATGCTAAGCAAAGGAAAACGGTTTTGGATAAATTTGCTAGTCCATTTTTTAAGGATAAATTGCACAGAATTGGTAGAGCTGAAAAGCGAAAGCTGAAAAAGAATGATAGACTACTTGGTCCAGCTTACCTATGTTTAAATAATGGACTACCTGCAGACAATATTTTAAAACTTGTAGCTTACGGATTTTGTTACAATGATCCTTTTGATAGAGATTCACAAGAGGTATTGTCTTTTGTTAAACAAAACGGTATTAAAGAGGCAGTGAAAAAATATTGTGGGTTGAATCTAACATTAAAAAACGACAGAGTAGTTTTAGATAAGGTTGTTAACGAGTATAATAAGCTTAGAAAGTAGTCATTAGAACAGTAAGAAGCTAGGAGGAATAACAGTGTTTATTGCAAAGATAAAGGGTTTGTACCCTACACTTACTGCTTCAGAAATGCGAATAGGGGATTATTTGCTTGCTAATATCCAACGAATGAATAAAATGACGTCATCTGAATTAGCTGAATCTTTAGGAGTGGGTCAAGCGACTGTTATTCGTTTTTCAAAAAAGTTGGGATATAGATCTTTTACAAGTATGATGGATGATATTTTGTCGTCAGATCCAAATGAAGAGCAAGGTGAAATACAATTATCTGATTCAACTTATGCGACCTTTGAAAAAATAAAAGAAAAATATATTCAATCTATTGATGTAGCGTTTAGAAGCAACTCTTGCGAAGCAATTGAAAAAGCTGCAAATTATATTGATAGAGCTAGAAATGTTGTTTGCTTTGGATATCAGGCTACAGGTGGATTTGCTAATTATCTCTCAGAATCATTGATTGAATTAGGTAAATCATCTTATCAAAGTAGCTCTATTATAGAAACAAAGCAAAGGATTCGATTGTTAGATTGTCAAACGGATTGTGTAGTCATGGTGAGTAAATCGGGTGAGACAAAAGAATTGTGTGAGCTTGCAAACTTTGCAAAAGAAAATAATGTACCCGTAATTGCTATTAGCAATATTGGGAAGACAACTTTATCTGATTTAGCAGATGTGCGCCTGAGCTTTTTGTACGATCAGCAAAAGACACGATTGAAGGCATATACTCAAAACGGGGGTCTTTTGTTTGCGATAGATACTCTTATCTTAAATGTTTATAAAAAAGACTACAAAAAATATAGAGAGAATTCATTGAAGTTCATGAAATTCTCTCGGCCTAATGAGTATGAAGAGTAAAATGTGCTTTAAGACACTGTTGTAGCAAGAAGAACTAATCATTTTTCTTCTTACACTTGGCGCAAAAAGATAGTTATAAAAAAGCTAAATGCTAGCAATTGATCTATCCTGCTATAGATTCTATCGCTTTGACAGCATCTTGTTATAGCTATAAACGTTTGGCTAAAGGTAAACAACCAGCACGTGTAATTCAATTGATCTGGTGTATTCTCTTAATTCTCTTGCCCATTTCCTTGTTATTTGCGGAAAGTTCTATGACCAACTTGCAAACAGTGAGTATTATTACAGCCTTTCCTATAGGAGTGGTCATTATCTTAATCGCCTGCGCCTTTTTAGTTGATGCAAAGCGTTATTTGGAGGAATCTGCTTTTAAGAACTAATGGCTGTAGATTGATCTCGTCTAACGAAATGGCTTATAATAAGGCTGAAGATGCGGGCGAACAATTTCAATGGCCGGTTTTTAGCCTGTGGAATAAGGACTTGTGTGAAATGAACAAAGAAAAATGCTTGGGTAAGTTCATGTACTCGGATCAGGCAGTAGAAGAAGACCGTCGTATTGAATGCGATTGTGAATTGGGGATTCTTCCGAGTATTATTTTTGACTTAGGACTTATTTTCCTTTTGTGGAAGTGGCTATTTTAGTCGATAGACTAGTGGGTGACACCCTTTATGAAAGGGCGTCAGAGTGAATGTTTATGGAGGAATAATGATGATCAAGAAAATGGGTAAATTAATTTTTCAAGTCATTCGTTTAGTGGTAATTGTGCTGGGGCTTACTATTTTGTTTAAATAGCTCCAATAAGAAGATCACAGGCGCTTGAAGTCAAAATTGTTTAAAAGAGATAACAGGCGCTTGAATCAAATTTTGTGTAAGGGAGATACATTCGCTTGAAGCCGGAATTGTTTAAGGGAGATCACAGTTGATCGATGTCAGGATTGTTTAAAGGCTATCACACCTGCTTGATGAAAGAATTGTTTAAGGGATATTACAGGCGATCGATGTCACGATTGTTTAAAAGCTATCACACTTGCTTGAAGCAAAAATTGTGTAAGGGAGATACATTCGCTTGAAGCCAGAATTTTGCCACCATCGCACATTGAAGTCATTTTGAGAAAATTTAGAGCCTATACAAGAAAAAAGTTGCTAAAGCTTGATCGAACAAGTTTTAGCAACTTTTATTCATTACTTGAAAAGATTGATGGAGACAACGGGGCTCGAACCCGTGACCTCTACAATGCCATTGTAGCACTCTCCCAACTGAGCTATGCCCCCTCAACAAAAACTACTATAGCTTATTTTAGCCTAAAGTTCAAGAAAATCTCATAAAAATTAAAAGGCTTACAAGATTTGCTGAGAATAGCCTTTCTTCCTTTAGGTCCTTCTGATGTGCGTTCGTGCATGAATATGGTAAACTTGGAGGTAAAGCTTCGGATGGACTAAAGATAAATTTTTTAGGAGTGCGCCTAACTTGGAGCTAAAGTCCAGTGCCAGTTGAAAAAAGAAAAAAGGAGAATTGGGATGAAATTTATTTCATGGAATATTGATTCACTTAATGCCGCTTTAACCAGCGATTCCAGACGCGCAGAATTATCACGTGATGTCTTGAAAACCTTGCAAGAAGAACAGGCGGATATTATCGCTATACAAGAAACAAAATTATCGGCTAAAGGGCCAACGAAGAAGCATCAAGAGTGTTTAGCCCAATGGTTTCCTGACTATCGTTATGCCTGGGTGAGTTCTGAAGAACCTGCACGTAAGGGCTATGCAGGGAATATGGTGCTCTATAGGAAGGACTTGACTCCGATAATTACCTATCCAAAGATAGGGGCACCCACTACCATGGATCATGAGGGGCGGATTCTGACCCTTGAATTTGAGCATTTTTATTTCACTCAAGTCTATACACCAAATGCCGGAAATGAATTGGCTCGTTTGGCAGACCGGCAAATTTGGGATCAAAAGTATGCGGATTATCTAGCGGAATTGGATCAAGATAAGCCAGTGATTGCAACTGGTGATTTCAATGTGGCTCATGAAGAAATAGATTTGGCTAATCCTGCCTCTAACCATCGTTCGGCAGGTTTTACGGATGAAGAACGAGAAGGATTCAGTCAACTCTTAGCTCGGGGCTTTGTGGATAGTTTCCGTCATCTGCATGGGCCACTTGAAGGGGTCTATTCTTGGTGGGCGCAAAGAGTTAAAACCAGTAAAATCAACAATTCAGGCTGGCGGATCGACTATTTTCTGGTCAGCCAAGCGATTAAGGAAAAGATTTCTCGTTCAGAGATGATTGATTCTGGTGAACGTCAAGACCATACCCCAATTGTTCTAGAGATGGATGGGCTTCTAGAGGAGTAAGAAAATAGAATTGATTATCTTTTTTAGTTCATGAGAGACGGCCATTTATCTGTGATGTAAAGGAGTGATGAAGATGGCTTATTTCTTTAGAGGGCATGAAGATGGGTATAGATTTCCTTCTTTTTCCCTCATACATGTGTTGCTTGTGCTGCTACTCTTAGCTGGTGCCTATGTGTTATTCAAATATAGGGATGAGATCAGAGCTAACAGACGTTGGGAGAAAGGGGTAAAGCTGTCTTTCATGACTTTAATCGTCTTGGATCAAGTGCTTTATATCGGCTTTTGCTTCTTTAGTCGACCAGATGGCTTACAGCAAGCTCTCCCTTTATACACCTGTCGTGCGGCCTTATATACAGGATTTTTGGCCTTATTGACGGATCATAAAGTATTCAAGGCCTTAACCGTCTATTGGGGGCTTTTTGGAGGGATTTTACCCCTTGTTTATCCCGATATGATGGCTTATTCTTGGCCACATTTTACCAATATTCATTATTTTTTGTTGCACTTTTTAGTTTTTTGGATGGCAAACTACTTTTTATTGGTAGAGGGCTATGATTCTAGCCGGTCGAATTCTCGTCTGCTTTATAGCTTGGTGAATGCCTTTTTACTTTTAGCGCTAGGGGTTAATCTTTATGTCAAGGGGAATTATGCCTATCTAATGGAGGCTCCTCTTTTAAAGACCTTCTTCTTAGAATGGCCAAAGCTCCTGTATTGGTTATTTACTTTTTCAGTCTACAATGCCTTGGTTTGGTGTGTGCAACAAATGTGTGTGAAGATCTTGATACCGCAATTCCTACCAGAAGAAAGTTCTAAGGCAGATCCATTAAAACAATACCACTAGGGGAAAAGTGAAATTTGTTAGAGCAAGAGCTAAATTGCTACTTAAAACAATACCACTAGGGGAAAAGTGAAATTTGTTAGAGCAAGAGCTAAATTGCTACTTAAAACACTAGCACTAGGGGAAAAGTAAAATTTTATAGAGCAAGAGCTAAATTGCTAGCTTAAAATAATACCACTAAACACTAGAAAACAAGTCAGAGTAGATGAAGCTTTATAGCTAAATTCCCCCAAAATTTCTCCAATGCTCAAAAGAAATGGTGGATAAATTTTTGGGAAATTTAGGGTTTAAAGCTAAGGAAGGAGGAAATAGATGAAGATTATTATGGCGCCTTCTAAGGAAATGGATTGGAGTCATCCTGAAGAAATCGACTGGCACTTGTCAAAGAAAAGTCAGATCATTCAGGAGACTTTACTAGAAATGAATAAAGATGAACTCCAGAAAAGCTTGAAACTGAAAGACAAGCAATTGTTAGAAGTGTTGACCTATAGGGATACTTGGGCTTTACCATTTAGTTCTAGGGCAAGGGATCTTTATAAAGGAGTAGCTTTTCGTTCGCTTCATTTAACCAATTTATCTGAGGAAGAAGAAGGCTATCTGAATGACCATTTGCGCATTTTGTCGGCTTTTTACGGTGTCCTTCAGCCTAATGATAGAGTGAAACCCTACAGGCTGGACTTCATCCTTCCTCTAAAAATCCAAGGGAAAAGTTTAAAAACTTTCTGGGGGAAAAGTTGGGATCAATCCTTTGAAGAAGGGGAATGGCTCATTAACTTAGCGAGTAAGGAATTTGCTAGCCGTTTGACAGCTAGTCGTTACCACTGGCTAGACATTGATTTTGCTGAACGAGTGGGGGATCGGCTAATTCGTCCTTCTAGTTTAGTCAAGAAAGCTCGGGGCATGATGGCGAATTATTTGATTCATCATCAGCTGACTGACCTTGAAAGGATCAAACAATTTAAGGAAGAGGGCTATCATTTTGTAGAGGAAGAATCCAATGATCAGCTCTTGACTTTCATTCGGGAAAAAGAGTGAGGACTTTTTATAAGCGGATAGAAACGTTCAAATGAAGACGTTTTGTCCGTTTTTTTTGATGGGAAAAAGCTGGCTGATGGGAAAAGCTGGTTGACGGGAAAAGCTGGCTGATGAAAAGGAAGGCGTTATGTTTTAGAGCAAGAGAAGGAAAGGTGAAATAGATCAGAAATTGATCCCATAGCTAAATCCCCCAAAAATTTATCCAATGCTCAGTGGACGATTTTTTGGGGGATTTTCTGATTCCTTCTGCAGGAGACAATGTTCAAGAGAGAAGCTTTGTTAGTGTATTTTGTGATCCCATCTGCAGGAGACAGGGGTAAGGAATTTATGGGAAAGAGAAAAAAACGATGCAAAGTGACAATGGTTACAAAATACCTTGTTGAGGGCTTATATATGTTTTCAAAGGTAAAATAGTCGGGAGAAAAAATGGCTGGGGATAAGTGGATTAAAAATGAAAAAGCTGAAAAAACAATTAGTTAAGCTTGCTTAAATTTGATCATATTTTCATATGCAAACTATTGAAATTATAGGAAAACATGGTAATATAATTTTGATATGAAGCCGTTTTTGAAAAAGGCTTTTTATTATTGATATGTTGTTGAGAATGATTATCGAAATTAACCGGGCTAAATGAGAATGACTCGTTGAAATTAGGAATCATTCTTATCATAAAAAAGGTTTGGGATGAGAGAGGCTTGCCATGTTTTTATATATGCTAAAAAAAGGAGAATTAGCAGAGATTGATCGTGTTATTGGGTCAGCTACTTGGAAAAAACGCTTGGAGGATATGGGATTTGTTCCAGGCACCTTGATCCAGGTGGTTTTGGCGCAATCGGGCAACTTGATCGTGGAAGTTCGGGGAACTCGCTTTGCCATCAATCGTGACATGGCTAAGCATGTGCGCATTCGCCCAAGAAAGTGAGGAGTAAAGTGACAACATTACGTGAAATTCCTTGTGGGGAAAAAGTAACCGTCGTTAAAGTGCATGGGGATGGAGCTTTGCGGAAGAGAATTCGTGATATGGGGATGACAAAAGGCGCAGAGGTTTTTGTGAAAAAGGTGGCACCATTAGGCGATCCCATTGAATTAACAATCAGAGGATACGCCCTAACCATTCGCAAAGAAGATGCTGCCGTTATTGAAGTGTCTACGGAAGGAGAATAATGGTGACAAGAATTGCATTAGCGGGTAACCCAAATACGGGTAAAACCACTTTATTTAACGCTTTGACGGGGAGTTCTCAACGTGTTGGTAACTGGCCTGGGGTTACAGTAGAAAAGAAAGAAGGTCAATTGAAAGGGGCAAGTGATGTCCAAATCGAAGACCTGCCTGGGATTTACTCTCTATCGCCTTACACAGCTGAGGAACGTGTGGCAAGGGATTATCTTATTCAAGAACATCCAGATGTGATTATCGATATCATTGATGCGACGAACTTGGAACGGAACTTGTACTTGACCATGCAATTATTGGAAACAGGTATTCCAATGGTTGTTGCTCTGAATATGATTGATGTAGTGGAAAAGAATGGGGACAAGGTAGATATTGATTTATTACAAGAACGTCTAGCTTGCCCAGTGATTGGGATTTCTGCTTTAAAAGGGCAATCCATAGAACACTTGATACAAGCTGCTTTAAAGACTAGTCAAGAAGCTCCTGAAGCGGCATTCCCGACTTACGAAAGTTATATTCACGATGCAATTTTCAAGATTAAGGAAAAATTGCCGGAAAGTGTAGAAGATTATCGCCGTCACTGGACGAGTGTTCAATTGTTTGAACGTGATGAAGACATGTGGAAACAAGTGAAGTTGTCCGATGACAAGAAAGCGGTCATTGAAGGCTTAATTGAAGCTTGTGAAGAAAAAGGTGATGACGACTCTGAAGGCTTGATGTCTGCGACTCGTTATGATTATATTGCTAAAATTATTCAAGGTGTTTATCATACAGCGGATGAAGAAAAGCAGTCCCTTACAGATAAAATTGACGCCATTGTGACCAACCGTTTCCTAGCCTTGCCAATTTTTGCTTTGGTGATGTACCTTGTTTATTTCATTGCGGTTTCGACTATTGGGAAACAAGGGACGGACTGGGTAAATGATGTGGTCTTTGGGGAAGTTGTGCCAAAATATCTTGGCGGTTATCTCGACAGCTTACACTTGATGCCTTGGTTAAATGGCTTAATCATGGATGGTTTAGTGGCTGGTGTCGGTGCCGTTATTGGTTTCTTGCCACAAATGTTAGTTTTATTTGCTTGCTTAGCTTTCCTTGAAGAATGTGGCTATATGGCTCGTATTGCCTTTGTTTTAGACCGTATCTTCCGGAAGTTTGGCTTATCTGGGAAATCCTTTATTCCAATTCTTGTTTCAACTGGTTGTGGGGTGCCTGGGATCATGGCTGCTCGTACCATTGAAAATGATAATGACCGCCGTTTGACTATTTTGACCGCAACTTTCATTCCATGTAATGCCAAGTTGCCGATTATCGCCTTGATTGCAGGGGCTTTCTTCCCTCATCAATCTTGGGTAGCTCCGTCGACTTATTTCTTAGGGATGGGTGCCATTATCGTTTCAGGGATTATGTTGAAGAAAACACGTTGGTTCTCTGGGAATCCAGCCCCATTCGTGATTGAATTGCCAGCTTACCACTTGCCTAGCTTTACAGGTATTTTGCGGACCATGTTTGAACGTGGGAAAGCTTTCGTGAAGAAGGCTGGTACCTTAGTCTTGTTGGCGACTGTTATTGTTTGGTTCCTCCAAGGCTTTAACTGGCACTTGCAAATGGTTGAAGAACCTAACCACTCTATTTTGGCTACATTGGGACGTATCGTAGCGCCTATTTTTGCCCCATTAGGTTGGCCTGACTGGCGGGCGGCTGTTGCTTCTGTAACAGGTCTCTTGGCTAAGGAAAACTTGGTTGGGACATTCGGTGTCCTCTTTGGTTTTGCAGAAGCTGCTGAAGATGGATCTGATTTCTGGCCTCAATTGGCTCATGCCTTCAATCCATTAGCTGGTTACTCTTTGATGGCCTTCAACTTGCTATGTGTGCCTTGCTTTGCAGCGGTCGGAGCTTTGAGACGTGAAATGATGGATGATAAATTGACTCTATTTGCAGTGGTTTATCAATGTGTTCTAGCTTATTGCGTTTCCTTAATCATTTACCAATTGGGGATGTGGTATGCAGAGGGACAATTCGGATTCTGGACACTTGTCGCCTTGTTTATTTTGGCGGGCTTCATTTACATGTTGTTTATCAAGAAACCTTACAAAGCGCCTAAAAAGACTTACGACTATCGACCAGAACCTTCTAAATAAGGAGGGGATATGATGGCAAACATTATTGTATTGCTCATTGTTGTTTTCATTATTGTTTTAGCTGTTCGAACTTTACAAAAAGATCGGAAGGCAGGACCATGTGGTGGCTGTGCGATCAGCAAGAGTTGCTGTAGCGGGAAATGCGCCGGGCTAGGGAAAGCTGGCCAAGGTCGTCCTGAAGCCATCGAAGCAATTCGTCAACGGATGGAACAATTGAAAGCAGAAGGAAAAGAAGATAAAGAAAATAAAAAAGATCACCCTTCATGCTGCTAGTCAGCGCTTGATAAGAAGTAGAAAGAAGCTCCAAGTGGGTTTATAATTGGCCGTTTACTGAAAAAGGAGAAGGCCAGACTTTGTAAGACTAACTTTCTATTGCTTTGAAGTGGATGAGTGAGATTAAGTCTCTAAGCAAGTTTTATACTTGTTTAGGGGCTTTTTTTGATGTGACAAGGAAGGAAAGGTCGTGACAATGAGTTGACACACACTTTTTTGTGGAATAGCTAAAGATTTCCTAGCATTTTTGATATAATGACTACAAGTAGATATTTTTAGCTAAAATCGCTAGAACTTGAACTGGTTAATCAATAATGTTTTCGACTGGTTGATCAATAATGTTGTTGAAGGAGACAGGCAATGACCTTGCGCCTTTCTTTAACCGAATGGAAGCGATCTGGTATCTATTGTTTAGCTGATAGGACTGAATGAGTGCCTATCTGATACAGGATAAAAATGAGGATTATCTCTATTGTAGAGGGATAAAAATGACGATTATCTCTATTGTAGAGGGATAAAAATGACGATTATCTCTATTGGAAAGGGATAGAAATGACAGAGGAGGAAAAGCCATGAAGAATTGCCCTGAATGTGGCAGTGAGAACCGTGATGAGGCGCTATTTTGCCTGAGCTGCGGTAGAAAATTGCCTATACCGAAAGTTCTCGACAGCAGCTTGTCCTGTTCGAACTGTGGCTCATCGAATAGAATAGGAGCACACTTTTGCTTGAATTGTGGGAAATCATTAGAAGATGAAAATGCTTTAGCTCATGCCGATAAGGAATGGCCTGAAGAAGGCGAAGGAGCAACTGATGAAGTTCCTGCAGGTGACAGGGAAGCAGAAGACTATAGCGCAAGTGATGAAGTGCCTGCCGAAGACGGTCTAGCTGATGACTATAGCGCAAGTGATGACAGTCTAGCTGATGACTATAGTTCAACTGATACAGGTCTAGAAGATGGCTATAGTTCAACTGATGCAGGTCTAGCAGAAGACTATAGCTCAACTGATGAAGGCGGGGAGCTTTACAGAAGCCTTGAGCCATCTACTGACGAGGGCGATGCTTACCCAAGCGATGCTGAGGCTGATGCTTACCCAAATGACGAAGAGGCTGATGTTTACCCAAGTTATCATGAAGATGATATGGCCATTCCTTTAGATGAGTGGGAAAGACTGAACGGGAAGCCAGATCTTTATGACGATATTTCTAAAGAAGACCTTTACAAGATGTCCCTTGAAGAAGCTGAGGCTAGAGCGAATCGGCGACCATATGAAAAGGAGACTGAGGATTTTGCTGAGTCAGTTGGCGAAGAAAACCAGTCTGCTATTGTTTTTCACGCTGACGGGAGCAAAGATGAGTTAGAGGCGACTCGGGTATTTGAATCGGGTCAATTAGCAGGTGTTTCTTATCATGAAAGTGCATCTACTGATGAGGCTGACCCTGACTTTCAAAATGACCAGGTGGAGGAATTTGCTGCTAGTGGTGAATCTTTCCCAGAAGAAAGTAATGCCTGTCCTTATTGTGGGGCAGCGAAGGAAGACGGGATGGATTTCTGCCAAAATTGTGGGCAACCCTTCTTAAATGCTGAAGTAGAGGAAGAAGCCCCAGTAGCTAGTCCATTGAGAGGGGCGGGCTCTTCTGAACCAAATGCTTCTCATAAGAAAAAAGGAACCTGGTTCTTACTCCTGATTTGCCTCTTGGGCTTGTTGGGAGCGGGAGGATATAAATATGCAGAAGCATCTGTTTCAAAAGAAAAGCAAATTAATACTTTTATAAAGGAAATTGCAGATGGAGACAGCCAAGCAGTTGCAGAAAAGCTTCGTTCTGATGACAAGAGTCTTACCCTATCTGCACGAACGGTAGAACCACTCGTTAATTACTTATCGACAAGCGAAAGCTTACAAAGGCGATTGAAGAATCAGTTAATGACTGGAGAAAGTAAAGATTTTGGCTTAAGCCTTGAAAAAGAGGGGAAGATTTGGAAATTATTCCCACGATATGTTTTCTCTGTGAAACCTGTCCGTATGTTAGTTACTAGCAACAAAAAGGGTGTTAGTTTCTATACTTTAGGTGAAAAATGGGCGACATCGGATTCAGATAAGTTCAAAGGGGAAATAGGTCCTCTAGTGCCAGGGAAGTATACCATACGAGCTGTCTTGAAAGAGAAGAATGGTAAACAACAAGTGATGGAAAAGACAAAACTTGTCTTACCAAGTCAAAGCAAGCTGGCACAAATTGATTTTGAAATGGTCGAAATTCCTGTTAAGAGTAAGGATAAAAAGGCTAAAGAGGCTGATGTTTTACTTAATGGGAAAAAAGTGGGGCAATTGAAAGATGGACAAACACGTCTTGGACCAGTCTTCTATGAACCTGGTATGAAAGTAGCCTTGCGAGGAAATAATGGCCTGCAATCAAGAGGCGTTCAAGTGCCACAAGGGCAAAAGGCTCCAGAAATGTCTCTAGATTTCTCTACTCAAGCCAATAAGAAAGAATTGGAACGCTTGGAACGGATGAAACAAGAACGTCGCAGACAAGAAGCCCTAGCTACTGCAAGGATCGCTGAGGAGCAAAGAAAAGCTAAACAGGATCGAGAAGAAGCGGCTAGACGTCAAGCAGAACGTAAGCGCCAAGATGAAGTAAGACGCCAAGAAGCAGACCGTAAGCGCAAGGAAGAAGAGGCGAAACGTCAAGAAGAAGAACGTAAGCGTAAGGAAGAAGAGGCGAAACGCCAAGAAGCTGACCGCAAGCGTAAGGAAGAAGAAGCGAAACGCCAAGAAGAAGAACGTAAACGCAAGGAAGAAGAGGCGAAACGCCAAGAAGAAGAACGTAAACGCAAGGAAGAAGAAGCGAAACGCCAAGAAGAAGAACGTAAACGCAAGGAAGAAGAAGCGAAACGCCAAGAAGAACGCAAGCGCAAGGAAGAAGAAGCGAAACGCCAAGAAGCAGACCGCATAAAAGAAGCTCAGGACTTTGTCGGCAAGGAAGCGGAAGCTAGCCTGAATGAAGCAGATAGCCAACTATCGGATGATTACCGTCATGAATTAGAAGGTTTAAATCAATTCTATCAAAAGATTTCTACGGCAACTTTCTATGCGAACAGCTTTAACCCTAGTGATTTTGAAGGTTACTTTGAAAATGGAAAGACTAACCCTGCTTACCAACAACTGATTTCTTACATTAACAGCTGTCGTGAGCAATCGAAGAAGGGTGAAATCTTAGGCGTTAGATTTAAAGCGGGCTTCAAGAAATTTGAAAAAATCGCAGATCGGGATGGCGGACGGAAGATTTCTTATCAATTGCTGGCCGAAACAGCCTATCCAAAAGCATCTTCTAAAGAGAATAGTCAGTCTTCTAAAGTGCTTGAAAATCTTCTCTGCCAATTTGATGTAGATTCCTACTCGCCACGCTTTGATCAGACAAATGAAAGTTTGTTACCTTAAGCAGTAGAGTTATTCGTTAAGCCATCTTCTGTAATTAGGCAGATGAAGGATTGTAGCTTAAGGAGAAAGACTGAATAATAGCACAAAGGAACCTCCCTAGTTGGAATATAGCTAGGGAGGTTTTTGTAAGGAAAATAATTAAATTTAGAGGCCTAGGAAATTTAGGCTGATATGGCAAAAGATAAAGTAACATGGGGAAGTCGATGATACGGAAAAAGATTGTGAAATTTAACCGATAGGACTAGTGGAGCAGAAAAAAATCCAACAGCATTTTGCTAAACGAAAGGAGACTAAGCCTTATGAAAATGACTTTCCTTATAGTTTTAAGAGGAGATAATGATTTTGCTTAAAAGACGGTAAGAATTGACCTTATCACATTGAAAATATGGCAAATATCGTTTACAATGAAACCGCTTATAGGAGATTTAGATTAGAGGGCTGACTCTGTTCAGGGAGGCGAAAAAAAGCTTTTATAGAGAGGTCTAATCTTGTGAAAAAATAGCCGATTTCTCATGAAAAAGATAATAGAAGGGGGAAGCAAAATGGCCATTGAAAAAGAAGAATTTCGAATTGAATCAGATGTAGTAGGGGATTATAAAATTCCAATTGATGCCTATTATGGTGTGAATACGCAACGGGCCTTGGAGAATTTCCCAATTACGGGACAAAAGATGCACCCTCAAATGATTAGGAGTTTGGCAGAAATCAAGAAAGCTTGTGCTTTAGCCAACAAAGAAGTCAAACGTTTAGAAGAACCTCTTGCAGATGCGATTGTTCAAGCTTGCGATGATGTTTTAGCAGGAAAATTGGACAGCGAATTTGTGGTAGACCCTATCCAAGGTGGGGCAGGAACCAGTGCCAATATGAATGCCAATGAAGTTATTGCCAACCGTGCTATTGAAATACTCGGTGGGACAAAGGGAGATTATAAAATCGTTAGCCCTAATGACGACGTGAACTGTGCCCAATCGACGAATGATGTTTACCCATCTTCTGGGAAAATTGCCATTATACGTTTATTAGATAAGGCGATTGAACAGTTAGAGCGCTTAGAAAAGGCTTTACTCAAGAAAGCTGAAGAATTTAAGGAAATTCCTAAGATGGGGAGAACCCAATTACAAGATGCTGTACCTATTACACTTGGTCAAGAGTTTGCCGCTTATGCAGCCGCTGTTGGTCGGGACATTAAACGTTTAGACTCAGCTAAATTAGATGTAGCCTACCTGAACATGGGGGGGACGGCTATCGGTACTTGTGTGAATGTAACGCCAGGCTTTATTGATTCTTGCTTAAAGCATTTAAATGACATTACTGGTTTGAAACTCTATAGTGCGGATGATTTAATTGATGGCACGCAAAACTTGGATTGCTTTGTGGTGGTTTCTTCTAAAGTGAAATCTTGTGCGGTTAATCTGTCGAAGATGGCCAATGATTTGCGCTTAATGAGTTCAGGGCCAAGGACAGGTTTAAATGAAATTAATCTTCCTGCTAAGCAATCAGGTTCATCCATCATGCCAGGGAAGGTAAATCCTGTTATAGCAGAGGTCGTTAGCCAAGTTGCCTTTAATATTTTTGGGAATGATACCACAGTAACCTTTGCAGCTGAAGCAGGTCAATTAGAGTTGAATGCCTTTGAACCAGTGATTTTCTATAACTTGTTTGAATCCATTGATACCCTAGCTCATGTGGCTAGTACCTTTACAGATAACTGTATTTTAGGTATTACCGCTAACACAGATCGTTGCATAGAATTGGTGGAAAAGAGTACAGGTTTAGTGACTGTTTTGAACCCAATCATCGGTTATAAAAAGGCGACAACTATTGCCAAGAGAGCCTTAAAAGAAGATCGTAATGTAAGGGATATTTTGATTGAAGAAGGTTTATTCACAGAAGAAGAATTGAAGACAAAATTGAACATTTTGGATATGACTCAGGCAAAAAAATAAGGCCAAGGAGGCACTGAAATGACACGGATAGTAAAGGATAGCATGGGAACGATCGAAGTGGCAGATGGAGCTTACTGGGGTGCGGTGACCCAAAGAAGTCTAAATAACTTCCGTATTGGTCACGAAAAAATGCCTATCCAGTTGATCCATGCCCTAGCCTTGATTAAAGAGGCAGCTGCCTTGACGAATCAGGAGTTGCGTGGATTAGATGAAAGCTATGCCAAGGCCATTGAACAAGCAGCTGAAGAAGTCCGTTCCGGTAAATTGGATGATCAATTTCCTTTAAAGGTTTGGCAAACAGGTTCTGGGACTCAAACCAACATGAATGTGAATGAAGTGATTGCTAAAAGGGGAAATGATATACTAGGGGTGGAAGTTCTTCACCCAAATGACCATGTTAATTTGTCACAAAGCTCTAACGATACCATCCCTTCTGCTATGCATATGGCGGTGGTTCAACGCACACGGGATAAATTGATGCCAGCCTTACAACATTTGAGAAATAGCCTAGAAGCTTTACAAGAACGGGCTGGAAAGCAAATGAAAGTAGGTCGGACTCACCTTCAAGATGCCACCCCAATTTACTTTGCTCAAGAAGTTTCTGCTTGGGTTGCCATGATGGATTACAATATGGCAAATATTCAAAAAGCTACAGAAGCTTTGATGGCTTTACCACTTGGAGGAACGGCTGTCGGGACAGGGATTAATGCGCCGAAAGATTTTGCGAAAAGGGCTGTGGAATGGATTGCTGAAAAATCTGGTATTCCATACAAAGAAATGGATAATAAGTTCTTTGGTTTATCGTCTAAATCCTTGATGGCGAATTATCATGGGGCTTTGAATGCTCTAGCAACTGATACCATGAAGATGGCTAATGATATTCGTTGGTTAGCGAGTGGCCCTCGTTGTGGTTTTGGTGAAATTAGTTTGCCAGCTAATGAACCAGGGAGCTCTATTATGCCAGGTAAGGTCAATCCGACCCAATGTGAAGCCATGACCATGGTTGCTGCTCAAGTGATGGGAAATCACACGACAGTGACAGTAGCCGCTTCTCAAGGGAACTTTGAATTAAATGTCTATATGCCGGTGATGATCTACAATATCATGCAATCGATCTATCTTTTAGCCGATGCTTGCCAATCCTTTAGTGACAAGTGCGTTTCTGGAATTCAAATCAATGCTAGCGTGATGGAAGATGAACTCAGACGTTCCTTAATGTCTGTCACAGCCTTGACACCGAAAATTGGCTATGATAAGGCCGCTAAAGTGGCTAAATTAGCCCATGAGGAATCGTTGACCTTGAAAGCTGCTTGTGAGAAATTAGGTTTCTTAGATGATGAAAGCTTTGACGAGTTGATGACTCCTGAACATCTTTTAGGCTTAAAGTTAGAGGATGAAGAAGCTTCCCACTTAAAATAAGGCAACAAAGCTGGGGAAAATTTCATAAAGGAGACAGATTCATGGGAAAATATACAGATGCTTTTAAAGAAAATCAACAATTGATGGGCGGAGCACTTCAAGCTTGTCATGTGAAAGAAGGCTTCATGGACGTCCATAAAAATGCTATCTCTGCTGGAAAACTTTCAGTCAAAGAAAAAGAATTGATTGCTTTAGGGATTGCGATTGCTATTCGTTGTGAAGGTTGCATTCTTGCGCATACCCATGCTGCTGTTGAAGCAGGTGCTACTTTAGAAGAAATTTCAGAAACAGTTGATACGGTCATTTTAATGCAAGGTGGCCCAGGTGTTGTCTATAGTGGGAAAGCCATTGCTATGGCAAAAGAATTTTTGGAAAATAAATAGGCAAGGAATGAAAGAAAACCATTGCTAGTGTGTTATTAATACAACCCAGCTTGTGCTGACGTCCTATTTGCTCATGTAGCAGTTAGGGCGTCAGTTTTTTTGGAGAAGAAAATATCCCCCAAAAGTTTGACTGTCAAGGTCAACTCTTGGGGGATTATCGTATGCGATATTTATTAGGACTGCTCTTTCAAGGGCAGTTCTTGAGGGAGTATCGTGTGAGATACTTGTTAGGACTGTTTTTTTAAGGGCAGTTCTTGATGAAGTATCGTATGCGATATTTGCTAGTACTGGATACTAGACTTATCTTACAAGCTAGATAGTGTTTATTGACGACTGGAGTAGAAATTCAGTCCGATAGCTAGCTTATTTTTCTAAAGCATTTTGGATGATGTCATCTACTTTAGATTCTAGTTCTTCAAGCGAATGAGCCCGTGAACGAGCGCAATCTTTAGCGTCTTTCGGGCAAAGTAAGCAAGGACGGTGGTGTGGACGAGCTAGTTTGTGGCCTTGTTTATCCAAGACATCCATGTCGAAGAGGCGACCAAGTTCATCAGCTTCTTCAATGCTGCAAGTTAATTGTTTAAGGCGTTCGGCGGATCCATTCACCACAAGCATTAATTCATCTCCGCTAGGGGCGAGTCGTTCTTCTTGGGCTATGATTTCGACACCAGCTTCTTCTAATTGAGTGAGCAAACGTTCTTTTCCTAATTGGTAGGCCGCACGAATAGATGGATTAGTTTTCACTGACCCTGGAATATTGAGGGCGAATGAGACTAGGGGATGATGATATTGCTGTAACAATGCTTCTTGACGTACAGCACGGTACTCTCTAGCGGCTAACATATCTTCTAAGCTAATGGCTGTTCCAAACATGAAACACAGCTCCTTTCACTATATGAGGTGAGGGAGTAACCCATGTAGTAGTTTAGCACATTTAAAGGGATAAGGTGGCATTTTTTAAAGAAAGAAATCATTTCTTCTTTGAAAAAGAGGGGGAAAAGCCTATAAAGCTCACTGCAAGAGGATATGCTTAGAAAAGGGAAGTGCGGTACTTTCTCAAAGAGGATATCCTTAAAAAGGGAAGTGCAGTACTTTCTCAAAGAGGCTCTGCCTAGAAAAGGAAGTGCGGTACTTTCTCAAAGAGGATCTCCTTAAAAAGGGAAGTGCGGTACCTCCTCAAAAAGGATATCCTTAATGGTGGCGGATAGTTTGACTCGCTTTTATAGAGGCGATAACTTTCTGAGCTTCTTTAGACTGGAAGTAAGCATAAGTCGTTTCTGGAACAAGGGATTTGAGCTCGTCGATTTTACCCTCATGGAGCAATTGGCGAACCTCAGAAGCGCTGATGGCCTGACCATTTTGACTTAACCGCTTGATAACCGTCAATTCTATGCCTGCTTGGGGTAAATTTTCCTCCATAGCTTGATTATAAAGAGCGGTCACTTGACTGAAAGGTTCGTCACCGACAAAACGTTCTTTAATGTGGAGGCGCTGGGCAATTTTGGTAAAAATAGCAGCGTCCAGCTGGGTTTGGCTCGACATGACAGCTGCGTCGTCTTTTTGGAAGTAGCTTGGGAAGGTCGCTTGGCTAATGAGGTAGGGGCCAGTTTGATGATAAATGATATTTTGGATGTCTTTTGTCCCTTCCTTGACTAAACGTTCACGGACTTTAAAGGGAACTAGGCTGGAGTCTTCGTTGACGACAAAAATATGGAGAATATCGACCTGTTTTTTAGCTTCTTCAACCAAGTAACGGTGCCCTTTGGTGAAGGGGTTGGCATTCATTATGATAGCCCCTTGCTTAAGCTGAGCTGATAGGCTAGTTGCTTTTGATTCCTTTTCTAGTTGGTCGAGGTAACGGTCAAAGCCAAGAGAACGGTTTTCCATGAAGACAATTTCGCCTGGAATGCGCACAATTTCATGGAAACCTAACCCAGAGAAAAATTGGCGGGATTCATCTTTAGTGTATAAAAAGAGATGGGTATGACCTTGTTCAAATTGGTACTCTGTCAGGTGTGTGATGATTTGGTTCATCAAACCCTCACCTTGATGTTTGCTTGAAACGGCTAGGCAACGTAGGCTGTTGTGAAAGCAAGATCCAGTGGCTACTAAGTCACCATCTTCAGACCACAAGCCACAAGTGTAGTCGATGTTTTGATCTAAACGGATCCCTTCTTCGTTCAAGAGGGCTGTAACTTGAGCCATTTTACGGGTGTTTCGTTTAGGGATAGCGGAAATGTAGTAATTCGCCATGGGTACACTCCTTATGGGGTCGTTTTGTTAGTTTACCTCAGTGTAGCATGAGAAAGAAAAGAATAAAGGTATTTGAGGGGTACTTTTTAGAGGAGAGGGGGTTTCTTAGTATGGGATTTGGGAGGATGTTATTTGCTTTATAACACGATGTAGAAGTGCTTCTAGATTATGACTGTCTATACTAGTAAAGTAGTGAAAGTGAAAATAACATGGATTAGTTAAATCATAATACGTCAAGAGAGCGTATTTTGTATTGTAGTAGATCAAATAGAGAGATTGAGTGAACAATCTATTTATGATAATCTCTAAGTTAGCGTGAGTTGAGCCTTGTCAGTTCATGTAGTACAAATGCTGTGTAAAGAAAGTTTATTGTTAAATGCTGTTTTAGGAGGATAATACATGACAAATTCTGTAAGTTCTGCATCAGCTGAGAAATATAGTTTAGCTTCATTTTTCGCTGGTGTTGGTGGAATTGAGCTTGGTTTTGAACAAACCGGCGAGTTCAGAGTTGTTTATGCCAATGAATTTGATAAAAATGCGCAAATAACCTATAGATTAAATAATCCATATGTCAAGTTAGATGATCGTGACATACATGAGGTAGCTAGTGAAGAAGTGCCTGATGTAGATGTGATAACGGGAGGATTTCCTTGTCAAGCTTTTAGTATTGCTGGTTATCGAAAGGGATTTGAAGACGAACGAGGGGATTTGTTTTTTGAACTTTTACGCATGATCAACCATAAGCAACCTAAAGCAATTCTGATTGAAAATGTTAAAAATATGGTTACTCATGATCATGGGAATACTTTTAAAGTTATTAGAGAGGCCTTAGTGACGAATGGGTATACTATCAAGTGGAAAGTTTTAAATACAATGGAGTATGGTAATGTTCCTCAAAATCGGGAACGGATCTATATAGTTGGGTTTAAAAATGAGAAGGCTTGTGAATCTTTTTCTTTCCCTGAAAAAACGGAATTGAAAACACCATTATCAGACATCATAAATTATAATGATAAATGTGATGAGTATTTTTATTATAGAGAAGGTAGGCAACCTTTTTATAAAACTTTGGTGAAAGATATAAAAAATAAAGATTCTGTTTATCAATGGAGAAGGCAGTATGTAAGAGAAAACAAATCGGGTGTAGTTCCAACTTTGACCGCAAATATGGGTACTGGTGGTCATAATGTTCCAATTATTTTAACAGATAGGGGCATTCGTAAATTAACACCAAGAGAAACATTTAACGTGCAAGGATTTCCTAAACAATTTAAGTTGCCAAAAGATATGGCTAGAAGTCATTTGTATAAACAAGCTGGGAACAGTGTTTCAGTTCCTGTGATCAAACGAATTGCAGAAAATATAGGGAAAGCACTTCGAGAAGATCGGAAAGAGTATGAAGAGAAAGTGGAAGTCAACGAGAAATATGCATTAGTTTATACAGATATTCAAGGGAGATATAGTGGATATTCTAAACTAGTCCAAACATTTTCGACAATGGAGTCTTTAGAAGAGTACATTTCTGACTCCATAGAGATGTCTTGCTTACTCAGTGTTGAAGAATATATCCGTATAATAAAAAAAGGGAGTAGTGCTAGTTTTTATATGGCGCTACCACTATAGTGTGTGAATACTAAATAGTGCAATGAAGGGCTTAGGTGACTAATATGTCTATTTGGGAAAGGTACAGTAAGGAAGAAAGAAACGAATACATAAAGTTTCTGACGGTCTATGGAGCATTAACTAATCTTTTTAGGCAAAAGCATGGGAAAATGATTCCATATTTAGATTCTAAATTCCAAGAAACGATTTATGCTAAAGTTTTCAAAGGACAAAACGTAGACATAGGCAATACACCTCATGACATTCTTTCAGTATTTGGTAATGAACGAATAGGGATAGGATTAAAAACTTGGATGAATTCTAGCCCATCTTATCAAAAAGTGATGCAAATAAAGAGATTTAAAGCTGAAATTGATCCATTTTTTAAAAAGTCAGATGAAGAATTAGCCCTGAAGTTGTCTCAAATCAAAAATGAAAGGATGCTAGCTGATTATAAAAGATTAAATCTTAATACTGACCATAATATATATCATTATGTGACAAGAGATGACGGGAAATTTGTTATTCAAGAAACCTTATACCCTTTAATTGAATTGAATAGATTGCAAGGGTTTAATAGAACAGATACAGCTTTTCATTGGTCTGATGGCGTCAAAGAATATAAGTATACTTATGGCGATTCGCAAATTTGGCAACATTTTGACTCATCAAAAAAGGATACATGCCTATTGGAACAATTCAATGTCAAAATAATGGATGACCCGTTTGATTTTTTATTGAAGGCATATTTTAATTTAGGTAAGGAATTGCAAAAGGATGTAACTTCTAGGGATTATGTCGAAGTTTATCTGCCTTTGTATTCCTATAAAAGTAAAGAAGTTGAGGAAAAATCAGGATTGAATTCTTGGAATGCAGCACCAAAAGCCAAGGGGAGTGATAGGCTTAGACCATTAAATGAAGTGTATATACCGATCCCTAGAGAGTTCCATAGAAAATTTCCCGATTTCTTTTGCCCGAATATTTTTGACTTTGAAAAACGGCAAAAGAATTTTGAAGGAGATAGACGTGATAAACCTCAAATTAAATTTCATCTTAAACTTCCTAATGGGAAAACGATTCCTGCAATGGTTACTCAAAGCAATATGAAAGCTTTACAATCTGGTAGTACTGTTGAAATAGATCCTGATACTAATAAACTATACGGGCAATCAGCATTGGGTCAGTGGTTATTGATAGATGTTTTAGGACTTAAAGGGAGACAACTTGTTACTAGAGAATGGTTGCAAAAAAAGGGGACAGACTCTATTCGGTTATGGAGAAAAAAGGGAGACTACACTTGTATTAACATTGACTTTGCACCAATAAACAGTTTTGAAGCTTTTATGCGGGAAGAAGAAATTAATGTCGATGACTATATTTAGATGGAGGCTACTTAAGTAGTCGATTAAGATAAGGTGTCGGGGGTTAATCCCCTCACACATACCCCAAAAATTAAAGCCTTTACATTTTAGATTGACCATGCTAGAATGTAGACAAAGCGATAAAAGTAGATCGTGACTAACGAGATTAGGCGAGACTGCGAATGTGGACAGAATAATGGTGTTCTGTTTACTTTTGCGGTCTCTTTTTATTGTTTAGAGAAGGGAGGCTCTCTATGTATCGTGTGATTAGACCCTTAAATAATAATGTGGCCTTGGTCAAAAATGAAAGGAATGAGGAAGCCGTAGTGACCGGTTTAGGTTTGGCCTTCAAAAAGAAGAAAGGAGATGTGATCCCAAAGGAAAAGATTGAAAAAGTATTTCAGTTACGTTCTGAGGAAGCAAAAAATGATTTTATGTCGCTCCTAAAGGATGTCCCACTTGACTTTATCACCGTTACTTTTGATGTGATTGAAAAATTAACTCGAAAGTACCATTATCCTGTCCAAGACTATTTATATATTACCTTAACGGATCATATGTATTGCGCCTATAAAGCCTTGCAAACGGATTCATATGTCTATAATGAATTGCCAGATATTGCCCTGAAATACCCGAGTGAATACGCTATGGCAAGAGAAGCCTTACAAATATTTAGGTCATCTTTACTAGAAAGTTATCCTGACGACGAATTAGGCAGAATTGCCCTTCATTTTATCAATGCGAAAGGTATATCTGAGGCAACTTCTGGAGGGAAAATCGATAATCGAAAGGCTATATTAGAAGCGATCGAAGCCGAATTAATCGCAAATGGGATCAAGAGAAGCCTTGAAAATAGTAATTTCTATGACCGATTTATGGTGCATTTGAATTATTTTTTGGACTACATAGACCGAAGCAAGGAAGAAACTAGTTCGCTTCTAGACATGGAAAAACAAGTGGCTATTGCCTATCCCAAGGCTTTTAAGATAGCCAACGCTATTTATGACATTATTTCTAGAGAAACAGGGGTAGACCTGTATAAAAGTGAACGTTTTTATTTAGTCATTCACATTCAGCGCTTATTGAAATAAAAGAGTTTACTGAAATAAAAAGTGTATTGAAATAAAAGAGCTTGCTGAAATAAAAGAGTTTATTGAAATAAAAAAGCTAGGGAGGACTCATCATGAAAAGAGAAGAAGCCACATTGCTAGGTTTTGAAATTGTCGCTTATGCGGGAGATGCACGGTCTAAATTATTGGAAGCTTTGAAGGCAGCGGAAGAAAAAGATTTTCCTAGGGCTGAGCGTTTGGTAGAAGAAGCCAATACTTGCATTATTGAGGCGCATAAAGCTCAAACGAATTTATTAACGCAAGAAGCAGCTGGGGATGATATTGCCTACAGTGTGACGATGATGCATGGCCAAGACCATCTCATGACGACTTTGCTTTTAAAAGATTTGATGCATCATTTCATCGAGCTTTATAAGAGGGGGTAAAGTGTATGGAAAAATTGATTGCTTGTATTGAAAAAAGGAAACCATTTTTTGAAAAATTGTCACGGAATATTTATCTGCGGGCTATTCGTGATGGCTTTATTGCAGGGATGCCGGTGATTTTATTTTCTACCATTTTCATTTTATTAGCCTATGTCCCGAATGCATTTGGCTTTTTCTGGCCTAAAAGTATTGAAAGCCTTTTAATGAAGCCTTATAGCTATTCTATGGGGATTTTAGCCCTCTTATTAGCTGGGACAACTGCTAAATCATTGACGGATTCAGTCAATCGAAAAATGGAGGCCACTAATCAAATCAATTATATGTCGACTTTATTGGCTTCTATGGTAGGCTTGCTTATTTTAGCCGCTGATCCTCTTGATGGAGGGATTTCGTTAGGGTTTCTTGGGACGAAAGGACTCTTGACGGCTTTCCTTGCAGCTTTTGTGACGGTCGGTATTTATAAAGTTTGTATTAAGAATAATGTGACGATTCGTATGCCTGAAGAGGTTCCGCCAAATATTTCCCAAGTATTTAAAGATGTGATTCCTTTTACAGCATCTGCTATGTCTTTGTATCTATTGGATTTATGCAGCCGTCAATTTATTGGAACAGGTGTGGCTGAAGCGGTTGGAAAAGTCTTGGCACCATTATTCTCTGCAGCGGATGGTTATGTTGGGATTACCCTTATCTTTGGGGCTTATGCCTTCTTCTGGTTTGTTGGGATTCACGGACCTTCTATTGTTGAACCAGCTATTGCGGCTATAACTTATGCCAATATTGATGCTAACTTGGCTTTGATGCAAGCGGGTGAACATGCCGATAAAGTCTTGACTTCTGCTACTCAAATGTTTGTGGTAACTATGGGTGGTACAGGGGCTACTTTAGTCGTGCCATTTATGTTCATGTGGCTCTGTCAATCGAAACGCAATAAGGCTATTGGCCGAGCTTCTGTGGTGCCGACTTTCTTTGGTGTGAATGAACCGATTTTATTTGGGGCGCCGATTGTCTTGAATCCTATTTTCTTTGTGCCATTCATCTTAGCACCGATTGTGAATGTCTGGATTTTGAAAATCTTTGTTGATGTATTGGGGATGAATAGTTTTACGACCAATTTGCCATGGGTAACTCCGGGTCCTATTGGGATTGTCTTAGCTGCGAACTTACAATGGTTAGCAGTTGTCCTTGCCTTGCTGCTTATTTTAGTCGATATAGTGATTTATTATCCTTTTGTTAAAGTTTACGATGAACAAATCCTTGAAGAAGAACGTTCTGGAAAACATAATGATCAATTGAAGGAAAAGGTCGCTGCTCATTTCAATACGAGTAAAGCGGATGCTGTTCTTGAAAAAGCTGGCTTAGACCTGAAGGGGGAAAATGCTTCACTGGCAGGAAAAAATCATTTAGCTGACGGGGAAATGCAATATTCAGATAAAGGAAGCCTAGAAGATAAGAGCGAAAATTCTCAAGCAGATGGAGAAGGGTTAGAATTAAGCCCAGAAAGCAAAGCTATAACGAAAGAAACACATGTGCTTGTCCTCTGTGCTGGTGGTGGAACGAGTGGTTTGTTGGCGAATGCTTTAAACAAAGTGGCTAAGGAGAAAAATCTCCCATTAAAGGCTGTGGCAGGTAGTTTTGGGGCACATCGCGAAATTTTGCCTGAATTTGATTTAGTCGTTCTAGCTCCACAAGTCGCATCGAATTATGTTGACATGAAAGAAGAAACGGATAGGTTAGGGATCAAACTCGCTAAAACAGAAGGAGCTCAATATATTAAATTGACTCGTGATGGTAAAGCAGCCTTAGACTTTATCAAAGAGCAATTGAATTAGTTCGTAAAAGGATTTTTAACAAAAAATGAAGCGCGAAAGCTTAAAACGAATTTTCGAAAAGGAATGAAGTGCGAAAGGAGTCTTGCGTCATCTGACAATTGAATTAGGCCTTTAAAGAGACTGTAAGAGTAAATGAAGGGAAAATTGATTTGGAATAGACTTGTTTACAGCCCTCTTAGGCCAATAAGGACTATCGCATGAAGCTATCAAAAAGGTAAAGGATGAATGAGATGGGGAAAAAATTACCAAAAGATTTTATATTTGGCGGAGCTACTGCTGCTTATCAAGCAGAAGGGGCAACTCATGTAGATGGGAAAGGACATGTAGCTTGGGATAAGTATTTAGAAGATAACTATTGGTATAGGGCTGAACCAGCCAGTGATTTTTACCATAAATACCCAGTAGATCTTGCTCTTGCAGAAAAATTCGGGATAAATGGCATACGTATTTCCATTGCTTGGTCTCGTATATTTCCGAATGGCTACGGGAAAGTGAATGAAAAAGGGGTAGAATTTTATCATCGCTTGTTTGAAAGTTGTCGGGAGCACTCTGTAGAGCCTTTTGTCACTTTGCATCATTTCGATACACCGGAAGCTCTGCATTCAAATGGGGATTTCCTCAATCGGGAGAATATCCAGCATTTTGTGGATTATGCCGCTTACTGTTTTGAAGAATTTCCTGAAGTTCGCTATTGGACAACCTTTAATGAAATTGGTCCAATAGGGGATGGCCAGTATTTAGTCGGGAAATTTCCTCCTGGTATTCAGTATGATCTGAAAAAGGTCTTTCAATCTCACCATAACATGATGCTGGCACATGCTCGTGCTGTCAAACTCTACAAAGATAAAGGTTATAAAGGAGAAATTGGAGTGGTGCATGCCCTACCAACGAAGTATCCTTTTGATCCATCTGATCCAGCTGATGTCAAAGCTTGCGAATTAGAAGATATTATCCATAACAAATTCATTTTAGATGCCACTTATCTTGGCCACTATTCAAAGGAAACGATGGCAGGTGTTCAAGAAATATTGGCAGCCAATGGAGGAGAACTCGATTTACGTGATGAGGATTTTGTAGATCTAGAGGCGGCTAAAGATTTAAATGACTTCTTAGGCATTAATTATTACATGAGTGATTGGATGAAAGCTTGTGAAGGTGAAACGGAGATCATTCACAATGGGACGGGGGAAAAAGGAAGCTCGAAATACCAAATTAAAGGGGTTGGACGAAGGGAAGCTCCGATAGATATTCCTAAGACTGATTGGGATTGGATCATTTATCCTAAAGGACTCTATGATCAAATTATGCGAGTGAAGCGGGATTATCCTAACTATAAGAAAATTTACATCACAGAAAATGGCTTGGGCTATAAAGATGAATTTGTCGACCAAACTGTTTATGATGATGCACGAATTGATTATGTGAAGAAGCACCTAGAAGTGATTTCGGATGCTATAGCAGATGGTGCTAATGTAAAAGGCTATTTCATCTGGTCATTGATGGATGTCTTTTCATGGTCGAATGGCTATGAAAAGCGCTATGGCCTATTTTATGTAGATTTCAAAACGCAAGAGAGATACCCGAAGAAATCAGCCTATTGGTATAAAAAAGTTGCAAAAAGTCAACTAATTGATTAGGTGGAAAAGGGCAAAATAATTCAGAAGAAAAAGCTAGTCACCTGATACATAAGAAAAAGCTAGTCTCCTTCTAAAGCATAAAAAAGCTAGTCTCCTCATAAGGAAGCTAGCTTTTTTGAATTTAAAGGACTCAGGCGCTGATATGACTTCTTTCGTCCTGTTCCTTGAGTTCTGCTATGGCACTTGTCATTTCTTGTATATATTTACCGACCACACGAGGGGATTTTTGACCATTTTGGCCGATACGTTTGACGACAGCTGATCCGACGATGACACCATCTGCTAGTTTAGCCATTTCTTTGGCTTGGTCAGGCGTAGAGATACCAAAACCGATCGCACATGGGAGGTCTGTGACTTGACGTACTTCTGAGATCATACTTTTGAGGTCTGTTTGAATGTTTTCTCTTTCTCCAGTGACCCCTAGGCTAGAAACCACGTAAATAAAGCCTTCTGCCTCTTTAGCGATCATCTTGATCCGATCTTTAGAGGTTGGAGCGATCAGGGAAATGAAGGATAAGCCATACTTTTGACAAGGGACTTGGAATTCTTCCTTTTCTTCATAAGGAACATCAGCGAGGATCAAGCCATCCATTTTGGCTTCTTGACAAGCTTTTAAGAAACGATCGATCCCATAAGAGTAGACGACGTTGGCATAGGTCATAAATACAAGGGGGATGGTCACTTCTTTTCGTAATTCTTTGACAAAATCTAGGATAGCAGTGGTGGTGATCCCATTTTCTAAGGCACGAATATTGGCGGCTTGGATGACTGGACCTTCCGCTGTTGGATCTGAGAAGGGAATCCCTAATTCGATTAAGCTGGCGCCATTTTTGACGGCTTCTAAGATGATGTGACGGCTGGTTTCTAAATCTGGATCGCCGCAAGTGATAAAGGGAATAAAGGCTTTTTTATTTTGGAAGGCTTGTTTAATGTGACTCATATGAGACTCCTTTCGGTTGAAGCTAGATAAATTTGATGAGGCGGATGAAGAATCTTTTACTAGTTAGCTAGGAAGAAATGATGGAAGGACTATTAGACTCCTTGGTTGAGCATTTAGGCATTATTCAGCAATTTCTTCTCCACGGTAACGGGCGACAGAGGCACAGTCCTTGTCCCCACGGCCTGAAAGGTTAATGACCATGATGTAATCTTTAGGGAGTTGGGGAGCGACTTTGATGGCATAAGCTACGGCATGAGCTGATTCGATAGCAGGAATAATCCCTTCTGTTTTGGAGAGGTATTCAAAGGCGTCAACCGCTTCGTCATCTGTGATTGGGACGTATTCAGCCCGTCCTTCATCGAAAAGATGGGCGTGTTCTGGACCTATACCTGGGTAGTCCAAACCTGCAGAAATAGAGTAGACAGGAGCGATTTGTCCTTCGTCATCTTGGCAGAAGTAAGATTTCATCCCATGGAAAATACCTGGCCGACCAGTCGCAAGGGTAGCGGCGGTATCAGCTGTATCAACGCCTCGACCAGCAGCCTCACAGCCAATTAAGCGGACGCCCTTATCCTCGATAAAGTTGTAGAAGGCACCAATGGCGTTAGAGCCACCACCAACGCAAGCCACCACAGCATCAGGGAGTCTGCCTTCTTTTTCTAACATTTGTTCTTTGATTTCCTTGGAGATGACCGCTTGAAAATCACGAACAATCATAGGGAAAGGGTGAGGGCCAACAGCGGAACCTAGGCAGTAGTGGGTATCGTCAATTCTAGATACCCATTCTTTCATGGCCTCATTGACCGCATCTTTCAAGGTAGCAGTACCGGATGTGACTGGTACTACTTCAGCCCCCAAAAGTTTCATTCGATAGACATTTAAAGCTTGGCGAATGGTGTCTTCCTTTCCCATGTAAACGACGCAATCCATATCTAATAAGGCAGCAGCAGTGGCTGTTGCTACGCCATGTTGACCAGCACCCGTTTCGGCGATGAGACGGGTTTTGCCCATCTTTTTGGCGAGAAGGGCTTGGCCTAGAACGTTGTTGATTTTATGAGCCCCTGTATGGTTCAGATCTTCACGTTTGAGATAGATCTTGGCGCCCCCCAAATCTTTGGTCATTTTTTCAGCGTAATACAAGAGTGATGGGCGGTTGGCGTAGTCATTGAGGAGTTTTTGGAGTTCTTCTTTAAAAGCGGGGTCTTTTTTGTAGTGGTTGTAGGCTGTTTCAAGTTCAATAATGGCATTCATCAATGTTTCAGGAATGTACTGTCCGCCGTGCATTCCGAATCTTCCTGCTTTATTTGTCATGGCATAGTTTCCTTTCTGAGTAAGCTTTAAGGGAAATATGTATTGCTACCCTTTTTATGTTGACTTTAATGTTAGTGTATCCTGCATATTTTTCTGTATTAGGTGTTGTAATAGGTCAGTTCTTTATTTTGTTTTGGCTGGTCTAGCTATTGTAATAGGTCCGTTATTTCTGCTTGTTTATTCTTTCTAGTTGTTGTACTAGGTCAGTTTGTCCCGCCTTTTTATTCCCTCAATGTGACGTAATAGGCCAGTTATTTGTTCTCTCTAGCTAGCTTAATAGGCTAGTTATCCTGCTTGTTTTTCTGCCCAAAGTGTTGCAATAGGCTAGTTTGTCCCGCCTTTTTAGACTGCTTCACCTTCAAGTGGAGGGAATTCTTTAGCTTCTAGGGAATAGAGATTTTGATCTGCCTGTCTGACATTGGCCACAAATTGCCGGATCAAATCGGGATCTTTTTCTTTCATTCTTTCAATTCCCGAGCTCACATCAACGCCATAAGGGTTTAGCTTCTTAATGGCTGAACTGACATTGTCTTTAGTGAGGCCACCAGCTAAAAAGTAGTCTTGATTAAAATCTTTCAATAAGGACCAGTCAAAACTTTTCCCTGATCCAGCTAAAGGGGCATCTAATAAGAGGTAATCCACCTTATAGTTTTTAGCCTGATCTAAATCCTTCAACTGACGAATAGGGCAGGCTTTAATAATGGGACGGTTAATGCGTTCTTTCAATTGGTCGATGTAGGTCTGGTCTTCCTGCCCGTGAAGTTGGATGATATCAAAACCACAGGAAATGGCCAGTCGACTGACTTCATCCAGATCTTGATTTAAAAAAACACCAACAGCTGCGAGGTGATCTGCTAGAGACTTTCTTAAATGAAAAGTCTGATCTGGGTCAAGATAACGAGGGCTTTTAAGCACTTGGATAAAGCCTACCGCATCAACGTCTAAAGTGTTAATTAAGCGAATAGTTGAGAGTTTTTTTATGCCGCATAGTTTGATCTGAGTCATTTGTTTGCCTTTCTTTTTCAGACGATCTGGAGAGTGATAGCGCATGGGGTCAGTAAGTGATCGGGAGAGTGATAGCGTTTGGGGTCAGTAAGCGATTTTGAGTCGGTGAAAGTGACTTGGCTTGCTTGAGATGTAGTGGCTTGGTCGAGATAGTTTGTCGTGGCCGAGATAGCTTGGATTGCTAAGAGCCTCTTTGATCGGTGAAAATATTTTATCCACGGGTATTGTTCACTTGAATCTTAATCTAGTCCCTTGTAGCCTAATCCAGTCACTTGAATCTTAATCCAGTCCCTTTAAGGCTCTTAATTGCGCAGTTTTGTCTTTTGCACGCATGAGACTTTCTCCCACTAAAATAGCATCCGCTCCTATAGCTTCCATGGCCAATACGTCCATTCTGGTGTGTATACCTGATTCAGCCACGAAAAGGGCATTTGGAGAAAGAAGATCTCTCAGCTTTTTAGTGGTTTCTAAGTCAACTTCAAAGTTAGCAAGGTTACGGTTATTAATCCCGATAATTGGGGCATTGAGGTCATTGACCATAGCGATTTCCTCCTTTTGGTGTACTTCTACTAAAGGGGAGAGGCCTAAGTCTTGGCACAGATTAAGGTTATCCTCTAATTCTTTTGGAGTGTGGAGACTAGCGATTAGTAAGACGGCTGAGGCTCCTAGAACTTTAGCTTCATAAATCATATAGGGATCGACGACGAAATCCTTTCTTAAGCAAGGAATCGTTATAGCTTGGCTGATTTCTTTTAAATAATCGTTGCACCCTTTAAAATATTGGGGTTCAGTCAGGACAGAAACTGCATCGGCGCCAGCTTTTTCATAAGCTTTGGCGATAGCAAGATAGGGAAAATCTGGAGCGATCAAGCCCTTAGAAGGAGAAGCTTTTTTGCATTCAGCAATGACGGATAGGCCAGGTTTTTGCAGAGCAGTTGTGAAATTTGGCCGATTGGGGCTTGAAAGAGCAAGACTTTTTAGCTCTTCTAAAGGGACTTGAGCTTTGACTTTTTCGATGCGCACTTTTGTGGCATGAGCAATTTCATTCAAAATGGACATAGTTGGCTCCTCCTTCTGACTTTTCTTAATCTTTGACTTGGCTTTCTTTAATCAGCTGTTCTAGTGTAGCTTGGGCTTTGCCAGAATCAATGAGTTGACCAGCCAGTTCTACCCCTTCTTTGATGGAAGCGACTTTTTGGCTAATATAGAGGGCAGCTCCTGCATTCAATAAGACGGCATCCCTTTTAGGACCTTTTTCACCAGCTAAAATACGACGGGTCAATTCGGCATTTTCTTTAGGGGAGCCACCTTTTAAATCCTCTTTTCGACAAGAAGTAAGGCCGAAATCTTCTGGTTTGATGACATAAGACTTTAATTGGTCTCCATCAATTTCACATACGCTAGTTGGAGCGCTCAAGGAAATTTCATCTAGTTTGTCTTGCCCATAGACCACTAAGCCACGTTTAACCCCAAGATTTTGCAGAACTTTAGCTAAAGGTTCAACGAGGTATTCATCGTATACCCCTAACAATTGATGAACAGGGCTAGCAGGATTTGTCAAAGGGCCTAAGATGTTGAAGACGGTTCTAAAGCCTAATTGTTTTCTGATTGGACCCACGTATTTCATAGACTTGTGGTAACGTTGGGCGAAAAAGAAGCACATCCCCACTTTATCCAATAGCTTCCGGCAAAGGTCTGGGTCTTGGTCGATGTTGACGCCTAGTGCTTCTAAACAGTCAGCTGTACCAGATTTCGAGGAAGCGGCACGGTTACCGTGTTTGGCCACTTTTACGCCAGCTGATGCGACGACGAGAGAGGCTGTAGTGGAAATGTTGAAAGAGTTTGCCTTATCGCCACCAGTTCCGACAATATCAATGACAGGTTGAGGGACTGGGACTTGTTCGGCGTGTTCACGCATGGCCTTGGCGCAACCAGAAATTTCATCAATCGTTTCTGCCTTAGCCGATTTGGTTGATAAAGCAGCAAGGAAAGCAGCGTTTTGAACTTCTGTACTTTCACCGCTCATTATTTCATTCATAACAGTATAGGCTTCTTCGAAAGTCAAATCTTCTTTGCTGACAATTTTTTCAATAGCTTCTTTAATCATGGGGAAGTCTCCTTTTTTGTTAAGATTTTTAGTAAGATCTAAAGATGAAAGGGTCTAAAAATGCCAATGATCTTTAGTTTGTGGAATAGCTATGGACGAATAGCTTCAGTTGCTTTTTCTTGTATGAGCCCTGTTGGAAGTGTTGCAAGACTTCTTGTATGAGCCCTCTTGGACGTGTTGCAAGACTTCTTGTATGAGCCCTCTTGGACTGGTTGCAAGTTTTTTGTATGAGTCTTGTTTGATGTGTCAGAAAGCTTTTTGTAGTAGTCTTCTTGGATATATTAGCAAGCTCTTTTCACTAGTGTTATAGTTCATAAGAATTGATCTGGCATGGGATCCCTCCTAAAATAAAAAACTTCTCTCGATCTCTTTGTCGAAAGAAGCTGTAAAAAAAGCCCCTGACAAAGAAATCTCTATGATTTCTAGCCAAGGACGGAAAAATAAGTGCAATAATCCGCGGTGCCACCTTGCTTTCATGAAAGAAAACTCGTTATTTTATGGGACTTCTTTCATGCCCTTTGTAGGATACTAACATATCCCTAGTCACTGACGTAGACTGTCACGTCACAGAATACTCTGGCCTAAACCATTTGACTGTGCCCTCAGCGGTCCATTTGCTAGCTTGTTTCTGGCTCGACTCTCATCTCTCTCGAACTCTCTGTGCAGGCATCACTAACGTTATCTCCGCTTCAACGGTTTCTAAATTGGCACTATTATGACACTGGTTTTAAAAACTGTCAAGTGCTATATCGTATAGTTTAGTGAAGTTTTTACAATTTTTAAAAGTGGTAAAAGAGGAGCGGATAGGTTAAAAAAGGCTATAAATCGGTGAAAATAGAGGGTGATTAATCTGGGATAAGTCGTTCGTTTTTGGACTAAAAAAATTTAAAAATATTTTTATGAAGCACTAGTTGCTGGAAGATTTTCCGGGATATGGGAGTGAAGTTTAAAGGCTTATAAACATTTAAGGATAATCTTTCATGGTGGGAAGGAGCGAAGCAATTAAAACTAATCACTCATGGAGGGAAGGAGCGTAAGCATTTAAAGCTAATCACTCATGGTGAAAAAGATCAAAAGCATTTAAAGCTAATCACTCATGGTGGGAAACACCATAAAAACCTAGAGAAAGAGTAAAAAGGAGGATGTTCGCTATTTAGTAGAAGTAATTTCGCATATTATTCAATTATTTATCTATAATAAATAAGAGAACTTCAATAAAGGAGATGGAGAAATGCAAAAAGAGCGAGCTCCCCGTGTGAGTTTACAGGAATTAATGTTGATTCCTGTAGGGGTCTCACTGAATGTAGTCGGTTACCAGTTGTGTACCGTCTTAAAATTCCCCGTATTTGTCGACCAAATCGGGACTTATTTAGTAGCGATGTTGGCAGGACCTTGGATGGGGCTGTTAACGGGATTTATTGGGAATGTGGTCAATGGTATGTTGAGCCCTGTTGCTATACCATTTGGCTTAGTGTCTGTGATTATCGGTTTATGTGCTGGATTTTTCTCACGCTGGGGATTTTTTAAGCATATAATCGGGCTAGTCTTTTCATGTGTGGTGATAACGATCGCTTCAGCGACAGCGGCTGCTTTTGTTTCGGTTGTTCTATTTGGTGGGGTAACAGGGTCAGGGACAGATCTGATTACAGCGACTTTCCTGGCTTGCGGGAAACAAGTTTATGAATCGGTTTTATCTACGAACTTAATTTCAGGCTGCTTTTCTGCCATTTTGAATCTAGGCTTAGCTTATTTGATCGTTCGTCGTATTCCTGACCGTTTTTTGATTCGTTTGAGAGACGGAGCGAAATATGTGAAGGTGAAGGTGAGTGAGAATGAGTAAAAATTTATTGCAACTACATCCTGCTACGAAGGCTTTGATCCTTTTGACTGTTATTTTGCTATCGATGTTTTCAAGTCAATTGATGACACAAGGGATTCTTATAGCCTTTACCCTAGGCTTAGCTTTTTTATTTGGAAAGGGAGAAGAATTTCTATCGACCTTCTTTAAGGCTACTGGGCTACTAGTTCTTTTTATCCTTCTCATGCAAACTTACATTGTTCCAAATCCTGATAAACAAGTTTATTTTGCTTTTATTGGCTTTTCCAAGACAGGTTTTGACACGAGCATCAATTTAAGTTTACGCATTATGGCTATTTCCTCTAGTGTTATTTGGTTTTTCTTAGTGACTAAAGTCAAGGATATTGTCGCTTATTTAGATCATTTGAAAGTGCCAAAAGCAGTGACTTTTGTTCTTGCCTCTACCATTTTATTGGTGCCTGAAATGACGAAATTAAGTCAGCAAATTATGGATGCGCAAAAAGCTCGTGGGATTGAAACAGAAGGGAATCTCTTGATGAGATCGAAAGCTTTCTTACCCATGATTGGCCCGCTTGTCTTGACCGCCATTCAACAAACTGATGAACGAGTACTCACCATGGAAGCTCGGGGATTTTCTGCACCAGTGACTAAGACGAGTTATTACCTGCTAAAACATTCTTCTATCGACTGGATCCTGCGTTTTGCTTGCTTAGTGGTATTGGTACTAGCATTTACTAGAGGAGGGATATAAATGGCGCTTATTGAACTAAAAGGGGTCAATTACCGCTATCCACTTGCCAAAAAAGAGGCTTTAAAAGGGATTAATTTGACCTTTGAAGCGGGCAAGATGTATGGACTGGTGGGAGCGAACCAGTCGGGAAAAACGACCCTAGTCCAAGTGATTCGTGGCTTTCTTCCTAATTTGCTAAAAGGAAATTTATCAGGACTGGTGACTTTTAAAGGACAGGATGTGTCTTCTTACAATATAGGGGCTTTAGCGGCTTTTATGGGCTATTCTTCCCAAAATCCCTTTACCCAAATATCTGGAGTGAAGGATACCGTTGAAGAAGAAATTGTTTATGGAATGGAAAATCTAGGTTTTGATAGAGAAAAAATGCAGGAGAGGCTAGAAAAAGTCTTGGCTGATTTTAACTTAACAGGACTTCGGGGCAAAAATCCTTATGATCTTTCAGGGGGACAGAAACAACGAGTAGCCTTGGCGTCTATCGTGGCTATAGACCCAGAAGTGATTATTTTGGACGAGCCAACTTCTCAATTAGATCCAGAAGGCACGGCAGAGATTTTTTCTATCGTGGAGCAATTGAAAAAAGCTGGGAAGACCATCATCATGATTGAACACAAGATCGACTTATTAGCCGAATGCTGTGACGAAATTATTGTCATGGAAAAAGGCCAAGTGGTTTTATCTGGTTCTACTCGTACAGTTTTGACCGATAAAAACTTGATTCAATATGGGGTTAATGCTCCTCAAGTCACTAGCTTTTTCCAACAATTTCTAACAGAAATAGATGGAGATTTCCCTTTCTTAAAGGGGAGCTTGCAGGAATTACCCTTGACCATCGAAGAAGCGATCAAACAATTAAGGGGGCTATAGACTATGTCGGTATTAAAACTTGATGGCGTGACCTACCGTTACCCTAACCAACATCTGGCTTTAGAAAATGTCACAGTTAGCTTTGAAGCCGGTCAAGCTGTAGCGATTATTGGGCAAAATGGTGCAGGGAAAACGACCACCGCTAAATTGATGAATGGGTTATTGAGACCGACTTGCGGGCATGTCCTTGTGAATGGAAAGAAAACAACCGGCTTAACGACCGCTCAAATGGCAAAATATGTCGGCTATGTCTTTCAAAATCCTGACGATCAAATTTTCCAAGAAACGATTGAAAAAGAAATTGCTTTTGGCCCAGCACAAAAAGGTAAGTCTAAGGAAGAAGTAGAAAAGATTGTCAAAGAAGTCGCAGAAGTTTGTGGTTTGAGCGATAGTTTGGGGGAACATCCTTACAATATTTCTTATTCCAAACGTAAATTTATTAGCATTGCAGCAGTATTAGCGACGGATCCAGCTGTTGTCGTATTGGATGAGCCGACAGCCGGTCAAGACAGAGAATCTTTGTTGCTTTTAGGAAGAATCATCCGTTATATGACGGAAAAAGGCAAGGCAGTGTTGACGATCACCCATGATATGGAATTTGTGGTGAGAGAATTTCAACGGGTACTCGTTTTTGCCAATCGTCGCTTACAAAGAGATGGTCAAGTAGGAGAAATATTTGCGGATAAAGACTTATTGTTTAAATCAGGGCTGAAGCAACCTTATATTTGTCAATTCGCTGACCAATTAGGCTTTAAAGGAGTCTTGACGATGGAGGACTTAGCTCAAGCGATTCAGTCAAGAGGTCGTTAGATTTAAAGAACCAGCCAGTTGGGTAAGATCTCTAGCCAGTTGGGTAAGACTGCTAGCCAGTTGGGTAAGACTCTAGATTAGTTGGGTAAGGAGGTAGGAAAGATGGAGGAAACATTTCAATGGTTTCGTACAGGTAAATATGGGCTGTTTATTCACTTTGGTTTGTATTCGATAGCGGCACGGCATGAGTGGGTGCAAACTTTAGAGGAAATCAGTCCTAAAGATTACGAAAAGTATATGGACTATTTCAATCCAGATTTATTGAGACCGAAAGAATGGGCGAGACAAGCCAAATCAGCCGGTTTTCGTTATGTGATTATTACCGCTCGCCATCACGAAGGCTTTTCATTATGGGATAGTGAGTATTCAGATTTTACTATCGCTCATACAGCTTATGGCAAAGACTTGCTAAAAGAATTAGTTGACGCTTTCAGAGAAGAAGGTTTAGGGATTGGTTTATACTATTCCCTTTTAGATTGGCATAGGGAGGACTTTACAGTAGACGGTTTTCACCCGATGCGCAATGATGAAACATACTGTAAAGAACACCCAGGGGATATGGAAAGTTACCGGCAATTCATGAAAAATCAGATTCGAGAGCTGTTGACTAAGTATGGAAAGATTGATTATTTCTGGTTTGATTTTTCTTATGAAGGTAGAAAGTGGAAAAATTCTGTGGGTAAGGGGCCGAAAGATTGGGACTCAGAAGGATTAGAAGCCTTAGTTCATGAACTTCAACCCCACATTTTGCTGAATGATCGTTTAGGTTTAGGTCGAGGTGTACAAACCCCTGAGCAATTTGCTAGAAGTCAAGGTGCTGAAGAGGGGCAATTATGGGAGACTGTTCAGACTTTAAACAATAGTTGGGGCTATGACCGGGATAATCACAATTATAAGACGCCTGAAATGGTCGTGAAGCAGTTAGTCGATACGGTGTCTAAGGGCGGTAACTTTGTCATGAATGTTGGCCCGAATGCTCGTGGTGAGTGGGGTGAAGAGGCTACAGAGATTTTATCTCAAGTGGGAGAATGGTTACAGAAAAATGGGGATAGTATCTATGGGACGACTCCTGCTCCTTATACTTGCCCGGTGGATTGCCGTTATACCAAAAAAGGGAAGAAACTCTACTTGCATGTGATGAGTTGGCCTTTTAGAACCTTGTTATTGCCAGAACTTGGTGGGAAAGTTGCTTTTGCTAGGCTTTTAGCTGACGGGTCTGAAATTCGCTTTGTGGATACGAAGAATTTGCCAGATCGTCGTTTAGATAATGACAATCTCTACCAAGAGGTCACTACAGCCCATATTGATGAATCCCTTGATCCAAGCATGGTGATGCTGAATTTACCAGTGAAGGAGCCGGATAAGTTTGTGACGGTGATTGAACTGACCTTGAAATAATAAGGGATAAGTTTGTGACCGGTATGGAAAAGACCTTGGAATAAATGCAGAATAAGAAAAAGCTCTGCTTATGGATAGTTTTCCTTTTAAGTACTACTTAGAGAGGAGACTATCAGCTTAAGCGAGCTTTTTTGGCGTGTGATGGGACTAAATGGGCGTCTCTTATATTGGGAAAGGAAAGCACTTTAAGGATCTTCTGTATTGCTAAGGAAGTTTCCAGACCTTTGCCTGAGCTATTTTTTGCTATACTGAAAGCGTTAGGAGGCAGATAGTTCCAAGGCTGTGGCTTAATAAAATTGAAAGCCGTACTATCTAGAATATTTTTGCTTCAAAAAGATGAAAACGCTCTAATTAGTGATGGGATAAGAGTGAAAGTAGATTAAAGGAGGGGGATAGATGTTTTATCAATTTCCAGAAAATTTTTGGTGGGGTTCCTCTACTTCAGGGCCTCAAACAGAAGGGCGAGTTGAAGGGGATGGAAAAGGGGATAGCAATTGGGATTATTGGTACAAGCAGGCTCCTGAAAAATTCTTCGATCAAGTTGGGCCAGGGAAGGCTTCTACTTTTTATGAACATTATCAAACGGACATAGATTATCTAGTGAAAACTGGGCACAACAGCTTTAGAACGTCCATTCAATGGTCTCGGCTAATCCCAGACGGAGATGGAGAGGTCAATCCAAAAGCAGTTGCGTTTTATAAAGAAGTCTTTCAAAGGATCAAAGATAAAGGCATTCGTCTCATCATCAATTTATATCATTTTGATCTGCCTTATGCCTTAGAAGAAAAGGGCGGTTGGTTGAATAAAGCAACGGTAATAGCTTATGAACGCTATGCAAGAATTTGCTTTGAATTATTTAATCCATGGGTAGATGCTTGGGTTACTTTCAATGAACCGATTGTGCCAGTTGAAGCAGGTTATTTAGGACAGTATCATTATCCAGCTATTGTAGATGCCAAAAAGGCGGTACAGGTGGCATATTATACCCAATTGGCTTCTTCCTTAGCCGTTAGGGCATGCCATCAAGTAGATGAAGATAAAAAAATAGCTATTATTTTGAATTTGACACCAGCTTATGCCAGATCTACAGCGAAAGAAGATCAAGAAGCTGCCGAAATTGCGGCTTTATTCCAAGCGAAAAGTTTTTTGGATCCATCTGTTAAAGGGGAATATCCTAAAAAATTAGTGGCAATTTTGAAAGAGAATCAACTCTTGCCTGATTATACGGATGAAGAGCTAAAAATTATTAAAGAAAACACAGTGGATTTCTTGGGAGTGAATTACTACCAGCCATTGCGGGTACAAGCCCCTGATAAAAGAAAAGAGACCCATCCATTAAATGTAGATCACTTTTACCAAACTTATGATATGCCAGGAAAGAAGATGAATCCTTACAGGGGATGGGAAATTTATGAACAAGGGATTTATGATCTAGCCATGATGATCATGAAAGAATATGACAATATCGATTGGGTTTTAACTGAAAATGGTATGGGCGTAGAAAATGAAGGACGTTTTAGGGATGAAACGGGTCAAATACAAGATGATTATCGGATAGAATTTATCAAAGGACATTTAATAAAACTATACGAGGCCATTCAAGATGGAGCCAATTGTCATGGTTATCTTTTGTGGACTTTTATTGATTGCTGGTCTTGGTTGAATGCTTATAAAAATCGCTATGGGCTAGTGGAATTAGACTTATATACGCAAGAACGTCGTTTGAAAAAATCTGGTGAATGGTATAGACAACTAGCTAATCATAATGGCTTTGAAGCACAGGAATAGGAATAAATAAGCTAGCTATGGGAGAGGAGAAAAGCAGAATGAAAACGATTATGTTGGTGTGTAATGCAGGCATGTCTACATCTATGTTAGTGACAAAAATGAAAAAGGCAGCTATGGAAAAGGGGGTAGATGTAGAAATATTTGCTATACCTGTTTCAGAAGTAGCTGAGCAAGTTGCTTCTAAAGCTATTGATGTTATTTTAGTTGGACCACAAGTGAAATTTATGGTGAGTCAGTACAAGAAAGATTATGAACCTAAAATAAAAGTGGATAGTATCAATATGCAAGACTATGGGGTGATGAATGGGGAAAAAGTGTTAGAAACAGCTCTAAAAATGTTGGCTGAATAGGAAGTCTAGCGGATGAAAAGATCCGCCTCATCTACTGGCTTAAGCAATGCCCAAGTTTGTCTAGTAAAACTAATGGGTTTTATTACCTATAGGGGCTAGGGATGGGAAAATACATATAGCATTTGTTGAAGTACATAGGAAAAAGTTGGCGAATAGGTAAAAAAATAGGAAAAAGTCGGCGAATAGGTAAAAAGAAGGAGGAGTAATGATGAGTGTTTCTGATAAATTTATGAAGCTTGCTGGCAAAATTGCTTCTGAAGCTCATTTGGTAGCTGTGCGTGATGCTTTTGTTGCAATGATGCCGATTACCATGGCAGGATCTGTTGCAGTTTTACTCAATGTTTTTCTAAGAGATATTCCAAATAATCTGGGAATGTCATCGTTTGTTGAAAGCATGAGCCCTGTTATAGCCGTAAATGGTAATGTATGGTTTGGAACGATTGCCATCATGGCTTTGGTGTTCTCATTTGCTTTAGGCTATAATTTGTCCTTAATGTATAAAGTGAACCCTTTGGCTGGTGGGATGGTTTCTTTTGGGGCCTTTATTGCCACTGTTCCACAAAGCTTGAAGTTTGCCTCTAATTTAGAAGGCTTGTCGGATAAAGCGATTAAGATTTTGAGTGGGGCAGGTGTAGCGGTAGAGCCTGCATCAAAAGGGGTCGATTTATCCTCTTGGGGAGCTATTTCTACAGCTTATGCAGGTGCAACAGGTTTGTTTACAGCTTTAATTGTTGGATTCATTAGCATGAAGATTTTCGCTTATCTCATGAATCATAAAGTCATTTTGCGCTTACCTGATTCTGTACCACCTGCTGTTAATAAAGCCTTTGCAGCTATTATTCCAGGTGTTGTGGCTATTTATGCGGCAGCTATTTTGGCTCAAGCCTCTGTTATGCTTACTGGAAAAGCTTTAAGTGATCTTATTTCTACTTACATTCAAACTCCTTTGATGGGCTTGTCTCAAGGTGTGGGATCAGTCATTTTAATTACTTTCCTTGTACAATTATTCTGGTTCTTTGGGATTCATGGACATAACGTATTGGCACCTGTGATGGATGGAGTCTATTTAACCGCTCAAAATTTGAATTTGGAACACTACCAAGCTCATCACCAAATCGCTAAATTACCTTATCTTTGGACTCGTGGATCATTTGATGCCTATTGCCAAATGGGTGGATCTGGCGTTACTCTTGCTCTAATCATTGCCATCTTTATCTTCTCGAAAAGAGACGAATATCGTGCTGTAGCCAAATTAGCTTGGCCAATGGGTATGTTTAATATTAACGAACCTGTGATCTTTGGTATACCAATTGTATTAAATCCTATTTTCATTATTCCATGGTTAATTGTTCCACCAATTTGCGCTACAATTGCCTATACATTAACAGCTTTGGGCGTTATACCACCTGTATTTATTATGGTTCCTTGGATTACACCTCCAGGATTGTATGCTTATTTAGCAACAGGAGGCTCTTGGTTGGCAGGCTTAGTTTCCCTGTTGAATTTAGGGGTAGCTTTCTTGATCTGGTTGCCATTTATCCTCTATGCGAACCGGGTAAAAGAAAATGAACTTTAATGCCAATAAAGCAAAGTGGGCTATGTTCTATATATCTATAGCCCTGCTATTGATTTGTTTAAGTCCGACTTTACCAGGCACTTATATACATTTAGTGACGGCAGCGGTATTGATGGGCTTGGGGATTTTTCAATTACGACGTTCAAAATAATAAGAAATTGCCTATGATGATAATAAATAGGACTTGTTAGGGATAGCTTAGTTCTTAATGAGTTTCTTGAAAGAAAATGTAACCTCCATCTGATTTGTCAGCTGGAGGTTATTGACTAGAGAAAAATGATTGTTGATCTAAAAAGTAATAGGAAGAAAGGCTCAGGCTGATGGGTTAGAGAACTTGGTATTTTAGATCGTTGAATCACTTGACTAGTTGAACTTGAACAAAAACGGGAATACTATAGGAGGGTAGAATAGAGGAATGCTAGTAATAGTAGGGAATGTGTTTGTCGACAAGTCAAAAATAAAATATCCAGCTTAATCAATTAGGATGGGTAGACATTGACCGAGATGGACACAAGCAAGGCATATGATCCAACTTATCGAAAAGATCGGAGGAAGAACAGTGACTAAACGCTTAATTAGTGCTAATGCGTCAGATATTATGAAGATGACTCCTGCAGAATTGAAACAAAGTATTCGTGCCAGTGAAGGACGGGTGGTTTTGACCGAAGTCGTTCCAGTAAGGCCAGCTTTTATAGGGGATATCACTCAAGCAGAAATAGCAGCAGCTTTTGGATCTGACATGATTTTATTAAATGGTGTTGATTTAATTGATCCTAAGATCTATGGTATAGATGATACAGAGCATTTTGTAGATGAGTTGCACCAACTGGTCGGACGACCAATTGGGGTGAATTTAGAACCGGTTGACCCAAATGCTCATATGGCAGAAGAAAAACGTACGGTTTCAGAAGGACGTCAAGTTTCTGAAAAGACGGCTAAACTTTTACAAGAACATCATCTGGATTTTGTATGCATTACAGGTAATCCAGGTACAGGTGTGACCAACGAATTGATTAAAGAATCTGTTGGGGTGATTAAAGAGCATTTTGATGGTTTAGTGATTGCAGGCAAGATGCATGGGGCAGGGGTAGCTGAACCGGTTGCGGATAAGAAGACATTAGAAGCCTTGATCGATGCTGGTGTGGATATCCTTCTCGTTCCAGCAGTTGGGACTGTTCCGGGATTTACTCAAGAAGATTTACAAAATGCTGTGCAGTATGCTCATGAGCGTGGCGCCTTGGTGATGACTGCTATTGGGACGAGCCAAGAGGGGGCTGATGTTGAGACTATTCGCCAAATTGCCTTGTATGGGAAAATCGCTGGCGTAGATATTCAACACATTGGGGATGCTGGCTATCATGGGATGGCTTTAGTAGAAAATATTTATGCCATGAGCAATACCATTCGTGGAATACGCCACACCATTTCAAGAATTGCTAGATCCGTTAATCGATAAATCATCATTATAGCAAGTAGATAAAGAGATCTTTCCAGTAAATATTCTGGGAAGATTTTTTTTATCATAATTACTTACTGAGAGTGTCGTAGAATAGGTATAAATTAACTTTTCCTTTATTCTGATTATACTTATTTTAAATATGTAGTTCATTAAACGTAAAAAACATCTATCAAAGAAAACAAAAAAGCTAGGGGTAATATTGAAATTAATAAGAAAATGCATAAAAAGGAACTTTGTAAGCGTTTGACAAGGTATCTAAAAACGCTTATATTAACAATATCAAACAAAAAGGAACTGAAACGGACTTGCCGGTAAGGAGGAAGGTAAAAATGGATAAAGAAGAAGTGGCAATGATTGGATTTCAAATAGTTGCTTATTCAGGTGAAGCAAGATCGAAATATATTGAGGCTATTCGTAACCTCAAAGAAGGAGGCTCAAAGGAAAAGACACTACAATTGATTTCAGAAGGAGATGAAAAACTGACCAAGGCGCATAACACACAAACAGAATTGCTAAGTCGTGAAGCTGATGGTGAAGAAATTGAGTTAGGATTTATTTTTGTTCATGGTCAAGATCATTTGATGACTACTGTTTTATTAAAGGATATGTTGGATTTTATAATGGATATTTATAAATAAATATCGAAAAATGAACAAGAAAGCAGGGAGATCTTATGGAAAAATTAGTTGCTTATATCGAAAAAGCACAGCCTCTTTTTCAAAAAATATCGAGAAATAGATATCTCCAAGCAGTAAAAGATGGTTTTGTTCAAAATATGCCTGTTGTTTTATTTTCTAGTATTTTTATGTTACTCGCTAATATTCCGAATATTTGGGGATACCATTGGCCTAAAGATATTGAGGCTTTGCTATACAAGCCTTATACCTATACAATGGGATTTTTAGGCTTATTGGTAGCAGGTACAACTGCTAAAGCTTTAACGGACTCATTTAACAGAGATTTACCATTAAGTAATCAAATTAATTATATTTCTACAATGCTAGCATCTATATGTGGATTCATGTTACTTTCTGCTGATCCAGTAAAAGATGGTCTATCTACAATGCACTTAGGATCATCTGGTTTGTTAGCTTCGTTTATATCTGCATTTATTTCTGTTAATGTCTATAACCTATTTATTAAGAACGAAGTCACTATTCGTATGCCTGCTGAAGTTCCACCTAATATTGCACAAGCCTTTGTGGATATACTTCCATTTGGGGCTACTGTTCTTGTGGCACTAGGATTAGATCAATTGACTCGATTAGTTATCAAAGTGAATTTTGCACAAGCAGTTATTAATGTTTTTCAACCGCTTTTTACAGCGGCAGATGGCTATTCCGGTTTGGCTGTTATCGCTGGTGCTACAGCATTTTTCTGGTTCATTGGTATTCACGGACCTTCTATTGTAAATCCGCCTATTACCGCAATTATGTATGCTAATTTAGCTGCTAATTTGGCTCTTTATAAAAATGGGCAACATGTCAATCTTGCTTTAACAGGTCCTTTCTGTTCATTTATTGTTAATCTTGGGGGGACAGGGGCTACTTTTGTCGTACCTTATATGTTTATGTTGCTGTCTAAATCAAAACGTAACAGGGCTGTGGGTAGGGCCGCTTTTATTCCTACATCTTTTTGTGTGAATGAACCGATATTGTTTGGGGCTCCACTAATTTTGAATCCAGTATTCTTTATTCCGTTCATTTTAACACCTATTGTGAACGCTTGCTTGTTTAAGTTTTTCGTTCAAACTTTAAGTATGAATGCCTTTGTTTATGAGCTACCTTGGCCAACTCCTGCTCCAATTGGATTGATTATGGGTACAGCTTTTTCAAAATTAGCCTTTGTTTTGGCACCCCTATTACTTGTTGTAGATTTTATCATTTATTATCCATTCTTTAAGGTATATGATGATCAAATTTTGGAACAAGAACGCTCTAAAGCTGAAGAGTTGAAAGAAGGGGCAGAAATAGAACAAGTGCAAGAAGAAAAAGAAACACTCCTTAACGCAAGTGAAAGCTTAAATAAAGAAATTAATGTGTTGGTTTTATGTGCTGGTGGAGGAACAAGTGCTTTATTGCGTAACTCTTTAAGAAAAGCTGCGAAGAAATATGATGTTCCAATAAAAGCTTCTGCTGGATGTTATGGAGAACATCGAGATATATTGAAAAACTTTGATTTAGTTATTTTAGCACCACAAGTTGCGTCGAATTATGTTGATTTAAAAGAAGATGCTGATAGGGTTGGTGTTAAAGTGGCAAAGACAGAAGGAGAACAATATATTGCCTTAACGAATAATCCTGAAGGAGCAATGCAATTTGTTATGGGGCAATTGAATAAAGAAGATTAGTGTGTTGGAGAGGTGCTAAATAATGAAATTACCAAAAGACTTCCTCATGGGTGGGGCAACAGCAGCTTACCAAGCTGAAGGGGCTACTCATGAGGACGGTAAGGGGGAAGTGGCTTGGGATCCTTGGCTAAAAAAGCAAAATTGGTTTCAAGCTGATCCAGCAAGTGATTTTTATCATAAATATCCGATAGACTTGGCATTAGCAGAAAAATTTGGAGTTGATGCGATCCGCATTTCTATTGCCTGGTCACGGATTTTCCCGCATGGTGACGATGAACATGCTAATAAAAAGGGTGTTCAATTTTACCACCACGTATTTCAAGAATGTCGAAAAAGGAATGTTGAACCATTTGTCACATTGCATCACTTTGATACCCCGTTATCATTACATGCAAACGGAGATTTTCTAAATCGGCATACAATAGATAGCTTTGTAGAATATGCGAAATTCTGTTTTGAAGAATATAAAGATGAAGTGAAGTATTGGGTGACCTTTAATGAAATTTGGCCAGTAGCATCTGGACAATATTTGAATGGAAAATTCCCTCCAGGTATAAAAAATGATTATTCCAAAGCAGTGCAAAGTATGCATAATATGATGGTTGCTCATGCACGAACCGTAAAAATTTATAAAGAGAAAGGATATTCTGGCGAAATAGGGGTTATACACTCTCTTGAAACAAAATATCCTTATGATAAAAAGAATGAAGCGGATCAGTGGGCTGCTACGAAATATGATGTTCTCAGCAATAAATTTTTGTTGGATGCTACTTATAATGGATGCTATTCAGATTTAACGATGAAGGCATTGAACGAAATAATGGAAGCAAACCATGCAAAATTAGAAATAACTCAAGAAGATTTGGAGGATCTCGCATTAGCTAAAGACGATAATGACTTTTTAGGAATAAATTACTATCAAAGCAGTTTTATCAAGTCTTACAATGGACCGAACCAATCTTATCACAATAGTCGAGGGGAAAAGGGGACGTCTGTTAATCGGATGAGAGGAATTGGAGAGCAAATGTTTGATATGGATATTCCTAGAAATGACTGGGATTGGCTCATCTATCCAGAGGGTTTGCGCGATCAAATGATTCGTGTAGCAAAAGAATATCCGAATTACCATAAGATATATGTAACGGAAAATGGGTTAGGTTACAAGGATAAAGTGGTGGATGGACAAGTACAAGATGACGCGCGGATTGATTATATTCAAAAACATCTGATAGCTTGTGTTGATGCTATTAATCAGGGTGTCAATGTAAAAGGATACTTCCTTTGGTCTCTGATGGACGTTTTTTCATGGTCTAATGGATATGGTAAACGTTATGGGTTATTTTATGTTGATTTTGATACGCAAGAACGTATTGCCAAAAAGAGTGCCTATTGGTGGAGAAAGGTTCATGAAGATAGGCAGTTGACTATTGACTGATGATAAGAACGGTAGGATAACGAATAAATACGTATAATCACAAGGAGGAGAGAATGGATTATGAGCAAGAGCTCTTATTTCCCAAAAGAATTTCTCTTTGGTAGTGCTGCGGCAGCTTATCATTTTGAAGGTGGATTTGGAAAAGATGGCAAAGGGGCTTCTGTAGCAGATGTGATTCCACATGCGCCATCTGAAGGGCGGACAACTGTTCCCGAAGACGGTAACTTAAAACATAGAGCTGTTGAATTTTATGAACGCTACAAAGATGATGTAAAATTATTCGGTGAATTAGGTCTTAAAGCGTTTCGAACTTCAATTGCATGGACTAGGATATATCCAAAGGGAATAGAAGAAGAGCCGAATGAAAAAGGTCTGCAGTTTTATGATGATTTGTTTGATGCTTTACACGAACAAGGAATAGAACCTATCATTACAATCACTCATTCTGCTGAAATGCCCCTTTATTTAGCAGAACATTATAATGGATTTGCTAACAAAAAGGTCATAGAGTTTTATCTTAAGTATGTGCGAACGGTTGTTAACCGTTATAAAGGTAAAGTAAAGTACTGGTTAACTTTTAACGAAGTTAATATTGTTGCTCACGAACCCTTTTTCCATGCGGGAGTTGCACAATATAAAGAGCCAGTTGATGATAACTTGAAATATCAAATTTTTCATAATATGTTTGTGGCTAATTCTAAGGCTATACGAATAATTAAGGAGATTGAACCAGATGCAATGGTGGGTTGCACCACAACCATTGGACCGATATATCCACTGACACCAAAACCGGAAGACGGATTGCAAGCTTATTTCGATATGAGAGAAATGCTTTTCCATATAGATGTACATGTCTTTGGAAAATATCCAGACTACAAGCTCAAAGAATTTAAGGAAAAAAAGCTGAAGCTAGACATAACAGACGAAGAGTTGCAAATAATAAAAGAGAATACTGTTGATTTTGTGGCGTACAGCTACTACATGAGTGGGGTTTCTTCTTTTAATAGAAGTAATTCCAAAGTAAGGGATGTTAACATTATTAGTAAGATGTCCAATCCAGAATTGAAGAAGAATGAATGGGGATGGACATACGACCCAGTGGGGTTGCGAACTATTTTAAACATCGTATGGGATCGTTATCGTCTACCAGAATTCATTGTAGAAAATGGAATTTCTAAGCCAGAAAATTTAGAAATAGGAATAAACGGGCAATTAACTGTTTACGATGATTATCGGATAGAAGGACTAAGAGACTACCTTCTGCAAATTAATGAAGCTATTCATGATGGAGTTCAGGTGATAGGGTATACGAACTGGGCTGTAATGGATTTTGTAAGTGGGTCAACAGGGACTATGCGAAAGCGTTGGGGTTTTATCTTTGTTGATTACTATGATGACAAAACAGGTAGTATGAAGCGATTCAAAAAGTTGAGCTTTGATTGGTATAGAAAAGTTATCGATAGCAATGGAGCATTCCTTTTTGAGGAAAAACAGTACTAATAAAATCGCTGGCGTAGATATTCAACACATTGGGGATGCTGGCTATCATGGGATGGCTTTAGTAGAAAATATTTATGCTATGAGCAATACCATTCGTGGAATACGCCACACCATTTCAAGAATTGCTAGATCCGTTAATCGATAAAACATAGGAGTAAGATAAAACAAAAAGAGAACTAGCTAGAGGATTTGAGTGTAGCTTTCTATATATACTTAGTTGTTGGTGAATGTAAGCACTGATGAATAGAAAATGCAGTCTGACCGAACTGAAGGAAAGAGTCCTTCATCGGAAGCAGCGTTAAAGGAAGTCAAGCGAATTACTTGCTGTGCCGAAAGGCTTACAGCAAGTTTGAGACTGACTAGCTGGGAGACCAAGGCTCCCAGCGGTCCCGCTGCAATTTTCCGATGAAGGCGACTCTTATCCGAAAGAATCGGTCATTTTTGTTTTTCATATTACATGTGCAGACAATCGTCTGTCTATTTCACCAACAACAAAAAGTATAGAGTTTTTTTGTATCCAGATAAGTAAGTCTAAAAATATGATTAAAATGCTATAGAAAGAAAAGAGAATGAAATTTGTTGTTAACTTTAGAGAATAGCCAAATAAAAAATAGTATAAGGCATTTTTTAGAGAAATATTTCTTGATATTCTCACCAAAAGTCTTCTTGACAACTCATAATTTAAAAGATAAGATGATGGAGAATTGCCCCTTTTAATGTAAAGGGATGTCTTTTTATTCAATTCCAACTACAGACGACGATGATAGGGCGAGTAAGTGGCTCATTCGTACGATAGAGTTAGATTTTTCTCAAGAGAATCGAGGCGTTGATGGTATGGAGCAAGTTTTTGAGCTTACAGATGGACTAATCTTCAAAAACTTGCCAAGAGAAGGGTTGTGAAAGGAGTGTTGGTATGCCAGATAAAACTAAGGGGATAATTGGCTTGTTTTGGGGTGCAGTTATTTGGGGTGGAGGTTATATTGCAACGGCAGGAGCCTTGCAGTCCTTTGACACCTTGTCTTTTCTAGCTGTCCGATTTGGTTTAGCCAGTTTGATGATGTTTATCATTTTTTATAAGGATATTCGAAAAATGACCCTAGTAGAGCTAGAAATGGGCTTGCCTATAGGACTTGTTCTTTTCCTTGCTTTTGGTCTGCAGACTTACGCTTTGCGCTTTACGACCGTCTCCAATAATTCTTTTTTGACCGCAACTAATGTGATTTTTACCCCCTATTTGGTTTGGCTTGTTTATAAAAAGAGACCTTCCATACGGATTTTTATAGCGAGTGTGATGACCTTAGTGGCGATAGGTTTCTTGACTTTAAAATCTGTCAGTTTTTCCTTTAATATCGGGGATTTTTATACTTTAGTCTGTGCGGTTCTCTTTTCTCTCCACTTGATCGTTTCAGTTAGGATGAGAAAGGTTAACGTGAAGATTACGACCTTTATCCAATTTTTGGTGGTTTCTATTTTGTCGACGATAGCTTGTGCTTTGGTTGGTCCTAAAATTCAACCTTTAACCTGGATATCTGTGGGGTCTTTACTTTATTTAGTTTTCTTTTCAACGATTATTTGTTACATGTTGCAAATGTATGGGATCAAGCATGTTAATCCTTCTATTATGTCTATCATTCTTTCTTTAGAAACGCTTTTTGCGACAATTTTAGGGGTCATCATTTTAGGAGAACCATTTAATATGAGGATTGCCATTAGTTTAGTGATCTTACTTTTAGCCATTGCTCTGTCGTCTACTTCAGATACGGATGCTATTTAAATTTTTCCTAGGTCTGATGAATAAGACGAGATCCTGCCGTTTACTTTGATATGGAGGCTAGTTAAGTCAAAAGTTGTTGAAAATAGTTTAAAAGTCAACTCCTTAGAGAAGATAGGAAACATATCTTTTCTAAGGAGCTTTTTTTAGATAAAGGGCTAGGAGAATATGAACCATGCGATGTTTAAAGCTTAAGATAAAGACTGTAATTCTTGTTGATAGAACAATTTCAAAAGCAAACGAACATAAAACCCCTTGAAAATACGTTCGAAAATGTTAAAAGTTGTCCAAAAGTGTTGACAAGGAAATGGAAAGGCATATAATTATCAAGTGAAAGGAAGATAATAAAATGGAAGGAGGAAGATGAGTGACAGTAGAGAATTTATTTTCGAAGGAGACCATCTACCATTTTAATGTGCCCGATATAGAAAGCGCTTTTAAATTGGTTAGTGAGGATTTAACAAAGAAGGGGCTGGTTAAAGAGGGCTTTTTAGAAAGCGTTTTAAATAGAGAAAAGAATTATCCGACTGGCTTGGATATGAGTCCTGTGAATCCAGAATTCCCCAATATTGCAGTCCCCCATACAGAAAGTGAATATGTCAATTGTTGTAGAATTGTTCCTATTCGTTTAGAGCAAGCTATTGTGTTTCACAACATGATTAAACCATCTGAAACATTGGAAGTGAGCTATTTATTTATGATTTTGAATAATGATGGGGCGGTTCAATCCAACATTTTAGCTCAAATCATGGATTTCATTAATTCTTTATCCTTAGAAGAAGCGAAGAGCTTTTTCAAAGAGGAAGATACTGATCTTATTTATAACTTTTTAATTCAAAAATTTGAGAAGAAGGGTGAGTCAAATGATTAAGATTTTAGCAGCTTGTGGCGCCGGGGTAAATTCTAGTCACCAAATCAAAACAGCTTTAGAAGAAGAAATGGGGAAACGTGGCCATCAAATTCATGTCGATGCGGTGATGATTAAAGATATTACAGAAGATATGATGCAGCACTATGATATTTTCGCTCAAATCGCTGAAACAAAATTTGGCTTTGAGGTGAAAATTCCTATTGTTAATGCAGGTCCTATCTTGTACCGTATTCCTGCTATGGCGGAACCTGTTTACACGGAAATTGAAGCTATTATTAAAAAGCTAGAAGCAAAATAGGGAAATTGTTTCATATAAGCTAGTCATAAGCAAATTAATTGAAGTATTTCATGTAAGCTAGTCATTAGAAAAAAGGAGAGTAATTATGCAAGCTATAGTTCAAATGGCCAATGGGTTGCTAAAACCGCTGATTGACTTAGGCGCACCTGCTTTAATGACAGTTGTATTGACTGTGATCGCGATGTGTTTCCGTGTGAAATTTACCAAGGCTTTGGAAGGTGGTTTGAAACTCGGGGTAGCATTGACAGGGGTCGGAGCTATCATGGGGATCTTAACAGGTGCTTTTTCATCTGCTTTGGGAGATTTCGTTAAAAATACTGGCTTAAGTTTAAATATCACTGATGTGGGTTGGGCTCCATTGGCTACCATTACTTGGGGGTCTCCATACACTTTATATTTCATGCTTGTTCTGTTAATTGTTAACGCTATCATGTTGTTTATGAATTATACAAATACCTTGGATGTGGATATTTTCGATGTTTGGCACTTGTCTGTCACAGGTTTGTTTGCCATGTACTGTGGGGCTAATCTTTTTGTGACAACAGTTTTGGTCATCTTTATTGGGATATTGAAGATTATTAACTCCGATTTAATGAAACCTACTTTCAATGATTTGTTGAATGCTCCTGATTCAAATCCAATGACTACAACGCATATGAACTATATGATGAATCCAATTGTTATGTTGTTGGATAAGATCTATGACAAGTTGTTCTTCTGGCTAGATAAATATGACTTTGATGCAGCTAAATTGAACAGCAAGATTGGTTTCTGGGGATCTAAATTTGCTATTGGTATTTATCTTGGGATCTTCGTTGGGATGCTAGCGGGTCAAGATGTGAAATCGATTGTTTCTCTAGGCTTTACAGCTGGGGTTTCCTTGGAACTCTTCAGTATTATCGGGCAATGGTTTATCGCTTCTGTTGAACCTTTATCTCAAGGGGTTACCAATTATGCGAGTGGCCGTTTCAAAGGGAGATCTTTCAATATTGGTTTGGACTGGCCTTTTATCGCTGGTCGTGCAGAAATGTGGGCGGCTGCAAACGTATTGGCACCAATCATGTTAATTGAAGCAATGATTTTACCTAAGAATGGTTTATTGCCATTAGGTGGGATTATTGCCATGGGACTGACACCAGCACTTCTTGTGGTAACTCGTGGGAAGATCATTCGTATGATCATTATCGGTACTGTTTTATTACCAGTCTTCCTATATTCTGGAACCTTGATTGCTCCATTTGCGACGGAAATCTCTAAACAAGTTGGGGCTTATCCTAAGAATCTCGGCGCTCATGCCTTGATTTCACACTCCACTTTGGAAGGACCTATTGAAAAATTCCTCTCTTACTTTGTTGGGAAAGCTTCAACAGGGGACATGAAGATGATTATGTGTGCGATTGTCTCTCTTGCCGTTTACACAGCTCTATTTGTTTGGTATGCAGGTGAAATGAAGAAACGTAATAAAGAATATGCCAAAAACAAATAAGCCTAGTTGGCAAACCTCAAGAGCCTAGCTCTTGAGGTTTTTTCTTTGAAGTCTTTTGCTAGGGATCAAGTGACATCACTCGTTTGAATGAACTAAGGGGCATCTCCTAATAGATGGACTAGGCTAAAGGGCAAAATTTATCTGGAAGTCAAAGTGAATTGTTGCAAAATGTTTGTTTGTTCCTGTATGATGAGAATGATGAGAGGTAAACAGACAATATTCAACACAAAGACGGATAAGGGCAACTTGTGTCGAAAATTAGTTGTAGATGCGAAGAATTATATGGGCAAAAAGGCTATCAGGAGGTATATATGCTGAAAAATGAAAGATGGAAGATCATTCAAGAAATGCTGAGCCAGAAGGATATCGTGACTGTCTCAGATATTGTGGAACGTTTGGATGTGTCGGATATGACAGTTCGGCGGGATTTGAATGAGCTAGAAAAAAATGGCATTTTAAAACGTGTCCATGGGGGGGCTGTAGGGAACGACCGCTATCCTCACCAAGAATTATCGCATAAAGATAAACAAATTATGCATATGGCAGAGAAGGAAAAAGTGGCTGAACAGGCTGTCACATTAGTGGAAGACAACGATATTATTTTTATGGGGCCAGGGACGACTTTGGAGGCTATGGCAACGAAGCTAAAAAATCCGAATATTGTCGTTGTGACGAACTGTTTGCCTGTCTTTCAAAAATTGATTGCCAACGAAGTCAAAACCTATTTATTAGGGGGCGAAATTCGTTTAAAGACGGAAGCTTTTAATGGGGAAATCACCATGAATTCATTGAAGAATATGCATTTCCACAAGGCTTTCTTTTCTTGCAATGGGATCGTTGACAATAAAGTGATGACCGCTACTTTAGCAGAAGGAATTACCCAGGAATTAGCTTTGGAAAATGCTACGGAGCGGTATTTATTGATAGATTCTTCCAAGATTGGGCAAAAAGATTTCTATGAATTTTACAATCTAGCAGATGTGACGTCGGTCATCTGTGATAAGGATCCGAAAGAAAAGTACCAGAAATTGATGGCTTATGTCGATGTTATGTGCCAATAAAGGTTGAAAAATGTTTACTTTTGTTTTAAAATGTTTATATCAAACAAAGGAGGCATTACCATGAAAGTTTATCTCGGCTCAGATCAAGACGGCATGGAATTGAAGAATGTCATTAAAAGTTATTTGACAGAAAACGGTTATGAAGTGATCGATAAATCAGAAACAGCGAGTGAAGATTTTGTAGAATCCACTAAAGCGGTTTGTCAAGAATTGTTAAAAGATGACAGTGCACGTGGGATTTTGTTCGATAAATATGGGGCAGGTTCTTTTATGACAGCTTGCAAGATTAAGGGGATGATTGCAGCTGAAATTTCTGAAGAACGCTCTGCTTACATGACACGGGAACACAATAATGCCAAGGCTATCTGCTTGGGGAATGAAATTCTTGGGAAGGGTTTGGCTAAGAATGTGGTTAAGGAATTCTTGGCTGCCAACTATGACGGTGGTCGTCACCAAGTTCGTGTCGATATGCTAAATGCGATGTGCTAGAGGAGGGTCATTATGAAAATTGCAATTGGTTGTGATCATATTGTTACGAAAGTCAAAATGGCTGTTTCAGACTATTTAAAAGCTCAGGGGCATCAAGTTTTGGATATGGGGACTTATGATAACACTCGCACACACTACCCAATCTATGGGAAGAAAGTTGGCGAAGCTGTTGTATCCGGGCAAGCTGATCTTGGTGTAGTAATCTGTGGTACTGGGGTAGGGATTACTTCTTCAGTGAATAAGGTTCCTGGTGTACGGGCAGCTTTAGTTCGTGATATGACGACTGCTATTTACTCCAAAGAAGAATTGAATGCCAATGTCATTGGTTTTGGTGGGATGATCACAGGGGAATTGTTGATTAAAGATATCATCACCGCCTTCATTAATGCTGAATATAAACCAAGCGAAGAAAACAAGAAGTTGATTGACAAGATTGATCATTTAGAAGATCTGAATAAGCCAGCTGATCCACATTTGTTTGATGAATATATCAAGAAATGGGACGAAGGCTATTATCATGACTAAGTTATAGACAAAAAGACAGATAAATGTCCTATAAATAGTTTTTGTCATTTGGATGGAATAAATGTTTTTGAAATTTAGGATGAAATAAAAAGGCCAGGTGTACAGATAGCAGTGCACTGGCCTTTTTTCTATCTTTTTTGGGAGGAGGGAACGACAGTTTTCTCTTGGAGAAGAAAAATAAAACACAAAAAGATCGATTTCTTCTCATTAAAGTGCGTTAATGCTATTGATTATAAAAAGTAGATCGGGTAAACTGACGGGGTTATTTCAGAAAATATAATTTCTTTTACAGAAAATCGTTTTTAAAGGAGACCTTGATGGAGAGAAAAGAAATGACGCCGAAAGTTTTTACAAATAAAATTTTGACAGGGACAGCGCAAGCTACCTTAATTGCTTTGATACCTCATGCCATTTTAGGAGGCTTTTTGAAATATTTTAACCATCTGCCTCTTGTTTCCATGATTCTTTTAGTCACGCAAATGTTTCAATTAGCCACTCCTTTGATTATTGGGAGTATGATTGCCAAACAATTTAACTTTACTCCAGCGAGAAGTTTGATTGTAGGGGCGGCTTCTTTTGCAGGATCTGGAGTGGTGCACTTTAACGAGGAAAGCCATAGTTTTATTGCTCAGGGGACTGGGGATATTATTAATGTCATGCTCACTGCTGCTGTTGGCTGTTTGATGGTGCTCTTTATTGGGGATCGCTTCAAGTCTTTAGAGACGATCGCCATGCCACTTGTAGTGGGGGTTGGAGCAGGTGTGATAGGGATGCTGATCTATCCTTATGTCAGTCTGATCACCTTAGCTATCGGAAGATTTATCGATCAATTTACGCAATTTCAACCCATCCTAATGAGTATTTTAATCGCTTGTTCTTTTGCTACTTTGATCATTTCTCCGATAACGACGATAGGTTTAGGGATGGCTATTCAGTTGAATTTAATGTCTGCTGGGGCAGCTGCTATGGGGATTGCGGCAACGACGATCGTTTTAGTGATTCACTCATGGAAAGTCAATGAATCTGGGGTGACTTTAGCCGTCGCTTTGGGCGGAATGAAGATGATGATGCCTAATTTGATCAAATACCCTGTGATTCTCGTGCCAAGTCTCTTTACAGCGATGATTTCATCCTTACCTGTATCACTCTTGAATATTTCTGGAACACCTCAATCGGCAGGTTTTGGTTTGATCGGTATGGTAGGGCCTTTAGCTTCACATGAGGCTGGTTTACAGCTCTCCCTTGTTGTCGTTTGTTGGTTTGTGATTCCCATTTGCACTGGACTTTTGGCCAAGTTCTTGTTTGAAAAAGTGCTGAAATTATACGACAGCAAAGAAGTATTTGCTTATCAAGGCTAAGGATATAGCTAAGCGAAGAAGTGTTTGCTTATCAAGGCTAAGAATATAGCTAAGCGAAGAAGTGTTTGCTTATCAAGGTTAACGATATACAAAAGTAAGGAAGTATTGCTTACCAAGGTTAATAATCTCCCCAAGCGAAGAAGTATTTGTTATCAAGGCTAATAATCTACCCAAGAGGACATGTTCTGACTGGCCTTTTTTAAAGAAGCTTCTATAAAATAGAAAGACTTCGATGATAGCAGAAGGTTCTATAAATAGCTCAAGGCTTCGATGGTATCATCGGAGCTTTTTCCTTTCATCCAGCGCTCGACTTGGCTTAGAATAAGCCGATTTTCAGTCTGACATGCGGGGATCGACTTAGTATAGAATAAGCCGATTTTAAGCCTGACATGCGGAGCCCGACTTTGCTTAGAACAAGCCGATTTTCAGGATAAGAAGGGAAGTTTTGAAAAGGCTTGAAAAGACTTATTTTTTCCTTAATGATGAAGCCAAATAGCTGAATAAAATGGTGAAATATGTTAAGATTGGTAAAATCTAGTGAATCCCTTGAAAAGGAGAATGAAAATGAAGTCAAAAGTTTTAAACTCTATTGATGTAACGCAATTGAAGATTCCAGAAGAATTACTGACCCTTTCTCGTAAAGACTACTCAGCTCTTTTAGAGGAAGATTTGCAAAAATTATCCCGCCAATATTCTAAAGATAAGGAACGGGAAAATGGAGAAGCCTTAGTTCTAGGCGATGTGGTCTCTATTTCAGCGTCGTGTGATCAAGAGGGGGCTCCTGCTAAGTTTAATCGAGAAAAGGCTACGATTAAATTAGGAAAAGGGTTCTATGATAAAGCTATCGAGAACGAATTGATAGGGAAATTAGTTGGCGAAAGCTACAGTTTAACAACTGGAGACTTTACTGTAGAAGTGAAGATTCTTGCTGCTAAATTTATGGACATTCAACCGGTTAATGATGAGATGATTCAAAAAGAAGAGATCAACGGTGTAGATACGCTTGAAGAGTACAAACGAGTGATGCTCAATAGCTTTAAAGAAAATGATGATTGGAATCATATTTATGACCATATTTTGCCGAAAATTTCCGATCAAATTTTTGACCAAGTGAAATTTGACGTTGATGAAGAAGAAATGGATCAATTTGTGACGGAATGGGTAGAAGCAGATAAAGAAGCTTGTACCTATGAGGAAGAGGAACTCAGCTTTGAAGAGTATGCCGCTAAGGAAACAGGTTTATCTGAAGATGATCCAGGTCTTGAAGATGCCTTAAAAGAAAAATATAAAGCTGATTTTTACCTCGAACTTATCTACATTGATCTAGGGAAAAAACTCTATCAAGCTTCTGAAGAAGATTTTAAAGCTGAATTGGATCAAGCCCGAGAGTATGGTGTGGATGAAGAATATATCGCCAGCATGACTTATGAGAAATTCCTAGAAGGACATTGGATTGAGTTAGGACGAAACGAGCTTTTCCAACATATTATCAAGCAATTTAAGAATTAATCCTCAAGAAGGTGAGGAAGGCATTTATGAAAAAGAAGAATAAGGGACCAGTTATTGCGAGGATTAGCCTCAAGCAATTCTGGAATTTAGTCAAAAGTGTCCGGATCCCTTGGGTTCTTTTGCTGGTTACCATTGCCTTGTCCTTGATTAATGCAAAGGTCAGTATATGGTTCCCAGATTATCAAAGAACCTATTTTGAAAAGGGTAATTTAACCAGTAAGACGGTGACAATCGGGATTTTGATTCTGATTTTGAGTGGTCTAACGAGTATGATCTCAACAGGGGTTGAAAATTATCTGCGTAAGGACATTGACCGACGCTTTAGAAACCGGATCTGGCAAAAAAGTTTGGCCTTGAAAGTTTCGAGCTTGCGTCAGTTTAATCCTAACGAATTAATTTCTCGTACCACGGATGATACGCAACAATTGAGTGATTTTATGGTGACAGTCACGGTAACATTACTATCGGCTATTTATTCTGTCTATATTAATCTAGCCTTGATTGCTTCATATCATAAAAATTTAATGTATGTGCAATTAGCGGTGATTCCTATCTTGCTCATTTTGCGGATCATTGAAGGGGAGGTTAATTATCGGATCCAATACCAAGCCCAATACCGTTTGTCTAAATTTACGGAGTATATGGCGGAAATTTTGACCAATGTACCTTTGATCAAGTCTTTTGTGAAGGAGAAGTATGAGGGAGATCGAGCCTCTAAAGTCATTGATGATTACAATAATATCCATTTCAAATCATCAGCTATTGGTCTTCTCTTTATAGTGGGAGATAACATCCTGCAAATTTTAGTTCGGGTAGTTGGTATCCTCTATGGGGGCTACTTGATCAAGACTGGTGAATTGGATATGGCTTCTTGGATTGCTTACTTTGGCCTTTCTGGGGGCTTATATTTTACGATTAACCAAATTTTACAACAATGGTCTATCTTAAAAGGGGTTCAAAGTGCGGTCGCTCGTTTGGTGCAAATTTTTGAATTGCCTGAAGAAGATCGAAAAGGGCAAATGCCAGAAGATCGTGTCGGAGATTTAAATGTGCATCAGGCTCAGTTGCAATTGTCAGGGCAGGTCGTTCTCGATGATTTGTCCGTCACATTTGCTCCTAAAGGTAAACAAGTGATTGTTGGCCCTTCTGGAGCAGGGAAATCTAGCCTTTTGAATAGTTTATTACGCTTCCATGATTTGAATGAAGGAAGTATAACATTAGGGGGTCAAGACATCAGTACACTTGACTTGTTGGCTTATCGGCAAGAATTTGTGTATGTCCCTCAAGAACCTGTTTTGTTCTCACGGAGTTTAAGAGATAATCTGTGCTATGGTTTGAAAGAAGCTGTAAAGGATGATGAGATACTGGCTTTATGTCATCGTTTATGTCTCGATGAATTATTAGACCGCCTGCCAGATGGCTTGGATTCTTTATTAGCTGAAAGTGGGCAAAATCTATCTGGTGGTGAACGGCAAAAAGTGGCTATGGTTCGGGCTATTTTGCAATTGCAAGAAGGGCATAAACACTTCTTACTATTGGATGAAATAACGGCGAATTTAGACCCTGAGTCAGAAGAAAAGATCAGTCAAGTCATCGATGAGCTTTCACATGATTATGCGGTGATTATCGTGACCCACCGGATGCACTTAGCCAAGGATGCCAAACAAATTGTCGTCTTAAAAGAAGGGCGTTTATGTGGGATGGGGCAACACCAAGATTTACTCTCGACTTGCCCTATTTACCAACAGCTCGTTTGGAATACAGGAAAGGAGGACTAGGATATGGATTTAAAGATTAGTAAACGGCAACAATATAGGCCTTGGCAACGGATGATTCTCTTTTTCCGTTCTGTCAAATTGCCATGGATTCACTTTATCCTCTCCTCTTGTGTCGGTGTTTTAGGGGCTTTCCTCTTTACGACTTTGCCTGAGATTGAAGGGCAGATCGCTGCAGGGAAAATTTTCAATCATTCCTTGATTGTTCGCTATAGCATTTTATCTGCTTTGATGGCCTGCACCCATTTTCTAGCGGTTTATTCGACTTGGGTAAAATTTCAATTTGACCGTCGTTTTCAAAAGATGACCTTTAGGAAGATTTTGACCCTGCCAATGAATTTGTATCAACGTTTCCAACCGTCTCAATTGATTTCACGGGTAACGGACGATCCATCTATGGCCAGTGAATTGATCAATATCATGACAACGCTAGTGACGGATGTTTCGACAGCTGTGATGATGGTTATTGGGATGTTCCAACAAAACTTAACTTTGGCTAGCCTGACCCTTCCTTTATTTATCGTTAATGCCTTAGCCTTGTATTATGCGAGCACTCGAGGCTATAGCGTGGGGTATGGGATTCAAAATTCTATTTCTAAAATGTTGGCTTTCCTAGCAGAACGTTCTGGGCATATTGCTTATATTAAAGCAGCTGGACAAGAAGAAGCCGAATATGAAGCTGGTGTAAAACAATCCAATCGCTGGTTTAATGCAGAGGTCAAAGGCATCTTTTTGCAATTAGTTATCGATGGCGCACTGCAAATGAGTACCTTACTTTTGAATGCGGGTGTTTTAATTGGGGGGGCTTACTTAGCCAGTCGTCATCAATTAAAAATGGAAGATTTGATTAGTTTCTATATCTACTCGGCTTATTTACCATCTACTCTTCAAGGTTTACTTTGCGATGTCCAGTTGGTCAAAGGCTATCAAGGTAGTCTGGATGTAATTACTGCCGTGAATAGCTTGCCAAGTGAAGATGTGACATCTGGAGAAGCTGTCCTTGAGAATTTATCAGCGGGAGACTTAGCCTTAGAGCAAGTATCATTCGCTTATGGAAAAACTCAGGGAACGGATCCTGAGATTATCAAACTGTTAGATGAAGCTAATGTAGATGAAGGAGAAAGAAGCGATTTCGCTGATCGAAAAGCAATTTTTGAGAAGCTGAATGTGACCATTCCATCCGGTAAGACGACAGGGATTCTTGGCCCATCAGGTTCAGGGAAGTCCACTTTGTTAAAAATCTTAATGCAAATGTTACCTGCTACAGAAGGACAAGTCACTTTTCAAGGGAAAGATTTGAGCCAATTCCAATTGAGTGATTTTCGTCACCGCTTGGCTTATGTCCAACAGAATGCCCCACTTCTCTCTGGAACGATTCGGGATAACTTGCTCTATGGCGCCAAACGTCAGTATAGTGATGAGGAATTAGCTCGTATTTGCCAGAAGGTGAATATTTATGATTATATTCAAAGTTTGCCTGAAGGGTTTGATAGTCCAGTTAAGGCAAAAGCTTCCAATATGTCAGGTGGACAGGCTCAACGTCTGGCTATAGCCCGGGCTTTGTTATCTGAACCAGAAATTTTGGTGTTGGATGAAGTGACTTCTAGCTTAGATGCTGAAAATGCCCATTTGGTTGAAACTGCCTTAATGGAGTTAACGAAAGGCATGACAGTGATCATGATTTCTCATGATGTCCGGAGTTTAGCCGCTTGTGATCACTTGCTTGTGATCAATAATGGTCATTTAGAAGCAGAAGGTAGCCCTGAAGAACTCGGAAAATCTGATACAGCCTATGCCCATTTTTGCCGTTTGCAAGGGCTAGAACAAGCTTAAAACTGACCTGCTTTTTTCGCATGCAAGGTCTAGAATAAGGAAATCAAGCCTGAATGATTCAAGGGATCTATTAACAAAAATAGACTAAAAAAGAAAAGGAAAACGCTAAAGAGTTTAGAGATGAACTCATGATCTATTAAGAAAAATAGACTAAAAAAGAAAAGGGGAACGATGATGATTAAGGAAATTAAACAAGAAGAATTTAAAGAAGCTATTGCAGAAGGTTTTGTTTTATTGGATGTTTACGGCCCTCACTGTGGCCCATGCCGTATGCTCGATAAGACTTTGCATATTTTGGAAAGAGAATATCCAGATATGACAATTTTGAAATTGGATTCTAGCCTGAATGAACAATTTTGTGAAGAAAACCATATCGTAGGGGTACCAACCCTCTTCTTCTTCTTCAACGGAGAATTAAAAGAACGTCTAACAGGAGCTTTGAGCGAAGATGAGCTCATGGAAATTGCAGGGCCTTACCTGTACGCTTAATCAATAGTCTAGAAAAGTAGTCTTGATTTAGTTAGAGTCAAAGCTCTCTTTCCTGAATGGTTTGGAAAATGAAAAGCACGTCGATCGTCCTTTAATGAGGGCTGTCGGCGTGCTTTTTCTTATAGGGGAAATATTCTTGACGATGAACGGCTATTATGCGTAAGTGCTTGCCTTATGACGGTAAGCGGTCAATCGCTAGCTACATTGCATAGATGAGTTAGCAAATCGGCACTTGCTTAACTAGAGTCTCAATGCTGTTATAGGCATGTATAGATCTGTTTCAAATTCTCCTTTCTAAGAGCGATCATATGAAGATAAATTGTTTAAGACAAGCAATTCTAAACGCTTGCAAGAAAGGTAGTGCTCTGTTATAATGTGGGCGAATTAAATGTAAGAGAGTATCACAAGGGGAGCCTTAAAGAAGGCTGAGAAACGCTAGCGTTGACTCTTTGGACCTGATGAAGTTAGTACTTCCGTGGGGATGTGATCATGATGTAGACTTTTCACCTCCGAGGCTTCTTTTGTGAACCTATTGGGGGTGTTTTATTTTTGGCTAAGAAGGTCTGGAATATACTGAAGCTACTGACTGGATAAGGGGAAGTTACTTAGGGGATATAGCATATAGCTAGGGAATCGAAAATGGAAAGGGGGCCTGTGATGAAGCTAATGAAAAAAGCTCAATCTCTCATAGGAATTGCCGTGATATTGATCTTATGGCAAGTGCTAACGGGTTTAGAGATTGTTCCATCTTTTATCTTACCTAGTCCACTGGCTATTCTAGAAGCGATGGTCGAAAAGCGGGAGTTACTTTTCTATCATGCAGAGGCAACGTTACTGGAAGCTTTTTTAGGCTTAACTATAGGGGTAGTCTTGGGATTTACTCTAGCGCTTACGATGGAACGCTTTAGTCTCTTCTATCAAATGCTTTACCCTATTTTGGTGATTTCTCAAACTATTCCCATTGTAGCGATTGCGCCTGTTTTAATCATTTGGTTTGGCTATGGCATCTTGCCCAAAGTAGTGATTGTTGTCGTATCTAGTCTTTTCCCCATTGCTATAGGGCTATTGGATGGCTTTCGATCTGTAGATCCCGATCGGATTCTTTTATTGAAATCGATGCAGGCGACAGATAGACAAATTATTCGCTATGCTAAGTTGCCAGAAGCTCAACCCTATTTTTTCTCAAGCTTGCGTATTTCAGCTACTTATGGTCTCATCGGGGCTGTTTTAGCGGAACTCTTGGGAGGGAATAGTGGCCTTGGGGTTTACCTGACTAGAGCAAGGAAATCTTATGCTTTTGATGAAATGTTTGCCATTATTTTTTTGACGACCTTGATTAGTTTAGCCTTGGTCTGGCTGATTAAGAGGATTGAAAAATTTGCTACACCTTGGAAAAAAGAAGAGGAGAGAAGAAAACATGTGTAAAAAATTTCGCTTTTATCTGTTGAGTATTGTAGCTTTAGTCTTCGTTTTTAGCTTAGTCCCATTAGGAACAATTGAAGCAAAAGAAAAATTAACGGCCATTGATTTTGTCTTGGATTATACGCCAAATACCAATCATACGGGGATTTATGTGGCTCAGGCAAAGGGTTATTTTAAAGAACAAGGGCTTAAAGTGTCCATTATTCAACCACCTGAAGATGGGGCACCTGCTTTAGTGGCATCTGGCAAGGCTAAATTTGGGATCGATTATCAAGACACCCTAGCGCCTGCTTTTGCCTTGAAAAAAGCGCTACCAGTGACAGCTATTGCGTCTCTTGTTCAACATAATACATCTGGGATTATTTCATTAAAAGATAATCCTGTTCAAAGGCCAAAGAATATGGAGGGGAAAGCTTATGCCACTTGGGGATTACCGATCGAACAAGCCATTGTTAAAAATGTTGTGGCTAAAGATGGTGGGGATCCTAAAAAAGTGAAATTTTTACCAGAAGCTTCTGCCAATATCTACAACATGTCTAAATCTGATTATGATTGCGTTTGGGTTTTTTATGCTTGGGATGTTATGTCTGCAAAAGCTAATCATATCGACTACCAATACTTTGCTTTTAGGGATATCAATGATACCTTTGATTACTACACCCCAGTTATCATTGGAAACAATAGTTACATGAAGCAACATCCTAAAGAAACAAAGAAATTTTTAGCTGCGGTGAAGAAGGGTTACGAATATGCCATAGCCCATCCTAAAGAAGCGGCAGATATTCTTTTAAAAGCTGCGCCAGAGTTGGATAAAGAAACAGTATATAAGAGTCAAGACTATTTGAAGGATCAATATATTGCGGATGCCAAACGTTGGGGAGAATTTGACAAAGACCGGTGGAATCGTTTCTATGAGTGGTTAGCTAAGGAAAAACTAATTGATAGGAAGATCCCTAAAGATTTCGGCTTTAGCAATGCTTATTTGCCGGAGTAGAGCCATGTTACTTTTAGAAGCGGAGCAGTTGAGTAAAAGTTACCAAGGGCAGCTAATTATTTCTGATATATCTATTCAACTTCTTGAAGGGGAAATTGTTGCTTTATTAGGGACGTCTGGTGTAGGGAAAACCACCCTTTTTAATTGCTTAGCAGGGTCAGTTCAGGCGGATAAAGGGCATGTTTATTTAAAGGGCAAAGATATCACAGGGCAAACAGGCCATTTTTCCTATATGCTTCAAAAAGATCTCCTCTTTGAACAGATGAAAATGATAGATAATGTGAGTTTGCCTTTACAAATTTCAGGCATGAAAAAAAAGGAGGCTCGCGAAATAGCCCAAAGTTATTTCAAACAATTTGGCTTAGAAGGGCGAGAGATGGATTATCCCAATCAACTGTCTGGAGGCATGAGGCAAAGGGCAGCTTTTTTGAGGACTTATTTAGCATCTGGTTCCTTGATGCTATTAGATGAACCTTTTAGTGCCTTGGATAGCCTAACCAAAGAGGATATTTACTATTGGTATTTAAAAACTAGTGCACGCTATAAACTCTCGACTTTGTTTATTACGCATAGTGTGGATGAGGCCATTACCTTGTCAGATCGCATCTATGTTATGAAAGGAAGACCCGGTAAAATTATAGGGGAATTTCTGATAGAAGCAGCTCCTGATCGGCAATCTTTTGCTTTGACCAAGGAATTTTTAGACTATAAGAAGGCTATTTTAGAGGCGATTCAGTCTTAGAGAGTCTACAATAAGATATTTTCTCTTTTATCTTATATAAAAAAGCCTTGTTTTAAAGGAGACGGTCACTGATGTTAGTAAATGCGCATGATCATCTGAGTCATTATAAAGAGAATACGGCAAAAGCCTTGGACATGATAAATAATTTGCAGATAATAACCTTGGCAAATGGACAAACAGTGGAAGAATATGCCAGTATTCAAGCTGTAGCAGAGAAGTGCCCTTATATTAAGAAAGGTTTTGGGATCCATCCTTGGTCTGTGGATGAGCAAACGTCTTTAGAAAATTTAGAGCCGTATTTAGCGGATGCTGATTTTTTTGGAGAAATTGGCTTGGATTATTTTTGGGAAAAACGGAGTCAATTTTATGGACGCCAACGAGAAGTTTTTGGCTTTTTCTTAGAACAAGCGGAAAAATATCATAAGCTCGTGAATATCCATACCAAGGGAGCAGAGAGGGAAATTCTTTCCTATTTGAGAAGCCACCAACTAGAGGCGACTATTATTCATTGGTATTCTGGCCCCTTAGACTTAGTAAAAGATTATTTAGACTTAGGGATTTATTTTACGATTAGCGTGGATGCAGGTGTGTCAGCTTTAACGAAAGAATTGATCCGTCGTTTACCAATGGATCGTATCCTAACTGAAACAGATGGACCAGATTCGTCGGAATGGCTGGGCCTTGGCTATGGCTTCCCAGATCGGCTCTTGGCCATTATGGATCAGATAGCAAAAGTGAAGGGCATTAGTGAAAGAGAAGTAGAAGAAAGAGTATATGCTAATTACCTTCGTTTAGGTCTGTAAAAGCTTGGGCTGGATACTTGTCCAGTGCTTACCATTTAAATTAGCTCCTTTTCGGACGGCAAAAGAGATAGACTCAGCTGATAGTATCTGTTTAAAAGCTGGGTGCTTTTTCTGGCCTAGGCATAGAGAAGTGATAAAATAAGGTGAGTAGAAATTTAAGCACTCAGCTTATAGAATGGCTGGGATAAAGAGGAGCCAAGCTTTCCCATCAGCTGGATTGAAGCATTAGGAGGATTCAGCTAGACGCTAAGGAAGCGAATGGCTAGAGTAGAGGTGGAATGATGAAGATCACAATTGCTGGTGCAGGGGCTATGGGGATGAGATTTGGCTTGATGTTGCACCGTAGTGGGGAAGAAGTTACATTTATTGATGGCTATAAGGCCAACGTTTTGGCTTTAGAAGAAAAGGGCTTGCAGGCGAATTATAATGGGGAAGAAGTGATTGACCAGATTAAAGCCTATGATATGACGGCTATTCCAACTGACTTGACCATTGATCTGTTGATCCTATTTACCAAGTCCACCCAATTAGAAGACATGTTACAAGCCGTTTCAGGAAATATTAGTAAAAATACCAAATTATTGTGCTTATTGAATGGAATCGGCCATGAGAAAGTGATTGAAAAGTATCTTTCTCTAGAACAAGTTTTCATTGGGACGACCATGTGGACAGCTGGAATGGAAGGCCCTGGACGAGTGAAACTTTTTGGGAAGGGATCCGTTCATTTGGGGGCTGTAGATAAAAGTCAAGAAGCTGTTGGAAAAGAAATAGCGGCTGTCTTAACAAAAGCAGGCTTAAATGCGCATTATGCTAGTCATATTAAGGAAATGATTTATCGGAAAGCTTCCTTAAATGGCTGTATGAATAGTCTTTGCACCATTTTGGAGGCGAATATGGCTGAAGTGGGGGCATGCCCAAGTACGGAAAATATGATTCATTCTATTGTGGATGAGTTCTTAGCTGTAGCGGCCAAAGAAGATGTTCATTTAGAAAAAGAAGAAATTCTTGCCAACATTCACTCCTGTTATGACCCACAAACCAATGGGAAGCATTACCCTTCTATGTACCAAGATTTGATAAAGAATCATCGGCTAACGGAAATTGATTACTTAAACGGGGCGATTAGTGAAAAAGGGAAAGCCTATGGGATTCCTACGCCTTATTGTGATCTGATCACTAACTTAATACATGCTAAAGAAAAATTGTTAGAGGCGAAATAAGTTAGGGGAAGTTGTAGGGGATAAAAATTTTCAAAAAAATATCCTCTAAAAAGTCCCTAAATAGCAAGCTTTTATAGTGGTTTTTGATACTAGACTTAAAAGAAATTTAAAGAAATGGCTTGACAGGGTATAATTGCCTTGATATAGTAAAGCACAAGTTAAGAGATGCGTTGAAGAGATAAGTAATTAGTGGAACTTGCTCAGAGAGTCGGCGTTAGGTGGGAGTCGATCGAGGAAAGCTAGTGAAAATGGTCTTGGAGCAGTACAGTTGCAAGCTTCCAGTGAGTGATTGTCGGGATCTCCCGTTACAGAGAAAGAGTATAATCAGATCATTCTGACGTACTTAATGAGGTAGTATTAGTGATAATACTATAAAAAAAGGTGGTACCGTGGAAGCTTTGGCTTTCATCCTTTTGCATTATAAACGTGCAAGGGGATGAAGGCTTTTTTTGTTTCATCCTTGGGCACATGTATCAAGGAGGAATATTTATGACCAAAAAATTACCTATTCGTCTGGCTAGCGTCGTAGCTTTAGGCCTTTTGACCATTTCTGGAGCACAAGAATTAGTGTTGAAACCTATTCTTCATCCGCAAAGCATCGAAGCTAAAGAAAAAGAAGAAAAGATAGTGGTAAAGGCTATTGAAACGGCTGAAGTGACGGCTTTTGATTCAGTGAAATGTTACGATGTTATTTCTCAAGACGCTTTATCTAAAATTGGCGAGGGCTTAGTGAAGTTCAATGATGAAGGAAAGATTGTTCCTGCTGGAGCGATAGAATTACCAAAAGTTTCAGAAGATGGGCTAACTTACAGCTTTAAACTTCGCCCAGAAGCTAAATTCTCTAATGGTGAGAAAATTACCGCTAAAGATTATGTTTATGCTTTCAGACGTTTAGCGGATCCTAAAACAGCTTCTGCCAATGCACGTAAAGCAACTTTTTTGAAAAATGGGGAAGCTATCGTAGATGGAAAAGCTAAACCGGAAACATTAGGGGTTGAGGCAATTAGCGATGATGAATTAAAAGTAACAGTCGAAAAAGCTTTGCCTAATGTGTTGAACTTGTTAGCTGGTACGAATTTCTTCCCTCAAAGTCAAAGTTTTGTTGAAAAAGCTGGAGAGGGCTATGGGACAAGTTCGGATAAGATCCTTTCTAATGGGCCTTTCGTGGTCAAGGGGTGGGATTCGACGAGTATGAATTATAGCTATGAAAAGAACCCAAATTACTATGATACGAAGAAGGTTCAAGTGGATGAAGTACAGGTCGCTATTGTGAAAGATCCTAATACTATTGTCAATCTTTACGAATCAGGGGAAGCAGACATTGCACCAATTTCAGGATCTTTATTGAATCAGTATCGAGGCAAAAAAGAATTAAAATCTTTCCCAGGATCATCTCATTCCTATCTAGAATTAGGTATTGGCTATGCGAAAGCTTTAAACAATGAAAACTTACGGCAAGCTTTATCTTATGCGATCGATCGCAAGACTATAGCAGAAAAAATTCTCTCTGGTAATGCTACTCCAGTTAAAGGCTTAGTAGCACCAAACTCGGTATTTGATCCAAAATCTGGTAAAGATTTTACAGAAGATTCAAAAGATTTTGGAAAGTATGACTTGAAAAAGGCTAAAGCTTATTGGGCTAAAGCGAAGAAAGAGCTGGGAGTGGATAAAGTAGAATTTGATTTGTTAGTGACTGATGCGGAAGGGCCTAAAAAGATTGGAGAATATATCCAAGGGCAAGTGAATAACAACTTGAAAGGGATTAAGATTAACCTGCTTCCTCTTCCGGCTAAAGCTCGCTTTAAGAAACTATTAGCCCATCAGTTTGATTTAGCTCTAGGTGGTTGGCAAGGGGACTCTGGAGATGCCTTGGAATATATTGCTAACTTTAGAACTGGCGTGACCCACAATCATGGTCAATATGTTGATAAAGCCTTTGATGAACAACTGGATAAGATTGAAGGAGAATTATCTCAACCAGGCAAAGAAGTTGAACGAGAAAAGGCTCTGCATGAAGCTGAAAATTACTTGGCGGAACATAAAGCTTTTATCCCAACGATTCAAAACAATTCCAGTTACCTAGTGGATAAGAAAATTAAAAAGATTGCCACTATCCCAGGCAAAGCTATTGACTATACCACTTTACGGGTTGAAGAAAAGAAATAGACTGGGCTTTTAACGAGGCAACTTGGCTAAATGTGCCAAGATGAGTGCATTTAGCCTCATTCAATGAGTTACTTGATTCTTGCTTAGGCCTATTCTAGCGCTCTTTGTAAAACTCATCTCCCCCCGATTTTTTCCACTGTTTTACCCTTACTGATAGCTAGAGGGTTAGGGAAGTAGTCGGTTTGGTTCCTACTGGAGTGCTAGTTTAGGCTTAGGTGAGCAACGCCCCTATCAGTTTAAGAGACGTGAGGGGAAATATATTAGGATTGAGCGCTACTTCCTCCTTGATTGGCTTTTGATGTTGTGTGATCAAGGAGGCAAGTGGTGTTCTTTATTAAGGAGGTTTATCGTTTGACTTATCGACGCTATTTGATTCAACGAGTGATCTATCTTTTGATCACCTTGTGGCTTATCGTTTCTCTAACGTTTTTCTTGATGAAATTTCTCCCAGGTTCACCATTTGCTAATGAAGAAATGTTAACCGCTTCTCAATTGGCTAGTTTAAAGGCTAAATACCATTTAGATTTGCCCCTTTGGCAACAATATGGTCACTATTTGGCCAATGCCTTGAGAGGGGATTTAGGTATTTCTTTCCAATTCAATAACACGCCAGTGACGGACTTGATTAAAGCTCGTGCTCTCCCTTCTATTCAATTAGGCTTACAGGCAATGTTATTGGGAACAATAGTAGGGACTTTATTAGGCTGTATTGCAGCCGTAAAGCACAATTCTTGCTTAGATTATTTGACTTCGGTTTTGGCAATTGGGGGAAGATCGGTTCCTAATTTTGTTTTCGCTGTCGCCTTACAATTTGTTTTTGCTGTGACTTTGCATTGCCTACCTATTGCTTTTTGGAAGGACGGGTTTCTATCGACCATTTTGCCTACTTTAGCTTTAGCTATTGGGCCAACAGCAGATGCCGCTCGGTTTGTCCGGACAGAGATGGTAGAGGTCTTGAACACGGATTATATTGAATTAGCCACAGCAAAAGGATTTTCAAAGAGCTATGTAATTTTTTCACATGCATTACGTAATGCGATTATTCCCCTTTTAACTATCTTAGGGCCTATGACAGCTGGGTTGATGACAGGGTCTTTAGTGATTGAAAATATCTTTTCCATTCCTGGGATTGGGGAGCAATTTACGAAATCTATTTTAGTGAATGATTATCCAACTATTATGGGGATCACTATTTTATACTCCAGCTTTCTTTTAGTGTTTATTTTATTGGTAGATATTTTGTATGGGTGGATTGATCCTCGGATGAAGCTTTCAGGAGGTGAAGCTGAATGAATCAGATAGATGATTTTTCTAGGCGTGATTTAGGAAAGGCTAGACATACGCAAGGGGTGGCAACAGCGACACTTCCTAAAATGCCTGATACAGCCTACAATAAGGCCTTGCTATCTTCCTACCCTCGTTTAAGTCCAGATGATTTTCGCTTTGATGAGGGACTTAATCAGCAAGAGTTAGAAGAAAGGGAAAGTCCTTCTCAAGACTTTTTTCAAGATGCTTTTAGACGTTTAAAAAAGAATAAGGCAGCTTTGCTTTCTCTTTTAGTGCTACTTATTTTAATAGGGATTGCCGTCTTAGCGCCTGTTTTGTCGCCACGTTCGCCTATTGCGCAAGAGCCATCTTTCGCCAATTTGCCACCAAAGATACCGGCTTTAAGTCATTGGTCACTTTTCGATGGATTTAACCATACAAAAGGATCTGCTCCGGTTGATGCCTATCAATTAGCGCAAGTTCCAAAAGGCCAATATTTCTATTTGGGGACAGATGCCTTGGGTAGGGACTTGCTCTCACGTATTTTGTACGGCTTGCGTATTTCTTTATTGATCGCCTTTGTGGCTGCTTTCTTGAATGTGATTTTTGGAGTGACTTATGGTTTGGTGTCTGGATGGCTAGGTGGGAAGGTAGATACACTCATGCAACGGGTGATTGAGATTCTTTCTGGCGTACCTAATCTAGTCATCGTTATTTTATTACTTTTGGTGCTAAAGCCTGGCTTACTGTCCATTATCCTTACGATTTCCTTGACCTCATGGATCTCGATGTCTCGAGTGGTTCGGGCGAAAACCTTGCGTTTAAAACAACAAGAATATATCCTTGCGGCACGTGTCCTAGGGCAATCTACGCCGAGTATTTTTCTAAAACATTTATTGCCCAATATGCTAGGTCTGATTATTGTTCAAGTCATGTTCGCCTTGCCAAGTGCTATTTTCTTTGAAGCTTTCTTGAGTTTTATAGGGATTGGCCTACCAGCTCCAGCAGCTTCTTTAGGGACTTTGATCAATGATGGCTATAAAACTTTCAGATTTTATCCTCATCTCATGTGGTATCCAGCAGCTGTTATTTCCATATTAATGTTGGCATTTAACTTGCTGGCAGATGGGCTTCGGGATGCTTTTGACCCAAAAACGAAAAATTAAATAACTAAGGCATAAAAGATAATGCATAAATAAATTTATACGATATCAGAAAGAGGTGATGTGATGACAGGAGGAAAAAAGCAAGAAAAAGTAGATACTTTTGAAAATGAGGCAAATCAAGGAGCTGGTCTAAAAAAAGTAAGAGAAGATGTTTCAGGAAGAGCAGATCAAGCAGTAAATGCTTCTGCGCAAGAAGATATTTTGCTGGAAGTGAAGGATTTAGAAATTCATTTTCATAGTCAGGATGGTGAGGTGGAAGCGGTACGTTCGATTAGTTTTCACTTACGGCAAGGGGAAACTTTGGCTATTGTTGGGGAATCAGGTTCAGGGAAAACAGTCAGTTCAAGAAGCCTAATGGGTCTTTTAGGGAAAAATGCGGAAATTGTAGCGGGGTCTATTCAATATCTTGGACGAGAGCTAACGACATTAGACGATAAAGGCTTTCAAAAAATACGGGGGAGCGAGATCGCCATGGTCTTTCAAGATCCAATGACTGCTTTGAACCCGACATTAACCATTGGTCGGCAAATTGAAGAAGTATTGCTCTATAAGCGGGGATTTTCAAAGAAAGAAGCTAGAAAAGAAGCGATCCATCTATTGGAGAAATGTGGGCTGACGCAAGCCGAAGAACGTCTTTTCCAATACCCCCATCAATTATCAGGAGGGCAAAGGCAAAGAATCGTGATTGCTATAGCTTTAGCGGGCAAGCCAAAGCTTTTGATTGCGGATGAAGCTACTACCGCTTTAGATGTGACGATCCAAGCCCAAATCATTGAGCTTTTAAAGAAATTACAAGAAGAAGCTGGAATGGCGATGATATTTATTAGCCATGATTTAGGAGTGGTTGCTAGAATTGCGGATAGAGTAGCCGTGATGTATGCAGGCAAAATTGTAGAAACTGGTCGAGTGGATCAAATTTTCTATCATCCTCAACACCCCTATACTTGGGGTTTACTAGCTTCTTTGCCCACACTTGAAACAAAAGGCCGATTACATACCATTCCAGGGACACCCCCAGTATTGATTCATCCTCCAAAAGGAGATGCCTTTGCGGCAAGAAATGCTTATGCTTTAGCTATTGATTGGGAGATGGAACCCCCTTTATTTCAAGTGGAAGAAGATCATTATGCGGCGACTTGGCTTTTGCATCCTCTAGCCCCACGACTCGTTTTACCAGAGCATATTCAAAAACGATTCGCTTATTATCAAGCGAGGAAGGAGGAGAAGATAGATGACCAAAATCGATTGGAGCAAATCAGCGACAGAAGAGCGTGAAGAATATAAGCAAGCTGAAAAAGAACAAAGCACTCCTATACTGGAACTAGATCATTTAGTCAAAACCTTTCACTTAGATAAGCACCATGAAGTAAGGGCAGTAGATGGAGTGAGTTTTCAGGTCAATAAGGGAGAAAGTTTTGGACTGGTTGGGGAATCTGGTTCAGGGAAATCAACTATCGGGCGCTTGATTGCTCGTTTATATCCCGCTAGTTCAGGGAAGATTATTTACGAAGGAAAAGAAATCAGTCGATTGAAAGGGAAAGAACTCCTGGCTTACCGAAAAAAAGTGCAAATGATCTTCCAAGACCCTTATGCCTCTTTAAACCCTCGAATGAAAGTGAGAGACATTATCGGTGAAGGGATAGATATTCATGGATTAGCGGCAAGTCCCAAAGAAAGGGAAGAGAAAGTGGACGATTTGTTGGAATTAGTGGGCTTACAAAAAGTGCATGGCTCACGTTATCCTCACGAATTTTCAGGGGGACAAAGACAAAGGATTGGAATTGCGAGAGCATTAGCAGTAGAACCAGAATTTATCATCTGCGACGAGCCTATTTCAGCCTTAGATGTTTCCATTCAAGCCCATATTGTTAATTTACTATCCGATTTACAAGAAAAGTTAGGCTTAACTTATCTCTTTATTGCCCACGATTTATCGATGGTGAAATATTTTTCTGATCGTATAGCTATGTTGTATCATGGGCATTTGCTCGAATTAGCCGAGGCAGAGGAACTCTATCGCAATCCCCAACACCCTTATACGAAAAGCCTTTTGTCAGCCATTCCTTTACCAGATCCCGACCATGAAAGGGAAAGAAAAAGGCTTATTTTTGATCGAGAAGTGTCTAATACAGGGAAGTGGCTAGAAGTTACGCCAAATCATTACCTAAGACAAGAGGCTTAGTTAGTCTATCAATCATATCCTCAGATAAGAGTTTGAGGGATTCCGCTTTTAATAGACTATAAAAGAAGCAAAATTTAAGAAAATTGCTCTGATCGTTATAGAGTTTGGAATGAGAAAATTTTTATCTAGGTAAAAAGAATATAGAAAAGTAGGCCCTAAATGCCCTCATCTGGTAAGAAAAGATAGGTCATAAAAAAGTGAAGAGATCTGTAGGAATGCAGAAAAGTGGGAGCTACCTTTTTTTAGGAAAGATCTAGTCAGCTAGCTGGACGTTCTTCTTTTAGATATTAAAAGGAAATAAGACAGATGTAAGCGCCTTTTTCACCTGTTGACAAGTCCTTAAAATGGGTCTAGGCTATAGGGTGTAAGTGCTTCAATATCTTATATCATTGATTAAGGGGGTTTCTTTCTTATGTCTTGTACAACAATTCTTGTTGGTAAAAATGCTAGTTATGATGGATCAACTATTGCGGCTAGAATTGAAGATTCAGCATCTGGCATGTTTAAAGCAAAGAAATTTATCGTTGTTGAGCCAAAAGATCAACCGATCCACTATAAATCTGTTCGGACAGATTGCGAAATTGAGCTACCAGACAATCCAATGCGCTATACTTGTGTCCCAAATGTTAAGAAATGGAGAGGTGTTTGGGGGGCTTGTGGCGTTAACGAAAAGAATGTTGCTTTAACAGCTACTGAAACCATTGCGGTAAATGAATTAGTTCTTGGAGCCGATCCTCTTGTAGAATATGTTGAAGGTGAAGTGAAGAAGGGCGGTATTGGAGAAGAAGACTTTGTGACGATTGTTCTTCCATATATTTCAACAGCTCGTGAAGGTGTGTTAAGACTGGGCGCTTTGTTGGAAAAATATGGTACCTATGAAGTCAATGCTATCGCTATTCATGATGTAGACGAAATTTGGTGGTTAGAAACGATTGGTGGGCATCATTGGATGGCTAGACGAGTTCCAGATGATGCCTATGTTGTGAATCCTAATCAATTAGGAAGTGACTATTTTGACTTTGAAGACAAGGAAAACTTCCTATGCTCTGACGATTTGAAAGAATTTGTTGAAGAAAATCATTTGAACTTGAACAAAGATGGGAAATTTAACCCACGTCTTGTTTTTGGAACGAATAGTGACTCCGACAAGGTTTACAACACTCCTCGTGCTTGGATTATGTTGAGATACTTTAACCGCAATTCTTACAAGTGGGATGGACCAGATGCGGATTATCGACCAGATTCTGAAAACTTACCTTGGTGTTTAGTGCCGGAACGCAAGATCACTATTGAAGATGTCAAATATGTGATGAGTCATCATTATCAAGGAACACCATATGATTGCTATGGGAACAACACCAATCCGAATGAAAAAGGGATATTCCGTCCAATAGGGATTAGCCGTAATGATGTTTTAGGGATTACGCAAATTCGTCCATATATGCCAGAAGCCATTCGTTCGATTCAATGGCTAGCTTTTGGCTCTAATGTCTATAATGCTATCGTGCCATTTTACCCTAACGTGCGGAAGACACCAGAATATTTGAGCAATACGACGCTTAAACCAAGCGTTGAAAATGTTTACTGGGCTAATCGGATTATAGCTGCTTTATGTGATCCGCACTTTAACACGACTAATCAACATGTGGAACGTTACCAACTGGCTGTCCAATCTAAGGGGCATGAAATCATCAATAAGACAGATAAGAAATTCTTGGCAGAAGAAGGTCAAATTGATGTGCATGATTTGCTAGAAGAAGCTAATGAAGAAATGGCAGCTTACCTAGAAGAAGAAACCACTGATCTATTAGATACAGTGCTTTATGTCGCTAGTATGGCTATGAAGAATGGCTTTGCACGGTCAGATAATTAAAATTTAGCTAGTAATTGATATCACAACTCCTTAATAAAAAGGCTATTCTCATGTAGAGGATAGCCTTTTCTTAATGGGAGGAAATATTGTTTTGCCTTCAGTTGTTGGTCTTTTTTCCCTACTATGGATGAGGGATTCATGATAGAATAAAAAAGAATAAAGAAAGGGAGTTTGGTCATGGAAAAAAGGAAAAAAGACAACTTTTTTAGCCTATTTGAAAGGGGCATGCTAGTCTTCATGGCAGTGTGTACTGCCTTTGCCTTTTGTCGTCCGGCAAAGACTCTTGTGGTGAAAAAGCCATTCGGATCAAATATGACCTATACGGGAATTATTAAGCAAGATAAATTTACGGATCAGGGCTTTTTGACGGTAGAAAAAAAAGGTCGTTACGAAGGAAAGTTTAAAGATGGTCGTTTTTATGGGAAAGGTGAATTCCGATTTGATGATGGTTCTGTTTATAAGGGGACTTTTAATGGAAATAAAATGGCCAAAAATGTAAGCTATACTGCTCCAAAAGGAACGGTTTGGCTGAAAGGTAAAGGATATTGGGTGAGAAAGGCTGTAAAAGATGAGAATTAAAGGTTTAGATACACTGAGAGTTTTTGCTATTGTAGTGATCCTTATCTACCATTTCTTTGATAAGATCCTTCCTGCTGGTTTTTTAGGGGTGAACATTCTTTTTGTTTTGTCTGGTTATTTGCTCATGCGCAATTTTTTAAAAGAGATTAATCAGACGGGACATATTCATCTAGGGCGGTTTATAAATAGACGTTTTATTCGTATTGTTCCAGCTATTTTGCTGATGCTGATCATTTCTTTAGTCTTTGTTCAATTTGTGTCAACAGATTATTTGGTCGGCTTACCCCAACAAGTTGCTGCTGTATTATCCTTTAATACGAACTGGTATGAAATTCTCAATGGTGGCTCATATGAAGCGCAATTTATTAAGCATATTTTCCTCCATACCTGGTTTTTGGCCTTGGAAATTCATTTTTATATCTTAATGCCTGTCCTTATACTGGCTATCCTCCAAGTGGCAAAGAAGAAAGCTTTAGATTTTAAAGGCATAAAAATTTATTTGAAACGTCTCTTACTGGCCTTGACTCTTATTTCCTACCTTATTTTGTATATAGGGGTGTTAACTGGGAAGCTCGGCACCTCATTTAATTATTTCTCTGATTTTACTCGGATGAACTCCTTGTTCTTAGGGGCTTTCTTGGCAGTCTTTTTAGAAGATCATCAAATTCCTCGTTTATCGCCAGCCTTAGCTCTAGGAACTTTAACTGTGGTTACTTTAATTTTGTCCTTGCTACTGAATTATAATGACCAACAAACCTATCTCGTCGGCTTTTTCGTTATCGATATACTGACAGCTTTTGCGATTGCTCAATGTCTGAATGCTGAACATGTCTATGAGCCAAAACTGATCACTAAATTAGCCAGTTACACTTATGGGGTCTATATTTTCCATTATCCTTTTATGGTGATGGTCTCTAGTTTAACCAGTTCCTTCATCAAATATCCGATAATTCTATTTTTAATCATAGGGGCAGTTATCCTTAACCAAAAAATATGGGAACCCTTGTTTAGAGGAGAAGAGATTGCTTTTCTACCATTAAAACCGAAATCCTTTAGGGCAAGATTACTTGTTCTAGCTAGTCCATTTTTGATCATCGCTTTAAGTGGCTTGGTGCGCTATAGAGAACCAGACATGCTCAGTTTGGAAAAACAAATTTGGGAAAAGACGGTTGAAGGAGATGTGCAGAAGATTGAAGCGGATATTAACAACTTATCGCAAAGTGTTAAAATGGCAGGGGGAGACGCTCTAGCTGATAGCAATCGGGACGTCAAGATCTTGATGCCAGCGGATATGCACAAAAAAGGATCCATTTCGGTTATTGGGGATAGTGTAGCGCTTGGACCAAAGAATTATTTGGAAAGTAGCGTAAGCAATCTGAGTGTTGATGCTAAAGGTAGTCGTCTGCTGGAAGTGGGAGCAGATGTGATTAGAGAATTGAGGCAGCAAAATCAATTAGGCGAGTATGTTGTTGTGGCTTTGGGAACGAATAATCAAGATTCACCGAAGTACTATCTAAAAGAAATACTCAAGGCAATTCCAGCTGGACGAAAAGTTGTTTTTGTGACCCCTTATAATGGACGAGATAATCTGACCTATGTGGCTGAAGCCATGCGGAAGATTGCCAAGGCCAACAAGTATATAGCGATCATGGATTGGCAAGCTTTTTCTGAAAAGCATCCAGAATTCTATGAAGGAACGGATAAAATCCATTTTTATGGGAAAGAAGATGCTTATAAGGCTTACAAAAATCTCTTGATGGAGGCTCTTCAAGAGGCTAAGAAGAAGGGAGCTAAACCTTAATCGCTTAGGAATAGCTAATAATTTAAAATGTTCGTGACCTCTTAGGAAGCGAACATTTTTTATGAGAGTGGCTTGTCCGGATAACTTACTGGTGAAAGTCTACAAAAAATAAGATTGGAAAGTCAGTCAGTAGTATTTTTGAACACAAGAGCAGATCTTCGAAAGAGGTAGGAACATGTCAGAAAAAACAAAGGGAATGTTGGCTATTCTAATGGCGACATGTGTATGGGGTGGAGGATTTGTCGCCTTGTCTAAGTCACTAGAAACTGTGGATACTATGGCACTTTTGGCCGTCCGTTTTTCTTTGGCAGCCCTCATCATGCTAGCTTTATTTTTTAAGGAAATAAAGACGATCCAGTGGAAAGAATTTAAACAAGGGATACCCTCTGGATTTTGCTTATTTATGGGTTTTACGACGCAAAGTTTTGCCTTGAAATTGACTACAGTGGCTAACAATGCTTTTTTATCCGCACTAAATGTTATTTTTACTCCGTACTTTCTTTGGTTCATCTATAAAAAGCATCCAGGGAAAAAGATATTTATGGCCAGCCTTCTTGCCTTGATAGCGGTGGGATTTCTGACCTTAAATAGTGCCGGCCTTGCCCTTAATTTAGGAACAGTTTTGTCTTTGATTGACGCGGTTTTCTTTTCTTTGCACCTTATTTTTTCTTCTCGAATGAAAGGGAGCAGTGTCAAGCTGATTACCTTTATCCAATTTAGCGTGACAGCTGGCTTGGCTTTTCTTGCTTGCTTTTTGTCTGGCGCACGAATAGCTTTCCATACCCCACTGGAAATAGGCTTGTTGGTTTACTTAACGCTCTTTTCGACCATTATGTGTTATGTCCTGCAAATATATGGGATTAAACGACTTCCAGCTAGTTTGGCAGCTATCATTTTGACCTCTGAAGCTATGTTTGCGACTTTTTTTGCCAGCATATTTTTACATGAAGCTTTAACTTTGAATATCTTAGTCAGCATGATTCTTTTAATCTCTGCTGTTCGTTTGGCGACTAAGCGAGATTAAAGGGAATAGGATGCTAGTCTTTTATAGGAGGAGTCAGTGGCTTATCTCACATAGATAAGCCATTTTTTTATAGCTAATTTTAGCGAAAAAAGTGAGCAGAATATTTTTAGATGAAGATCGTTTGCTAAGGTAAATGACTTAAGCAATCTATTTAATAGCATGGTAAATGGAAATTAAGTTAATAAAGTATGAATAAATGGACTTATTTAGGTATTAAATGAAATTGACTTACTTATGATGTTTTTTGAAAACGATTTCCACTATCGATTAAAGGTGCTAAAATAAGCGTGTAGTAAATGAAAAACTGAGGAGGAAGAAACTTATGGCATACGATGTTGTTATTGTTTCTAAAGAAATGGGTAAAGGGGAAGAATCTCTAACTCAAACCTTGATGCTTGGTTTTATTCATACTCTTGCTGAAAGAGAAGAAAAACCTAAAAACATCATTCTTTATGGTGAAGGGGTTGCTTTAACTTGCAAGGGGTCTGAAGCTATTGATGACTTGAAAGCTTTAGAAGCAGCAGGAGTTAATATTCTTTCTTGCGGTATTTGCTTGAACTTCTTAGAATTGGATAAGAAGTTAGAAGTTGGTGGCGTGACAACCATGGGTGAAGTGGTTGACATTTTAGCAGCTAGCGATCACATCATCAAACCTTAGTCCAGAATTGTTCATTATGTCATCTTAAAAAGATTTAGCTTTAGACAAGTTACTGGACTGATCTGGTAGCTTGTCTTTTGCTTTTTGGACTTTTAGCTCCTTCGTTTTTCAGGCCTGTATAATAGAATTTTTGAATAATTAGCGGTATGATATCATGTAGATGAATAGTAAAGGGGGAGAATTATGGCCAAGACCTATCAGGCGTTTACGACTTCTTTAATGGGGAGTATGCCGAGAAGTCAAGACTTGTTAAAGGCTAAAGCCAAAGCGATGGATCAGACAGAAGAAAGTAAAACTGCCTATCAAGCTTTGCTAGCAAAAGAAACCGAAGAAATTGTTCGCTTTCAAGAGGAATGTGGCATTGATGTAGTGGTTAATGGGGAATTAGATCGGGATAATTACATGTCTTTCGTGGCTGAAAAAGTCCCAGGGATTCAATTAATGTCTTTGGAAGAAATTTCTGCTAGTTTGGAAGATCGGGAGCAATTTGAAAAAAGTCGGGCCAATATGGATGCTTTGGATGATACATTAAGTAGCCCGGTGATTGTCGATAAGATTGCTTTAGATGCAGAACTGGATTATAAAGAAATGCAGCAATTAAAGAAAATGACAGATCACCCGATTAAGGCCACTATTCCAAGTCCTTACCTACTGACTCGTTCCATGTGGATGGATGAGATGGCAGGGAAATTTTACGATAGTCGGAAAGAATTAGGGAAAGATATTCAAGAAATGGTCTTGAATGAAACCAAACGTTTGATTGATTTAGGAGTAGATATTATTCAATTGGATGAGCCTATCCTTTCTGATGTGGTTTTCAACTGTGCTGAAGCAGGTTCTTCCTTCTACTGAGGGGCTTTATCAGCGAAGGTCAAGGTTGACCGAGAATTGAAATTTGCCGAAGAATTGATGAAACCTGTTTTAGACTTGATTAATGCTTCTGGTTCTATTGGGGCTATCCACGTTTGTCGGGGGAATTGGACCAAGGATGAATCAGCACTCCTTGAAGGGGCTTATGACAAGTTATCCAAATTCTTTACCAAGGTTGGCGCTAAGATGTTGAATCTTGAATTTTCTACGCCACGTGCAGGGGATGTCGGCCTGCTTTTTAAAAATAATGACTTAGCTGACGAAATTATTTTAGGTTTAGGAGTCATCAACCCTAGAAGTGATGAGGTGGAAAGTGTAGAGGACATTGTCAATCGGGTAGAAGAAGCGCTGAAATACCTGCCAGCTGAACGGATTTGGCTGAATCCAGACTGTGGCTTTGCAACCTTTGCACAAAGGCCACTTAATCCTTATCCAGTGATCCAAGAAAAATTGAAGCATATGACGGAAGCAGCCCAAATCCTTCGGGATAAATATGTGAACTAGGGGTTAGTTTGGTAAGGATTAGCCCAGTAGATTTGGAATTTTTTAGAGAAGTAGCTAGTCTCTCAGCCTAGATGAAATAAATGATAGAGATAGAACTAGAGGACGAATATAATCTCTTAGTTTAAGTAAGATACACGAATCCCCATATCACCTTTCAAGAGTGACTTGAGAGGTGATTTTTTTGAATAAAAAAACTATCATTTAAGGATAAATCGCATATAAGAGTAGGAATAGGGCGTCTAGTTGCTTTTCCTGTTTTTTTCTAGACGGGTGATGGATTTATTTGTTAAACTGAAAGGGAACTATTGCAGAGAAAGGATGAGGTCTAATGGTAAAAAAATTAACCGATCAAGTTACTTTTCGCCATGGAGCAAAGATTAATGGTCGGATTGTACAACCTCCAATGTTAACAAATTCAGGTTTGAGTGGAGGCTTTGTGAGTCAGGATACTTTAGACTATTATGCTGTTCGTCCGGAATCAGCTTCTATGATCATTGTGGAATATTGCTATGTCATTAAAGATGGCGGGCCTTCTCACACTTGGGGAGCAAATAAGGAACAATTGGGGATCCAAAGTGACGAACATATCGAAGGTTTGGCTAAGATCGCGAAATTATTAAAGGCTAAAGGGAATAAGGCTATTCTTCAAATCAACCACTCGGGGAGAGAATCTAATTATCCTGCTCGACACGGGGGACGTGCTTTAGCACCAAGTAAGATCGATTTTAGCTTCTTGGATTACCCAGTAGAAGAAATCACTGAAAAAGAAATTTATGAAGTCATTGAAGCTTTCGGTGCAGCAGCTCGTCGGGCTATTAAAGCTGGTTATGATGGTTTAGAAATTCATGGGGCTAATCATTATCTGCACCAACAATTCTTCTCTAAATGGTCAAATCAACGGACAGACCAATGGGGAGGTTCATACGAAAATCGGACGCGCTTTATCCGGATGGTCAATGATGCAGTCTTTAAAGTGATTCGTGAAGAAGCGCCAAAAGACTTTATCGTGGGTTATCGGATCAGCCCAGAAGAAATTCATGGGGAAAATGTCGGTTACACGATTGAAGATTCCAAGCAATTAGTGGAAGATTTGGGTAAGAATTATGACTTTGACTACATCCATGTGTCTAATTTGAACTACAAGAATATTCCAGCTGGCTATGATAAATCCTATTCACAAATTTATAGAGAAGTCTTGCCAGATGATGTGAAATTGATTGTGGTTGGTGGCGTGACCAATGAAGAAAAAGCTCAAGATGCCTTGAACTATGGGGATTTAGTGGCAGTAGGTCGGGGTACTTTAATTGACCCAGAATTTGGGAAGAAGATTATGGAAGGGCGAGGAAATGAAATTGTAACGGCGATTTCTCCGGAACAAATTAAGATTTCTAAATTGCCACCAGCTTTAATCACTCTCTTTTCAGATCCACGGATGCCACTACAAATGCCTGGACGGGAATCTATTTTTAGCTTGCATGACCTTTATAAAGGAGACGACTACTATCGAGAAGGTTATTAAGCTGTAAGGTTGAATCTTCTACAAATCTCTACTGATGTTGTAGTAAAGATAGGATAAGAAAAGACCTCTGATGCACTTTTATAAGGTGCGTTAGAGGCCTTTTTAGTTTGAAAAATTTGACTGATCAGTAGGGGAGTTTATTGTTTTTGAATGTTAGTTTTTCTCGATTATTACATCTTCTAGGTCTTGTATAACTTTCTGATCCTTTTTTTGGAATACTAGTTTTTCTCGATGATGACAGCTGTTCCAGAAGAAGTGACCATCAGCATACCATTGTCAGCGCCCAAAACTTCATAGTCCATTTTAACGCCTATGACAGCATTTGCGCCTAAAGCTTTTGCTCGTCTGCTCATTTCTTCCAAGGCTTCTTCACGCGCTTTGGTTAATTCTTCTTCATAGCCAGCAGACCGTCCCCCGAAAATATTGCGAAGACCTGCACCGATATCTTTTAAAAAGTTAACCCCAGAGATGACTTCCCCAAATACGATTCCCTTGTAGCTTGTTACATGATAATCTGCAATTTCGTTTGTTGTAGTAACAATCATTCTTTTCAACTCCTTTTCTATAGCTAAGTATACTTGAATGTGACGTAAGTGTATACTAGGCTTGAGGCGGATTTTTCTGAAGATTTTGCGTTTAGGAGAGGTAACTTTAAAAGTGTAAACGCTTTATTATAACGTGGACGCTTCTACAATCATCGGTTACAATGGGATTAAGCTAGTGAGGGCGTTGATTGGGATAAGAATGCTGTTATTAGTGATCAACAAAAAATTGATTGAAGCTTATAAAAGTAAAATAGGAGGTCAGCAATGATAGATTTGAGTCGGAAGAAGATGATCATTTTTGACTTGGATGGAACCCTTATTGATAGCGAACGCTTGTACAAAGAAGGATGGAAAAAAGGTTTTCAGGCTTTAGGATATAAAGAGTCGGAAGAATTTTTTGAGGCTATGTCGGGTAACTCGGTGGAGCAAAATAACAAAATTGTCTTGCAATGTGTGGGGGATGCTGATCTAGTTCAGAAGATTCGCCAGGTTCGGGAGGACTATTTTAACCAAATAGCCGATCATGGTGGAGTAGCTCTCATGCCAGGTGTGTTAGAAAGCTTAGATAGCCTACATCAGAGAGGGATAATTTTGGCTTTAGCGACCCTATCGTCTAAAAAAAGGGCAGATCGAATTTTTGCGCAAAGGGATATTCGTCATTACTTTAGCTATATGGAGTATCAAGACACGATTCATCAGCAAAAACCAGATCCAGAAGTTTATTTGAAGGTGATTGATCGCTCTGGATTCAAAAAGGAAGAAGTATTAATTGTAGAGGATTCCCAAAATGGCTATCAAGCAGCAATGAATGCTAAAGTGGACACTCTCCTGGTATCTGACCATGTGATTCGTGATCAAGGCAAGGAACATGTTCAAGTGATGTCTTTTCCAGACTTTGAGACAGCTGCAAGAGAAGTTTTTACAAGAGCCTAATAAAAAGAATGATGGAATAAAAAAGACGAGCTTTTCCAAGAAAAAGAAAAGTTCGTCTTTTTTGTTGTGCCTAGCGCTATAATAGAGGGTTAATCTTTAGGCGTTTGCAGTATTTTTCGGCTGGATAGTGTTTTTCGTAACTGCTTAAGGGATTGGTAGTTGTTATCGTAGTCTAAGTACATGAGGTTGACATAGAGGATATCCATGATGGTGATGTAACTGATTCGAGACATCATCGCTTCTGTTCGGAAGATAGCTTCTTCCGTCACTACCAGGATCACCTCATCTGCATATTTACATAGAGGAGATGCCGCATTACCTGTGAGGACGATAATTTTGGCGGGAGTTTCTCGAATAGCTTTGGCTACGTGCAAAATTTCGCTGGAGAGACCAGAATGGGAAAAAAGAAAAATACAATCGTCTTTTGTGTATTTATGGGCGACGGATAGTTGGAGATGGGTATCGCTAATATAATTGCACCAATATTTTGACCGTAAAAAAGTATGGTAGCTATCGTAGGCTGTGATAGATGACCCACCAACACCAAAAAAATGGAAAGCTTTAGAATGCGAAATGCTTTCTAGTATATGAGTTAATTTTTCTTCATCTAAATATTCTAGAGAGTTGGATAGGGAATATAAGTTTGCATTTAATACCTTTTGGGCAATGATATGAGGAGAATCTTCTTTTTCAATGGTTTGAAAATTGGGGAAAAAATTGGCATAAGGATTAGTAGAAGTATTTTGATTGGTGGCGATGGAGACACGAAAATCTTGATAGCCATTGTAACCTATTTTTCGAACAAACTTGTAAAGGGAGGAATTTGAAACGCCAATTTCGTTGGCTAAGTCATCAAGTGTACAAGTGGCTAGATTACGAGTGGTTTGAATGAGATAGTCCGCAATTTTATTTTCTAACTCTGTAAAACTGCTTTGGAAAGGACGAATAACTTTTTTTAAGTAATGGTTGTTCATGGACAAGCCTCCTTCTTGTTTGATAGGAAAGTGATGAGTAGGCGAAAGTGTAGAGGAAGTAGTTAAAATAATTTCTTCTTGGTCGAATATTAGCTTAATTCCCCGTCAATTATAGCACGCTCGCTTTGAGAAGTAGCGGGCTTTTTTTGTTTGACCATACTTATTTTAGCATAAATAAAAAACTTTTTTTATCGAAAGTGTTTACAATAAAAAAAGTTTATGGTAGTTTAATGGTGTAAAACAAATAAAATGTGAAAAAATGATTTTATTACAGTTAGAAAAGAAAAGGAGTTGTCAAAAATGATTCAAGGTTTGAAAGTCAAATTAGGACCTCAGCTGTACCAATATTGTACAGATGCCATTGATTTTGTTCCTAATGTCTTGGTTGAATACAAAAGTGAAAACGTTTTGATTGTTCATGGCGAAAAGTCTTGGGAAAAAGCCAAGCCTTACCTCAAATTTTTAAATGAAAAAGATTTTTCCTTCTCCTTTTACCAATATTTAGGGGAATGTAGTTATGCAGATACTGAAAATATTCGACAAAAAGTGCTAGAAAATGACATTGATTTTATCATCGGTGTTGGCGGAGGGAAGTTAGCTGACTTGGTAGGCTATGCGGCTCATTTAGCCAATAAACCATTTGGCTTGATCCCAACTTTAGCCAGTAATTGTGCGCCATGGACGCCTTTATCTGTCATGTATAAAGAAAATGGAGAGTCTGAAGGGAAAAGTGAACACTTTTTAAGACAAGCGGCCTTTTTGATTACCGATCCTGCTTTGGTAATGGATGCTCCAGTTCGCTATTTTATAGCAGGTATTGTAGACACTTTAGCCAAATGGTATGAGTCAGATGCGATTTTATCACAAGAAAATTTACAAGATGAAACGCCATTAATGTTAGCTCGTTATGTAACCGTCTTCACTAAAGAGAAAATTATGGAGCAAACTTTTAAAGCTATCGATGATATGAAGCATCAACGCATGAGTAAGGAATTTTACAATATGTCGGAGATTGTTTTTGCGATAGCAGGTTTAATTGGGGGACTAGGGGATAAATATGCGAGAAATGCAGCAGCCCATGCCCTTCACGATGGGTTAGGTAAGTATTGCCCAGAAATACATGAGTATTTGCATGGTGAAATTGTTGGTTATGGAATGCTATACCAAATGGCCTTGGAAGATCGGTATGACCAAGTGGATCAATTGGCTCATTTTTACCGGCAAATTCATTCACCAATTAGTTTGAAAGAAATGGGGGTGGAAATGAGCGAAGAACAAATAGAAAAAGTGGTTCAATTTATGGATAGTAAGGAAAAAGTACATTTGATTCCTGTAGACACGACGCCTGTTGCTTTAAAATCTGCATTAATTCGTTTAGAAACTTATATGAACAAGCATTATCTTGAGGAGGATTAATATGTCCACATTAACGGTTACGCAAAGTTTGCTTATCGCTCTTTGGGTTGCTTCAGTAATGTCTCGTTGGCTTGGTGGTGGGGCTACTTTAACTCTGCGCTTTTCTCCACTCATGACTGGTCTTTTCGTTGGGATTGTGATGGGTCGTGTGGGTGAAGCTATGGTGATTACCGCTGCCTTGCAGTTGATCTACATGGGGGTTTTCTCACCAGGTGGACAAATGCCATCAGAACCAGCTGTTGCGGCTGCAGTAGCGGTGCCAGTTGCTCTTTTAGGTGGCTTATCAGCTAAAGCGGCCATAGCAGTGGCCGTACCAGTTGGTTTGTTGGGGAGCTATCTTTACCAATTCCGCTTTTTCCTCAATACCTTTATCGGGAAAGCAACGGATAAGGCTGTAGAGGATATGGATGAGAAAAAAATTGTTCGCTCAATCATTTGGTATCCTACCATCGTTTCTTTCGCTTTGTTTGTTCCATTAATCTTTGCTGCTCTTTATTGGGGAGCGCCAGTGATTGCCAGTGTTATTGCTAAGTTACAAGGTACAGTGATTATTCATATATTAGAAGTGACTGGTGGTGGCCTTGCTGCTATAGGTATTGCGACAACGATCTATGTTATCGGACGGCGTGAATTAATGCCATTCTTCTTCCTAGCTTATTTTGCTAGTGTCGCTTTTGCATCATTGAAAATTACCATGGTTACCTATGCTATTTTCGGGATCTTAATCGCTCTTATCTTTGTCAATGCTAAAGGAAGCGGTAAGGCCAAAGTAGCTGCAACAGCAAGTTCAGATGATAAAGCTGTTAGCTCAGGGGAAGCAACTTTTGATGATGGCCTTGATTTTGACGATGGATTCTAAAAAGGAATAGGAGGATTAACATGACGACCAAATTAGCACCTGAAAAAATTACCGAAAAAGATGTAACTAAAGCCTATTTAAGATGGCACTTCGCTAATGAAATTCCTCATTCCTTCGAACGTTATATCGCAGCATCATTACTTTATGCGATGATGCCAATTCTTCGCAAGCTCTACAAAGATAAAGATCGCCTACAAGCAGCCTATCGCCGTCAACTACTCTTTTTTAATACGCAGTTGACTTGGGGCGGTGGGGTTATTACAGGTTTGATGTCTTCTATGGAAGAAGCTAGAGCTAACGAAGAATATGAAAATAAAGAAATTTCTATGACAGATGATTTGCTTTATAACACTAAAGCTGGGTTAATGGGAGCTTTAGCAGGTATTGGGGACGCTATCGACTCAGGGACTGTGCAATATATTTTTATTGCGATTGCTATTCCTTGGGCACAAAAGGGGAGTGCTTTAGGTGCTTTGTTCCCATTTGTTACTTTTGCCCTCTACCAATTTATGATTGGTCTCTTCTTCGCTCGTAAATCCTTTGCTTTAGGTCGTAATGCGAACGAGTTGATGCAAGGGGTTGGGGTTCAAACGATGATTGAAACCTTGTCTATCTTAGGGTTATTCATGATGGGGATTCTAGCTGGTAACTATGTCAGTGTCAAGTCAGGCTTAACCTTTACGCTGTCTGGTCGAGAATTTGTCCTACAAGATATTTTAAATAAGGTCATGCCAGGTATCTTACCACTAGCAACTGTTATGGGGGTCTACTTCTACTACGATAAGAAGGGTCTAAAAGTTACACAGGCTTTGATTTACCTTACCCTCATCCTTGTCGTATTAGCAGCAGTTGGTATCTTATAAATCACGAAAGGAAGATCTATTCATGGGAGAAGTTAATTTAGCTCGAGTGGATGAACGCTTAATTCATGGACAGGTGATGATGACCTTATCACAAAAAAGTGGTGTGAATTCTATTTTTGTTGTGGACGATGTGGTCGCTAAAGATAAATTCATGCGTGAATTGTATATGAACGCGGGTAGCCGGACAGGGCAAAAAACGGTTGTCACAACTGTAGAACGGATGAAACACTATTGGAATGAATACCAATTAAAAGATTATAGTTGTATTTTACTGACCAAGACTATCGGCACCATGTATGACTTAGTGAAAAGTGGTTTGCCGTTAAAGGAATTAAATATTGGCGGGATTGCGCAGAAAAATAGTGAAACAGATAAACAAGTTTCCAGATCTGTGTATATGAATCAACAAGATGCCCAAATGTTGAAAGAGTTATATCAGGAGTATCAGGTGAAGGATATCTATTTCCAATCCACTCCAGCAGCAGAAAAGACGTCCTTAAAAGACGGACTGAAACTGTTTGATTTGAGCTTGTAGAGATGAAGGAAGTGAATAAGCCACAAACCGTATGGAAGGACTGGTTGGTGAGATATCATGGCCTTTTATCGATCAGATATAGCAAAAAGCAAATGGAGCGAGCGATTCATAGCTTGGTCAAAGATATCTCTCAATATCGTCAGGATGTGCGTGTCAAGGCGTTTTCAAGGGGATCTACTGATTTAGGTCAATTTATTTTAGTCGGGAAAGTTGATCAGGCAGATCGTATTATTTGCAGTTATTATGACACGCCTATGCGCCATTTCGGGTCTTATGTCTTCTTTGATCATCAAGGTCAGCAAAAAAAGACTTTGGCTCTTACTTGTCTAAGCAGTGCTCTTGTCTTTTTATTAGGTATGCCACTAATTTTAGCTTACAGGCATTTGTTAAGTCATGGAACACAGGCTTATTGGACGAATCTCCTACTTATTTTGATGGCTTTCCTTTACTTTTTCACTTTGGGTAAAGTAGCCAAAGGGTTGCCAAGAAAAAAGAATGGGGTACGGAATACTTCTTCTCTTTTGGCCATGTTAAGGCTTATTGCGACTGACCAGTCTAGGGATAAGGCCTACATATTTTTCCCAAACGGGTCTTATGGAGACTATTCATTAAAAGTCATCGAAGGATTGATTAAGGAGAAAGCTGAGTTAATTTGCTTAGATAGTATTGGATCAGGTCAGAATCTGTATTTCTTTTCAAAAAAATCTTACCCGAGAGGAAAGAATATTGAAGTCGTTCCAACAAAAGAGCGTATATCTTATCTGATCAGCGCACGATCAACAGAGGGAAAGTTCTATTTAAGGCCTGAAGATTTAAATGATGTGATGGTAAATGAAGAAAGAATTCATACAGTTTGTGATTTTCTAAGGAGGAAGTGACATGTTTCATATTGTGATTGCTAGCCATGGTAGTTTGAGCCAAGGACTCAAGGATGCAGCAGATGTGATTATTGGCAATGTTGACCATATCAGTACGATTAGCTTAAACAAGGGTGAAAGTATTGAAGCATTTGGAAGTCAGCTCAAAAGTCTAATTGAAGAAAAGAATAGTGAAGATGGGGTCTTGGTCTTCACTGATTTGCTGAGTGCCAGCCCTTATAATCAAAGTGTGATGGCTATTTATGAGATGGAACAAGTTGATAAAGTTCATATCCTAACTGGAGTGAATATGCCAATGCTCTTAGAAGCTGTTAACCATCAATTACTAGCGACTTCCTTAGAAGAGGCTATTCCTTTGATTCAAGAACAAGGAGCAGCAAATATCAGTCATTGGCATATTTCAATGTACAAAGCTGAAGAAGATGACTTTGTTGACGATTTTTAAAAGAGATGAGTTTGTCGACTATTTTAAAAAGAAGGGAGAACTGCTATGAAATGGTCCTTTAGATGGTACGGAAAAGATGATCCGATACCTATCGAATATGTTAACCAAATTCCTCAAATGGATGGAGTTGTTGGGACTCTTTTGAATAAGTTGCCAGGGGATGTTTGGGAAATAGATGAAATAAATGAATTGAAAGCTCAAGTGAATAAAGTAGGCCTTAAGTTACATGGAATTGAATCCGTTTCTATTCACGAATCTATTAAAGCAGGCCTGCCGGATCGTGACCAATACATTGAAAACTATCGCCAAACGATCCGAAATTTGGGCGCATGTGGGGTCAAAGTCATTTGTTATAGCTTTAAACCAATCTTTGGCTGGTTAAAAACATCATTGAATTATGAATTCCCAGATGGGTCAATTGGTTTAGTTTATGATCAAGCTGTTATCGATCAAATGAAACCTTGTGAAGTTTTTAATCATGTTAAAAAGCAAACAGGAGGATTTAATTTGTCGGGCTGGGAAGAAGAGCGACTGAAAAAATTTGATCGCTTAACAGCTCTTTATGACGGGATGACTGAAGACCAGTTATTTGAAAACTATCGTTACTTTATTGAGCATATTATAGATGCTTTGGAAGAATCGGACGTTTATATGGCCATTCATCCGGACGATCCACCTTGGGAAGTATTTGAATACCCACGAATTACGAAGAATTTGTCCGATCTAAAACGCATTCTATCGATTAGCGATTCGAAACATCATGGATTGACGATTTGTACAGGATCTTTAGGAGCCAATCCGGATAATGACGTGGTAGAAATCATTAATGAAGTGGCAGATCGAATTAATTTTGTCCACTTCCGTAATGTGGGCTTTATGGGGCCTAAGAAATTTGCTGAAACGGCTCACTACACTCCGGAAGGTTCTCTAGATATGTATGAGATTATGAAAGCCTTGGTTGATAATGGCTATGATGGAATAATTCGCCCTGACCATGGAAGAGCTATTTGGGGAGAAGTCGCTCGACCAGGATATGGGCTGTATGACCGTGCCTTGGGGATTTCTTATATGCAAGGCTTGTATGAAGCGCTCAGTAAAAAGCATTAGGCACTAGAATAAGGAGATCCATAATGGATGTATTAGAACAACTTAAAGCAGTTAAATTAATGCCTCTTTATACGGCGACAGATTTAACGATTTTAGATCAAGTGGCAGAAGTATTGATCACTCATCATGTTCCCTTTATTGAAGTGACCTTTCGAAGTGATTTAGCTGGACAAGCTATCAAGAAACTGTCTGAATACCCTGAATTAGTCGTCGGAGCAGGGACGGTAACGACTATAGATCAAGCTGAAGAGGCCGTTAGAAATGGGGCTAAATTTATTGTTACCCCAGCTATATCTCGGCCAGTAGTGGAATATTGTTTAAAAGAAAATGTTCCGATTATACCAGGGACTGCCACTCCTAGAGATATCCAAATAGCCTTGGAATATGGCTTAGATACCGTTAAATTTTTCCCAGCCAATATTTATGGAGGGATAAAAGCTTTGAAAGCTTTATCAGGGCCTTTCCCACAGGTAAAATTTTTACCAACTGGTGGGGTGAATGAAGAAAATCTCAAAGAATATCTTGACTTAGATGCTGTTGTGGCGGTTGGTGGCTCCTTCATTCTTTCAGAAAAGGCAGTCTTAAAGGATAATGGGCAAACAGCAAAAGCGCATTTAGGGGAGATTGTTCAAGCTATTTCATCAATTACTAGATAAAGGAGCAATGAAAATGTCTGAATATCACATTGCTGTGGTCAATTCGAGTAGTTTCGGTCAATGGTTTCCAACACATATGGAACGTCTTAGGAAGATAGGGCCGGTCAAGCATTTCCGGTTTGATAATCATGTCGATGGTAAGACCCTTGCCAAAGCACTTCATGGCTATAACATCATTATTTCGAGCGTGACGCCATTCTTTACTAAAGAATTTTTTGAGGAGAAAGACGAGCTTTTGATCATTTCAAGGCATGGGATAGGTTTTAACAATATAGACCTTGAAGCGGCGGAAGAACATGGGACAATGGTGACCATCGTGCCTCCTCTAGTCGAAAGGGATGCGGTTGCTGAAAATGCCGTGACCAACCTTTTAACACTTATTCGTCAAACCTTGCCTGCTCAAGAAAAAGTTAAGGATGATGCTTGGGCTAGTCGGGCGTCTTTCATGGGGCATAATTTGACTGGGAAAACATTTGGTGTTATTGGTTGTGGGAACATAGGCAGTCGGGTCGCCGAAATCTTTAAATATGGGTTTAATGGGCGAGTCCTAGCTTGTGATCCTAAGTTGAACCTAGAATGGGCAAAAAAACATGGGATCGAGCAGGTGGAATTGGAGCAGTTATTGGCAGAAGCCGATATCATTTCGATGAACGCTTCCTTGAATGATACGAGTTACCATATCTTAAATGAAGAAGCATTTGACAAATTAGCTAAACCAGTCTATATTACCAATACCGCTAGGGGAGCTTTAATTGATGAAGAAGCTTTATTAGTGGCTATTGATCAAGGTAAAGTTCTCGGCTTGGCAACGGATGTGATGACAGAAGAACCAGCTTTTAGTAGTCATCCTTATATTGGACATGAAAAAATATTAGTAACACCACATACCTCTGCCTATACCTTTGAATGCTTGGAAGGCATGGGAGATAAATGTGTGACTGACGTTGAAACTGTAGTAGCGGGCGGTCAACCTCAAAATCAGGTTAAAGCTAAAGATGTTGTGAAATAAAGCAGGTCTACAGAAAAAAGCTAGCCTGTTTTGATTAAAAAAATCAGAGAATGGCTAACTTATATATGAAACTTAAGGTAAAATTGGCTAGCTACTGGCTGATTCGACTGAGTTTTAAAAGAGGATGAATAAGTGATTAAGCTTGATGAGCTTATAGATCTGATCATTCTAAGTATTTAGAGGCATAGTAAATCTGATGCCTTGAAGGATCCGTAAAATAGTTCGAACAGTTTAAGTGTTGATGACTCCCTAGTTATCAACACTTTCTTTATAAAGTATATCTGAATAGGAGAAGAGGATTGACAATAAACTTCGTATAACTTTACTAGAAAGTTGTGAAACAAGACTATTTTTAGAAGAGGAGGAAAAGCTTAATGGTTCAAGTAGCTATTTTTGATTTAGATGGTTTGTTGGTAGATACAGAGCTCATTTCTTGGAAAGTTTATCAAGAGGTTTTGAAAGAAAGTCATCAGACCATGACTAAGGAAGAGTATGCAGAATATTATAGTGGAGTTAGTCATGAAAACAATGTGAAGAGGTTAAAAGAAAGCTACCAGTTAGAAGATTCTATTGAGCTATTGGATAAAAAGTCTAGTGAATTAGAAAAGAAGTTAATTCAAGAAGGAGTAGACTTGAAAAAGGGAGCCAAAGAACTCCTTCGTTATTTAAAGTCAAAAGGATTTTTACTAGCCTTAGCAAGTTCAAGTACGCCTGATCGAGCGGAGACTATTCTCAATCAACATCAGCTTGTTCATTACTTCGATTGCTTTGTATTTGGACAAGAAGTAGTTAAGGGGAAACCCTATCCTGATATCTTTTTAAAGGCTTGCCAAAAATTAGGCGCAGGAGTTAAAGAAGCTATTGTATTTGAAGATAGTGATGCTGGAATTCGAGCTGCATTTTCTGCTGGCATTCCTGTTATTTGTATCCCGGATTTGAAAGAACCGGCTAAGGAAATAAGAGAGTTGACAGAGGCTATTTATCCCAATTTACTTGAGGCGATGACTTATTTTGAATAGTTTCCTTTAGAGGAGAATTCGGATGTGCCTTTTTATTTATACGTAGTTGTTGGTGAATGTAAGCAATGATGAATATAAAACTCAGTCTGACCGAACTGGAGGAAAGAGTCCTTCATCGGGAGCAGCGTAAAAGGAAGTCAAGCGAATTACTTGCTGTGCCGAAAGGCTTACAGCAAGTTTGAGACTGACTAGCTGGGAGACCAAGGCTCCCAGTGGTCCCGCTGCATTTTCCCGGATGAAGGTAACTCTTATCCGAAAGAATCGGTCATTTTTGTGCTTTATATTACATGTACAGACAACCGTCTGTCTCTTTCACCAACAACAAAAAGTTGTCAGCGCTTTATTTTATGGATGGAAAAAATTATTCATCTCTTCTATACTGAAGTTGACGAATAAGAGGGAAAAAGCAGGAGGAAAACTACTGGCAGTACCCCTTTTTCTAAGTATAAGAAATAATTGATGAAAAACTTTTTATAAAGAGGTATTATAGTGGATAAGACTAACTTGAAGAAGTATAGTCGATAAAATCATTTTTAAAATAGGGAAATAGAGGGGATCATTCTCTGCCGTAGAACGAGAGGTTAGGGTGATATCTCGATCAAGCAGGGACAGCCTCTATTGCTCATTGATCGTTGCCTGTCAATTGATGAAGCAAGAAAAGGAGGGAATCAAATGGAAGAAAAAGAATTTTTGGATAAGTATTTAACAGATAGAAGGAATACTTCATGTCTTAAATGGGATTATCTTAACACACGTTATGGCGAAAAGGATTTATGGCCAATGTGGGTTGCTGATATGGAGTTTAAAAGTCCGGATGGCGTTATTGAGGCTCTAAAGAGGCGGGTGGATCATGGCGTATTTGGCTATAGCTTTTGTTGGGATAGTTACTATGAAGCCTACTCCAATTGGATGGAGGAAAACTTTAATTATCCGATAAAGAGTGATTGGGTTAGAACTTCTGTTGGGGTTGTGCCAGCCTTGTATTGGTTTATCCATTGCTTTACTGAGGAAGAGGATGGTGTTTTGATTATGCCACCCGTCTATTATCCTTTTCATCAATGTATTACGGATACCAATAGAAAGAAAGTACTGGTGGATTTGATCCATCAAGACAATCAATATGCCATTGATTATGCAAAGGTAGAAGAAAAGATTCAAGAAGAGAAGGTTAAACTGCTCATTTTCTGTTCGCCACACAATCCTGCTTCTAGAGTATGGAAAGAGGAGGAGTTGGATAGATTATTTGCTATTTGCCAAAGACACGGTGTTTTAATTGTGAGCGATGAAATTCATCAAGATTTCACCTTTAATGGTCACCAGCATACACCAGCTCCAAGGGTTCATGATGGGAAATATAAAGATCAAATAATCTTAGTGAATGCTGCGTCTAAAACCTTTAATCTTGCTGGCTTAGTTCATTCAAATATCGTGATTGAAAACGAGGAGCTAAGACTACAGTTTGATGATTATCAAAAATCTCATGTGCCGATGGAGGTCAATATTTTGGGTCATTTAGCGACTGAAGAGGCCTATCGCCATGGGAAAGACTGGCTCAAGGCACTCAAGGGTGTCATTTGGTCTAATTATCTTTACCTCAAAGAAAGCATTGAAAGAGAATTGCCAGAAGTAAAAGTAGCCGATTTACAAGGGACTTATTTGCCGATGATCGATCTGTCTCATCTCATTGATACAGAAGGGGATGAAAAGGTTATTGTCAATAACATGCCAGTTCCTAAGAAGTTAAAGCATTTTGTTCAAGACAAGTGTCGACTGGCAGTGGATTATGGCGCTTGGTTTGGCGATGCTTATCAAGGTTACATTCGCTTCAATTTGGCCACAGATCCTCAAATTGTCAAAAAAGTTGTTGATACGCTCATTAGTCAGGCCAAAGAATTGAAGGCATAGACTAGGTGTTAGCAATTCGTCGTAACCCTTGTCGAATGAATTTATTCACAATAGCAGAAAGTAAGGGAGGATGTTATGGAAAAAACGAAAAAACTGGATTATTGGGCATTTTTACCACTGATCATTTTTTTAGCGATTTATGTCGGTGTCGGTTTATTTATGGTTCTACGAGGGGTTGAAGACCCTTTTAAGCAATTTCCAAGGCATGTGGCGCTTTTAGTCGGATTAGCTGTAGCACTCTTGTTGGAAAGAGAAACCCCTATTGGTAAAAAAATTGATATTTTGTGTGAACATATGGGTAATTCTGGAGTGATGATGATTGTCCTCATTTATTTATTGGCTGGAGGTTTTCAAGGAGCAGCTGCTTCTATGGGAGGTAAAGATTCCGTTGTCAATTTCTGCTTAAATCATATTCCAGCCCAGTTTTTGGTTCCAGGTATCTTTTTGATGGGGGCTTTTATATCGACGTCAATTGGGACATCTATGGGGACAGTAGCTGCTTTGGCGCCAGTTGCCCTTAGTGTCGCCCAAGGAGCACATTTGAATGTCCCATTGACCTGTGCAGCTGTTATTGGTGGGGCTTATTTTGGGGATAACCTCTCTATGATCTCGGATACGACTATTTCTGCGACACAAGGTGTAGGGGCAGAAATGAAAGATAAATTCAAAATGAACTTTTATATTGCTCTTCCAGCTGCTATTGTCGCAACTCTCCTTTATGGTATTTTAGGAGGATCTGCTGGAATAGTGGATAAACCATCTTATGATTTTATTCAAATCGTTCCTTATATCTTGGTATTGGTCACAGCACTAGTGGGAATGAATGTGGTCTTAGTCTTGTTTTTAGGGATTGTCGTTGCTGGTGTGATCGGTTTAGTTCAAGGGCATGTGACTTTTATTGGCTATGTTCAGGCAACTGGCGAGGGAATGGCGGATATGTTTAGTATCAGTATCGTTGCCATCTTGATTTCTGGGATGATTGGTTTAGTGAAATACTACGGAGGGGTGGAATGGTTAGTCAAGTCGATTACTAACCGAATCCATACGAGACGTGGAGCAGAGTACGGGATTTCTTTTCTATCAGGTATTTTGTCGGCAGCCTTGATTAACAATACTATCGCCATTATTATTGCTGCACCAATGGCTAAAGAAATAGGTCAAAAATTCAAGATTGCGCCTAAACGCTTGGCCTCATTATTAGATATATTTGCCTGTGCCTTTATTGCTTTAATGCCTCATGATGGTGGGATGCTGATGGTGACAGGTCTAACTAAAGTTTCACCACTTGAAGTATTAAAATATTCCTTCTATTTCTTTGCACTGATCATAGCTAGTCTATTAACGATACATTTTGGGCTTTTACGGACGAAAGAGGAAAAAGAAAGTCTGGTTCAAAACTAGTTAATTGCTCGTAAAGTACGGAGGCAGTGCTAGTGGGAAAATAATTCAAAATGAAAAAGCGAGTATAAATGCTCCTGTCTGTGACACTTAAAAAAGTGAGGCTCTATACTTAGTACTGACTGTGATACTTAAAAATTGGAAAAGCGAGTATAAATGTTGATAGAACAACGTTTATACTCGCTTTAATGTTGGGCTGGTTACTGGATAATTTTTCTTATAGGGTTATAGGGTAAGGAGAGCAATTCACCCCTTGTATGAGATGAACTGATGAAGCAAAATACATAGCTATGGACTTAGAAAGCTCCACCGCCACCGCCTCCACCAGAGCCAAAGGATGAACCACTAGAGAATCCACCGCCAAAGCCAGAAGAATTGTCGCCAGAATAGTTATCTGAAGAAGAAACAACCGACTGGGCGGTATGGTAACCCTTGTTGATGCTTTGGTTGAATAAGATATAGTCGACACTTGGGTTTGTTGTGACAACAGCCAAGTTACTTTCCGCTAAAACATCTTCTGGGAAGACATGAGAGAGTTCTTTGGCCACTTGTTTGGCTTGACCCAGTACGAGAGCATAAACGAGGTATTGTTCCCATATGATCAAGGATTGGTGTTTGGCTCGGTCGAGATGGGCTATGTCCTTGAGCATTTGTTGGAAGGCTTGCCACTTGTTTTTCTCATATTTCCCCTTAGCAGTTAAATGTTGACTGAGTGGAAGGAAAAGAAAGATTAGCTGTAAAAGGGAGAGGATGAAGAGGCTTAGATGGATTTTTGTAAAGAAAGTATTGCTTGCTATAGTGTAGAAAATTAAGTAGAGCACTTCTACTATTAGCAGTATGCCAGATAGAATTTTAAAGAGAAGGATCCCTCTTTCGGCCTGATCACTAGCTGAACGGACATAGTCTAATTCTTGCATCTCTTTGTCGGCTTTTTCTGCAATTTGATCCAGCTGGTTTAGGTAGCTCCTAGCCTTTTGCCTAGCATAATGTTTTATATTGGCAGTGGTCACCGTATGCTCTTTACCAATTTTTTGAAAGAGTAAATTGAGAACAGCTTGTTCAACTGCAGGTAATTTTTCGCTAGAGTTAGGTCTCTTTAATAAGTTCATCCGGAATTCTTTGCCTGCTTTTTTAGATCGCTTGGCACCTTTTGGAGTATAACTTTCCATACTCATCCAATTCTTTCGGACGAGATTGAGTACTACGGAAGATAAAAGATTACCATCAAGGGGCATGTCATAGAGACCAACGCCTAAGCTAATAGGGTTAAGGTCTGATGGAGGTTCAAACAAGTGTTGAGGAATATGGGGGAAATCTTTTAGAGCATGTCTTCGATAATTTCTTAACCAAGCGAGGAAAGCAAAAGCAGGAAGAACTAGAAAGCTTAGACCAGCAATTAAGATTTGACTGATCTGCTTTAGCTTTTGTAAGAATCTTTGCCGTTTTTGTGCAGCTCTTTTGTCTGCTTCAACCAAGGCTTTTTCTGCTTTTAGAATCTGATGGAATTTATCCTGATCCTTGATGTTTTTATTTTGTGGCACTAAATAAGTTGGGAAAAGAACATGGGCTTCTAAAAATTGCCCTTTTGGATTATGGGGAAGGGTCATTATCACCGTTTGACGATCTTTTCCCCGCTTAATGCGACCATTTGGATCACCATGCCCAAAAACACGGAATTTATCCAAGTCATCTTCAGTTACGGCTTGTGGGAGTTTTATAGTGGCAGTAATGTTTTGAAGAGAATTTTCCCACTGCGATCCAATCAGTCGGCGATTCAATTCTGCCGTGTCTCTGTATGAGGTGATGAGGTAGGGCAAGCGATAAGTGACGAGTAAGGTCACTTGATCATTTTTCCCAGGATAAAAAATTTTATAGCGCCACATACCTTGGGAGTTTTCTTTTGTATAGCTTCCTGTAGCCTTTGAATCGGCTTCTTTTACCTCTGTTTGATTCACTTTAAAGCGGACATTTTCGGGTTCTTGGTAAAGATGAGTGGGATCGAGCTGATAGATTAATCCCTTGTGCGATCCGCTAAACTGATAGCGGTAGGACTCTTTTACTTCAGCTGTCCCATCAGATTGTATTATATAATCAATATTTACTTGATCAATCTTGTAAGAAACGGCTAAAAGACTGGAGTTGAAGCTCAAGAAGGCAACAAATCCGACAAATAGACTGATCCATAATTGACGAATTTTCATAAGTTCAGCTTTCCCCTTTCTATTGATTTTAGCCTTTCTAAATGAATAGTTTTCATGATTAAGGAAGGCTATTCCCTAAATGAATAGCTCTCGTGAGCATGGGCGATCTATTCCCGACAGAATAGTTTTCATGATGAAGGGATGTCGGTTGCCTAACTGAATAATTTTCATGAGTCGAGGAGGCCAGTTTCCTGATAGAGTATTTCTTGTGATGAAGGAGAGGCTATTTCCTTTTCATGATGGAACCGAGAAGGCCACGAGCGATCTCTCGACCAATAGAACGAGTGATAGTGCCTAACATGGAGTCGATTCCCTTGTCTAAATAGGATTTCTTGCGACGATTAGAAACTTTTTGTTGGCGTTCTAATTCCTTTTCTTGACGTTTCCTTTCAGCAGCTTGTTCTTTTTCCCATTTTTCTTTGGCAGCATTAGCTTCTTTTTCTCTTTGCTTCCATTCGGCTTCTTGTTTCTCTAAAAGAGCTGCCTGTTCTTGTGCTAATTTATCTTGTTCAATCCGCTTGAGGAGGACTTCATAGGCGCTTTCTCGATCGATTGTTGTTTTGTACTTAGTATAAAGAGGAGATGATGAAATCAGTGAGGCGTATTCAGCATCCGTCAAAGCCGTAAAGGAAGAATGCGGAGGCATAATGGTTGTCTTGTCCGCTACTTGAGGAGCACCAGTTTCATCTGGGAAAGACACGATGGCTTGACCTGTTTTCAATCCAATCAATTCTTCTTTAATGTCTAAAGTTCCGTCTTGACGGAAGGTATTAGCGACGGCATTGATGGCTTTTAATTCTTTCGGTGAGTAGGCGCGTAATTGGTGGATGATGCGATTGGCCAATTGCGAAGAAACATCTTCTGGAATGTCTAGAGGGTTTTGGGTGATAAAGAATACCCCAACTCCCTTACTTCTGACTAGACGAACAATTTGGATAATCTTATCCTGCAATAAACTTGGGGTGTTGTTGAAAAGGGTGTGCGCTTCATCAAAGAAGAAAACTAATTTTGGTTGGTCTAGGTCGCCGACTTCTGGGAAATTTTCGTAAATTTCTGAAAGAAGGTAGAGAAGTAGCATGGAATAGATCAAAGGATTAGCGATGAGCTTGTCTGCTTGTAGAATGTTGACGGTACCTTTTCCCGTGCTATCTTGTCTCAGGAGATCATTGATTTCTATAGCAGGTTCCCCGAAGAATAAATCGCCACCTGCATCTTCTAAAGTGAGCAACTTCCTGGAAATAGCGGCTAAACTTTGGCTAGACACATTTCCATAAGTTTGGCTAATTTCTTTGCTGTGTTCTGTGGCATAAAGGATCATTTGCCTTAAGTCTTTGAGGTCGATTAACAAGAGGCCATTTTCATCTGCCACTTTAAAGACGATGGTTAAAACCCCAGTTTGGGTATCATTTAAGTCGAGAATGTTCGCTAACATCAATGGTCCCATTTCGGAAACGGTCACCCGAAAAGGAATCCCTTTTTGACCATAGACGTCCCACATCGTGACAGGATAGGCATGAAAGTCAAAATCTTCTACCCCAATGCTTTTTAAACGTTCTGCTATTTTATCATTAGAGCTACCTGCTTGTGAAAGGTTAGCTAGGTCACCTTTGACATCTGCTAAAATACTCGGGATACCAGCATCTGATAGACCTTCAACTAAGACTTTTAAACTAATGGTTTTCCCTGTTCCTGTTGCTCCAGCAATGAGTCCATGGCGATTTACTTTGTTGAGAAGAATTGACTGTTCTTTTGTCCCTTTACCCATTAAAATTTTATCCATTAGTTTGACCTCCTGTATAAAATGTATTGAGATAGTATGTATGAGGGAAGATCCCAAGTCAGACTAATAATAGGAGCTTCTTTCTCATATTATAGCAAATTGTATGGCGTGGGTGGAATATCAAGAAGTCCTTGAGCGTTCTCTTCTCTTACTAGTAGTTTTTTATAATAGCTTTTTCCCACTAGGAGGGTTTGCTATAATAGCTAGTACTTTATATCATAGAATTTAAAATAGTTTTTGGACTGGATAATGGATCAGATAGAGAGGGCTAAAGATAGTTAAAAGGGAGTGGATAGAATGAAAAGGCAAACAAAAGGGATGGCTTTGGCAGCATTTGGGGGGAGTCTATGGGGCTTAGCTGGGATAATGGTTGAACTGTTATTTAAGCATAAGGCCTTTAGCCCAGAGTGGGTGGTCTCTAATCGATTAGTCTATGCAGGAGTACTGATTTTGGCCTATGCCAAATTAATCATGGGTCAGAAGATATGTCGTGTGTTTAAACAGAAGAAAGATGCTAGTTCCCTTCTTGCTTTTGCTCTTATAGGGATGGCTGGAGTACAATATTTATTTTTCAAGGCTATCGAAAGTTCTGGAGCAGCTTTAGCGGCTATCCTGCAATTTACAGCACCTATTTTTATTTATCTCTATCAGTTGCTAGCGAGGGAAAAAGCTTTATATTGGAAAGAATTTTTGCTGATCCTTGGAGCGGTTTTTGGGGTAGGCCTCATGGTAACTAATGGCTCTTTAAATAGTTTAAACTTTTCAAGTACAGGGGTATTCGCAGGGATAGGTTCAGCTGTTGCTGGGGCATTCTATATTTTACAGCCTAGAAGAATACAAGCTATATACGGCTCAGCAACCGTAGTTGGCTGGGGGATGCTTCTTGCAGGGATATTTTTTCAAGGAATAGCGCCTATATGGTCAGTTAAAGAAATTCTAGATCTCTATAGTCTCATCTTGTTAGCTGGGATCATTGTCTTTGGTACGGCTTTTTCTTTCTTGAGTTATTTATCATCAACGGCCTATATTTCACCCAGTCTTGCTTCTGTCATGACTGCCCTTGAACCTATTCTATCGGTTATTTTAACGGTTTTGATCTTTAAGAAATCTTTCGGTTTGTATGAAATAATTGGTATGGTGTTGGTCTTGAGTATGGTGATCTTCCTATCACAGATGGAAAGTAAGGGAGAAAACTAAAGGCTTATAGGCATAAGGAAAGTTTGAAAGTATATTAAGAGAAGTGAAAAGTATAATGAAAGCGAGACTATAATGAGCTTTATTAGCTATGAAGGATAAGCTTAGCTAAAAAAGGCTATAATAGTGGATAAAATTAAGAAATAGAAGCTAGAGAAGCATAGAACAACTATGGTATAGTGAAGTTAAGGCAAATAGAAAAGGAGATGACTTATGGAAAATAAGGCGATTCAGTTGTCCAAAAAAGACAAGTCCAAACTTAAACGGCAAGCTTTTATCACCTATAGTATCTATGCTTTGATTTATGTATTTGTTGCCTTTCATAGAAATAGCCCTGGAGTTTTAAAAGATCCGATTCAAGCCACTTTTGGGGCATCGATTCAGGATTTTGCTTTAATTACTGGCTTCTTTTTCTATCCTTATCTTCTGATGCAACTGCCAGCAGGAATCTTAACGGATAAATTAGGCCCGAAGAAAATTATGTTTATCTCTAGTTTGGTGACTGGATTAGGCTCTTTTCTCTTTAGCATCGCACCGAATATGATGATGATGTATTTAGCTCGTGCTTTAGTGGGGCTAGGGGTCTCTACTGTTTTTGTGAGCTTGGTAAAAGTTCAACATACTTGGTTTTCTTCCAAACAACAAGGCTTGATGATGGGGGTAACAGGTATTGCGGCTAATTTAGGGGCATTGATGGCTCAAGCCCCACTTGTTCTATTATCCAAAACGTTTGGTTGGCGGATGACTTTTGCCACATTAGCTTTGGGATCACTGCTTTTAGCTGCTTTAAGTCTCTTCTTTGCTAAAGAAAAGCCAAGTGATATTGGCTTACCGAGTATGGCAGAAATTGAAGGACGAATTGTTCAGAAACCTACTATTCACATTGGGGAAGCTTTGAAGTCGGTTTTAAGCAATAAAAACACTTGGTTAGCTGCCTTAAGTTTTTTAGGCCTTTATACATCTTATATTGTCCTCTTTGGAGCTTTTGGCGCTGCCTTCATTCAAGAAGCTTATGGATTAGAATTAGAGTTAGCCTCATCCTATTTAATGTTAGCGACTTTAGGCGCCTTATTGGCTGGACTAGTGGTTGGGGGCTTATCTGATAAATGGAAAAGACGTAAATGGCCATTAATTGGCCTTAGTTTAGCGACCTTAGCGGTATGGGTGATTTTTGTCTTTGTGAAATTGCCATTGCCACTGTTACTGATTGTCTTGTTCCTTTTAGGCTTTACTATGTCAGGATTTTCTTTATGTTGGCCCATTGCTAACGAAACCAATGATCCACGTTATGCGGGTATTTCATCAGCTACTGTTAATACGATAGGTTATATGGGGTCAGCTTTCGTGCCACAAATGATGGCGAAAATTATTCATCAGACGCCTAGCTATATAGGTTATCAACGTGCTTTCCTTGTGTTGATTGGCCTAATTGCTTTTGGTTGTATAGTGACTTTCCTTATTCCTGAAACCAAGGCTAGAAATATTTATCATGGTGAGGAATAAGCTTATTATTTAGAGAGATAAAGCCTATTATTAAAGGAATCAAGCCTATTCTTTAGAAGAATAAAGCCTATCATTAAAGGAATAAAGCCTATTGTTTAGAGAAATAAAGTTTATTGTTTAAAGGAAGTCAGTTAAAAATTTTGTGGGAAATGACCTAGCATAATACCCTCTCGTATTTTCGGGAGAGTATTAGTCAAATGATTCAGCTAGCAGCTTTACCAGCATTCCTCTGTCCCATGGGCAGGGGATTTTTATAAATCTGGAAGAAGCACACAAGTGAAACTCTAGTATATACAGATCAAAAAAAGCAAAGCGAGTATAAACGTTGTTAAATCAACATCTATACTCGCTTTTTTAATTTTTAAGTGTCAAAGTCAGTAAAAAGACCAACAACAAAATTTGACAAAGGGCCTATAAATAAAGAAGCTAGCTTTCACCCTGTGGCAAAAGCTAGCTTTCTTCTTGACCGGGCAGAAGTGATTGCCCGTTTTTTTGCGTTAAATGAGCTGGACTATAAGCTACTGATGAGCATTTGGTAAAGAATAGCGGCAATAGAGCCCCCTACGATTGGACCAAAAACTGGGATCCAAGCATAAGACCAGTCGGAATCTCCTTTGTTTGGAATAGGAAGTAGGGCATGCATAATACGAGGCCCTAAGTCACGAGCAGGGTTAATGGCATAACCGGTTGTTGCCCCAAGAGAGAAACCAACTGCAATAACGACTAAACCAACGATTATAGGACCGAATCCATCAGCTAGTTTATTCATACCGAGGGCTTGGATAGTGATGACTAATACCCCAGTCCCAATAGCTTCATCTAGGAAGTTAGACCAAGTGTGTTTAATAGCAGGACCTGTTGAGAAGCAACCCAAAATAGTGGCAGCATCTTTTGTCCTTTCCCAGTATGGGTAATAGTGTAGCCACAAGATAAAGGCTCCTAGCATGGCACCCAATGTTTGGGCGAGAATAAAACCTGGAACATTAGCCCATGGGAAGGCTCCTGTAGAGGCCATTGCAATGGTGACGGCAGGATTTAAGTGGGCAGGGCAGAAGAAACCAGAGATGTAAACGGCGATAGTGACCGCAATCCCCCAACCTAAAACGATGGCAGTCCAACCTGTACCTTCTTCTTTTGTATCTTTTAAAATATTCCCACAAACAACCCCATCACCTAAGAGAACAAGGATAAAGGTGCCTAGGAATTCACCAAATAAGGCGGACATATTTTTCACTCCTTTTGAAAATGAACGACTTACTTTTCAATAGTCATGGCTTTTAATTGCGCTAAGATATCTTCTTTATTAGCACCAGCTTGAATTAAAGCAACTGCTGCGAAACTCCCTTCAACAAGAGGGACATATTGGACGAGAATTTCTTTATCGGTAAATTCAGCAGCCATTTCTAGATTCATTTTGGCAGAACCTAAATCAAAGAAAGCGAGTAGTTCTTCCTTTTCGTTGCTTTCGATAGCATTTAAGACCCGATCCATGCTAGAGCCAATGCCTCCATCTTCAGTGCCTCCTACATAAGTGACACTGACATCTGGACCAGCTTGTTGAACTAATTTGGCTACTCCTTCAGCAATTTCCGATACATGAGATACAATGACAACACCTAATGATGACATCTTATTCCTCCGCTTCTAATAGGGATTCAAACAAGAGACCAGATGAAGCTGAACCTGGATCGATATGGCCGATAGAACGTTCGCCAACATAGGACGCCCGACCTTTTGTGGCCTTTATATCTTTAGTCGCTTCGACATAGGACTTGATTTTTTCTTTTGTTAAATGATTTGCTTTTAAGTCTTCTACTACTGGGAGCCAGACATCGACCATGGTTTTTTCACCGGCCGTAGCTTTACCACGTTTCATGATTTGGTCTAAACCAGCTTTAAGTGCATCGCTAAGTGGGAGATCTTCTGCCAAGGCTTTCGATAAACCGAGAAAGGCTGATCCATATAAAGGACCTGATGCGCCCCCAACATGGCTTAAGAGTTGCATAGCGACTATTTTAAACAGGTCAGCACTTGATGGAACTTCTTTAGAAGAGAGAGCCTCTGAAACTTTAGCCATCCCCCTAGCCATATTGCCACCGTGGTCGCCGTCCCCGATTGGTGTATCTAATTCGGATAAATAATCTTTGTTTTCTTGAATCTTTTGATTGAAAAGATCCATCCATTTTTTAGAAGTTTGTACATCCATTGTTTTCACCTACCATGCAATAGTTTCGACTGGAGCTTTAAGGGCATCAACCCATTCATCCTCTAATTGAATCAAAGTTAAGGATAAGCCAGCCATATCAATAGAGGTCATGTAGTTTCCTATTTTTTTGAAAGAAACATCCAAACCTGCTGCTTCAAGAATAGCTTTGACATCATTAGCAAAAATATATTGTTCCATTAAAGGAGTAGCACCCATACCATTGACTAAAATACCGACTTTCTTCTTGCTGGAGAAGTCGAAACTTGAGATGAGTTTATCTGCTAATTCTTTTGCCAAATCTTTGGATTCGTGTAGTTTTTCACGACGGTAACCAGGTTCACCGTGGATACCAATCCCAAATTCCATTTCATCTTCTGCTAAGACAAAGCCAGGTTTGCCCACTTCAGGAACTGTAGCTCCGCTTAAAGCTAAACCTAGTGTATGAATATGAGGGACAAGTTTATCGGCAAGGGCTTTAATATCTGCCAGAGATTTTCCTTCTTCTGCAGCTGCACCTAAAATTTTGTGTACTAAAACTGTCCCAGCAACACCACGACGACCTTGAGTATAGAGGGAATCTTCTACAGCGATATCGTCATCGACGACAACACTAGCGACCTCGATACCTTCCATTTCGGCTAATTCTTGAGCCATTTCGAAGTTCATGATATCACCAGAATAATTCTTGATAACCATGAAGACACCGGCACCTTCGTTAACTTCTTGGATAGCTTTTAGAATTTGGTCTGGAGTAGGGGAAGTAAAGACTTGGCCACAGATAGCGGCAGAAAGCATCCCTTTTCCTACAAAACCTGCATGTGAAGGTTCATGACCACTTCCTCCACCAGAAATGATAGCAACTTTTCCTGATTTTTCTGCTTTTCTAGCAATAATATCATGATCTTTTACGCGATAAACGAGGTCCTTATGCATATAAGCTAATCCGTCCAACATTTCTGTCACAACATTTTCTGGAGCATTAATGATTTTTTTCATGGAGATCCATCCTTTCCCTTTTATGCTTTTAGTATAGCGTTTACAAAAGGAAGCCTTAAGGGACAGAAAGACTATTTTGTCCGAATTCTATGGGACAGATTAAGCGATTTGTCCGTGTGTTGACTGAGAGTGAAATAGGAGTTGCCTATTTAAAGAATAGAGCATTGAGATCTTTTGACTTTCAGATTACAATGAATGAAAGCTAGTAGATCGCTTGCGCTAAGAACTGTTATTGAAGCTAAGAGAGAAAGTCATTGGTGTTAAGACAGCTGTTATTGGTGTTAAGATAGCTATTAATGTAGTTAAGATAGCTGTTATTGGTGTTAAGATAGCTATCATTTAAGTTAAGACAACTATCATTGGAGTTAAGATAGGAAGTCATTGAAGCTTAGGCGAGTCATCGCTTGAGCTAAGAGAGATTGGAACGTATGGCCAACCATGTAGGGGGAGACCAATGTTGGAAGGTATTATTACGAAAAAGAAAATTGTCAAGGCTTTCAAAGATGAATTAAAAGAAAGAGACTTTGACAGTATATCGGTTAGTCAGTTGATGAAACGATCAGGGATTAGGCGACAAACCTTCTATAATTATTTTGTGGACAAGTTTGAACTATTGGAATGGACCTTTTTAAATGATCTGAATGAGCAAATTTCAGACCATTTAGATTATTTATCTGGGGTAGAGCTTTTGAAGGAATTGCTGTATTTCTTTCAGCAGAATCAGCAATTTTATGGGAAGCTTTTTCGCATTGTGGATCAGAATGATTTTACCAGCTATTTTTGCCAGTATTGTGAGCAATTAGTTGGGAAAATTTTTAGGGAAGAATTAGCTAAGCGTGGACTATTGATAGATGAAAGTCGATTGGATGGCTATATCAGTTATCATAGTCTAGCCCTTTCTTATATGATCCAAAAGCAAGTCGTTTCGGGATCTTTTGATGAAGTTGAATTATACCAGACCTGTTATAATAGTTTAATGGCATCTATTGATTTGTTAGAAGAAGAGGAGGAAGCTTAAGTGACAAAAATTGTGAATGATCCATCTGAAATGGTAGGGGTCAATTTAGAAAGTTTGACCAGGCTTTATCCTCATTTAAGGGGAGATAGAGCATTAGGGGCTATTTTTTCAACAACCAGTCCAGATGATGTCGTCCCTATTTTATCCGGAGGGGGATCTGGACATGAACCCGCCCATTTTGGCTATGTTGGTCGTGGCATGTTAACTGCAGCCGTTCAGGGGCCTATATTTATTCCTCCTTGTAGTGAGGCGATTTATCAAAGTATGAAACAGATTTACAAGGAAGATAAGGGCATTCTTTTGATCGTGAAGAATTTTGAAGCCGATATGAAAGAATTTTCTGAGGCCATCCATCGTGGAAGAAAAGAGGGCATGAAGATCAGTTATGTGGTCTCTCATGATGATATTTCTAAAGAAACCAATAGTTTTAAAACAAGGCATCGTGGGGTGGCCGGAACCGTCCTTTTGCACAAGATTTTAGGCGGAGCAGCCCTCAGTGGATTGACTTTGGAAGAACTAGAAGCAATAGGCTGGGACTTATCCACCAGTATAGCCACTCTTGGAGTAGCCACACGTTCAGCTACCTTGCCGGGGATGAAAGAGCCTATTTTTGACTTACCAGAAGCTTTCATTTCTTATGGGATTGGGATTCATGGCGAAGCTGGTTATAGGACAGTGGCTTTTGAGTCCAGTGAACGTCTTGCGGTAGAATTGGTGAATAAGCTCAAGCTGAAGTTTCGATGGAAAGAGGGGGATGACTACATCCTTTTGGTCAATAATCTTGGGGGATCAACCCAGTTGGAAGAAATGGTCTTTACGAATGATCTCTTACAGCTTTTAGAATTAGAAGGCTTAAACTTAGTGGATGTGCGTTGTGGAAAATTTGTCAGCAGTTTGGATATGGCAGGCCTTTCTGTCACCCTATGTGAAGTGAAAGATAGAAAGTGGATAGACTATTACAAAGCTCCTACAGATGCCTTTGCTTGGCCAAATCATAGCTTGAATGGGAAAATATAGGCTGGATTTAAAATGAATTTTGCCTTGAATGAAAAAGCATCAACTGGATTTGCTTTAAGCTCAGCCTTGAAGAAACTCAAATAAGCGTGTGAGAATGAACCACTAGGGGCTTGTTCTGACACGCTTTTAGGATAGGTGAGTTAGAATTCCCACAATTTAGCTAGCGACTTGAACATGGGTAGGTGTAAAGCTAAAGAGGGCAGTAGGAGTAGTTCCTAATGATAGACTACTTGAGCTAAGAATGGAGAGGGAGATTAGAACACGCTGATGCTGTATGAACCGATCCATTCTTGTCCAGCTGCTAGATGGGTGATGGCGAATTTATCTGGCAAATTTTGACTTGTATCCTTGCTGTCGGTCATTCCAGTCCAAGCTTCCAGTGAGAGAAAAGGAGCGGCTGGGTGAAATTTCGTCCAAATGCCAAGATAGGGGAAATCTCCTGTATGAAAACGCACACCGTGTTCTCCGTCTACATCAGTTAGGGTCAGGTTTATCGGCCTTTCTGCTTCATAAATTAAGGCGTCATTCTTGAAGAGGTCATGGGTCAAAGGGAAATTTTTTAGCAACACTTGCTTTCTTTTATCAAGGTCAAGGAAAGGCCCATCCAAGGTGTATTGAGTAGCTGATGGATTTCCCTCAAATTGTAGTCTATAGTCTTCAAAAGTTCGTCCTGAAGTCAAGGGTAAATTAAAAGCAGGGTGCCCTCCTATAGAAAAATACAGGCTTTTTAAAGAAGGATTCTTCACTTTATAAGTCACTAGTAGTTTTTCATCTTGAAGCAGGTAGCTGACGATCAAGTTAAAATCGAAGGGATAGCTTTTTTTACTTTCGCTATTGGCTGATAAAATAAAGCTGATTTCATGCGCAGATAGTTGTAAAAGCTCAAAAGTTTGCCAACGAGCGAAACCATGCTGCTTAGAAGGGTAACTTTTTCCTTCATAGAAATAGCAATCATCCTTTAATTTGCCTACATGAGGAAAGAGGATAGGGGCTTGCCAAGCCCAAAAGGAAGGGTGACCTTGATAGAGGTACTCAATAGCGTTATCTTTTCGGCGAATAGATTGCAACTGTGCGCCTAAATTAGAGACGTTGATGGTTAAATAGTTGTTTTCTAATAAATAGTCCATGTTAGAGCTCCTTTTCACTAAGAAAGAGTGGGGATAATGACTAATTTTAGTATAGTCTTTTAAAAGCTTGGGAGCTAGAAGGTAAAGTAAAAGTAGGAACAATCTATGTGACTAGACTAGCCATCTATCATTTATAGGAAGGCAAGTGCTTGGTTAATGGATGGCAAGTAAGCCTAGCTTATTGGAAGAAAACTCGCTGCCTTTTCAATGGATGTAGGAGTAAGCGAAAGCGAGCAAGCCAAAAAGGATCCAGACGGTGGCTTTCACAATGGATGAATGAGCAAGCGGTGTAGCTGGTCGATGGATTGCCCATCACGTCTAAGGTATTTTAGAGGACTAATGAACAATAATAGTCTAGGAATGGTATAATAAAAAGAAATTTATAGTAGGGAGTTATAACTATGGCGATTCGCAAACATCTTTATCCCTTATTAGAATTTGATGACCAAAAAAGAGCTGTGATTGAACCTGATCATGAAGGATTGGACATACGGTTTCCTCCAAAATGTGCTTTTGTTTTTTTAGGGGACTATGTGGATGAGTTTGCTAGGAAGCATCAGGCGAAAGTTTTGGCACATTTTATTTCGGCAACGAAAAAGTTTCCTATTTACCAAATAGAGCATAAAGGGGAAACGATTTGCTTAGTGCAAGCACCGGTAGGCTCTTCGCCTAGTGGACAATTAATGGATTGGCTTATTTCCTATGGGGTAAGAGAAATTATATCAACTGGTACATGTGGGACTTTAGTGGATTGGCCAGCGGGATATTTTATTGTGCCAAATAGGGCTTTACGGGATGAAGGGACATCTTATCACTATTTGCCAGCAAGTCGTTATGTAGATCTGCATCCCCTTGCCTTGAAAGCTATTGAAGAAACCATGTTAGCGCATAGCTTGCACTATCAAGAGGTGATGACTTGGACGACAGATGGCTTTTATCGAGAAACACCGGATTTAGTGAGTTATCGCATAGAAGAAGGTTGCCAGGTGGTTGAAATGGAATGTTCAGCCTTAGCAGCTGTTGCGCAGTTTAGAGGGGTTATTTTTGGTCAAGTGCTTTATACAGCGGATTCTCTAGCCGATATCGATCAGTATGATCAACGTGACTGGGGAGAGACGGTTAAAAAATATTCCTTAGATTTAGCAATGGATTGTTTACTTTCGATTAAGGAGGGATAGATATGGCTAGTATTACGGTGATTGGATCCAATATGATGGATTTGAATACTTATGTGAAACGGATGCCTCTGTTAGGAGAAACTTTTGTAGGTGATGCTTTTGCGATAGGCTTTGGAGGAAAGGGAGCCAACCAAGCTATAGCGATTTCTCGTTTGGGAACTCCGGTTCATTTGATTACGATGGTTGGGAACGATAATTTTGGTCAACAACAATTAGACAATTATGAGCAGAACCATATCAGCTTAAAGGGCGTTGGTGTGGGTCATCAATCGAATGGTGTGGCCTCTATTTTTGTGGATGAAAATGCCGAAAATAGTATAGTAATCGTCAAAGGGGCTAATATGGAACTGACTCCAGAATTTTTGGAGGAGAAAGTCGATCTGATCCAAACGGCAGATTTGCTTGTTTTGCAACAAGAAATTGCACTTGAAACGAACTATCGAGCCATAGATTTGGCTAATCAGTACGATGTGCCCGTCCTTTTGAATCCTGCTCCTGCTAACAAGGATTTAGACTTGGCTTATGTGGCGAAGGTAGATTATTTTACGCCGAATGAAACAGAATTGGCTGCCTTGACAGGGATGGCAACAGATAGTATTGAATCGATTGAAGAGGCTGGAAGAAGCCTTATCGCTAAAGGGGTAAAGAATCTCTTGGTTACCATGGGGTCAAAGGGTGTACTTTATTTAAGTGACAAAGATTCTGTTCTTGTGCCAGCTATGAAAGTTGAAGCAGTGGATTCTACTGGAGCAGGGGATGCTTTTATAGGAAGCTTTGCCCATTATTTAGTCAATGGCGCCAATATCCCAGAAGCTATTCAAAAGGCTAATCGTTACGCTGCTGTGACCGTGACCCGTAGAGGAACTCAAAAATCTTATCCAACAGAAAAAGAATTTCAAGATATACTGAAGGAATGGGAAGACTAAAAAAGTATAAAGCCAAAATCTGAAGAAATAGATATAAGGGGCTGGGACAAAAGTCCTAAAAATGAAAAAAGTACGTCAATCGAAGCTTTAAAAGCTTGATTTGACGTACTTTTTTATTGGAGCTCTCTCGATTAGCAGACTTTTGTCCCAACCCCTTTTAGAATTTCCACAGTTCGTAGGAGGGTTAGCTAAATAGATATTTACTTAACTAGAGCCAAAAGAGAATGGTCATCTGCTAGCCATGTTAAGCACGCCAATGAATGACAAACTGTTGCAAGCTCTGCTTTTATACAGCTTGTTTGAGGCTGGCGAGTTGAGAGACCGTGGCTCGAAAGGGTGCCATGGCTGTTGAACAGATGACCAAGTCTCTAAAAGCTCTAGCTGTTGGCTAAAAATAATTAATAACCCGAAATAATAAGCATTGTAGCTGGCTATCGACCGCTTACAGAATGTTTATCATGAAGAGATCGAGAAAAGATTAAAATTGATAGACGAGGGTCTCTTTATGTTGCTTGAGTTGACTTAGGATGTCTTGGTAAATATGTTCAGAAGAAGACTGATAAGATAATCCCAGAAGGATAGCTTGTCCTATAATCTTTTCAATAGCGATCGTATGGAATATATAATGCTTGTCCTGATATTGCAGGCGCTGACTATTCATAAAATGATTCTTTGAAAAGGCTAGGAAGGGGTAATTTCTTTGGATGCTACGTTCTTGATAGAGGTGGGTTCTTGGCACACAAACCCCAGAATTAGCTAAGAATTCTTGGGTTCGATATTGATATAACCATTTAAAAAATAGAACAGCTTCCGATATTTTAGGAGAGGCTTGACTAATTCCCATGACACCACCACCGAATGCAGGGCAATTACCAGGGATAGAAGTGTAAAGACTATTTTTATTCCTGATTTGGTTTAAATGGTTGGAATAGCCAATGATCAAAGATGATTCTCCCGCATTATAAGCTTTAATTTCGTCAGACCACCAAGAACTATTAAGCTTTTTGGCATAGCTAGAGATTTCCCGATAGCAGTTAAGAACCTTTAGAAAAGTAGAGCGAGAGAGAATAAATTCTCCCTCTTTATAAGAAATTTCTCCTCCTTCAGAAAAATAGTAAGGTAAAAATTCAGAAGCTAGTAAAATCGCTGTTTGACTTGTAATAGCTAAAGGGTAGGCAGTCGTTTTTTCTGGAATATGGAGTTGATGGAAGAAACGGCAAAATTCTAAGAGATCGAAATAAGAACTAGGCGGACTTAGCTTTTTATTGTAGGAGTCTAAATAAGCTTTTTGTATCACCGGATCATTAAAGATATCTTCTCTGTACATCATGAGCTGAACAGAAGGATCGACCGGCAAGGCTAAGAAGTGATCCTGAACTGAGCAATAACGGGGATCGAAGTTAAGAGAGTTTCGAAGAATAGTCAAATCCTCTAACTGATCGAGAGGGCGAAATAATTGTGACCCATACCAAGGAAAATAGCTGACGTCCAGGCGAATTAAATCGTAGTCTTTGGAAGAATTGCTTTCTAAAGTTTGGTTTAAATCTTGGAAGTTCATACAGGTAAGGTCTAAGTGAATATTTGTTTCTGAGTAGCAACAAGAAACAAGTTGCCTCAAAACTTTAGCAAAAGGATTATCCAGTAATAAAATGCGCAGCTGAGTTTCTTTAGCTAATGGTCTAACGGTTAAGGAATTTGTGGAATAAATAGGGATGGACTTAGGAAAAGTTTTTGCCTCGGTAGATGAAAGCTTTGTAGCTGATAGGTAGTGGTCAATGTTAGAGGCAATCGCATTACTGGAAAAATAAAAGTGATGGCTCACGAGAGAGTCATAGCAATATTTTTGTTCCTTGCTAGAAATGAGCCAAATAGATCCAAGAGGGGAAGAGTGAATTTTTGCGGATAAAAGCAAATCTTCCAAATCAGATTCAGAGCAGACGATAAAGTTATCGGTAGATTTTAAGGGAAAGATATTTGTCAATTGAGCTTTAGTTAAACAGATTAATTGATCCTTATCTTTGAAATTCTGCATGAGGGCATTAGAAATGTTAAAACCAGAAGAATCGTCAAGAATATAATATCTTTCATTTTTTGAGATCTGTTCTGTCAATTCTGTGGCATCAAATGCTAAAGATTGACCGTATTGACTTTCTCCGATCACTAAAAGCTTTGACTGAGGAACAAGTTGTAAGAGTTCTTCAGAAGTATGGGTGGTCGTTATAAGAGCTTTGTATTGGCCACTTTTAAGTAAATTGCGTAAGTCGGATAAATCAAAAAGATTATCTATTTCAATGACTTTAAGAATAAGCGATTGTTGTTCTAAATGATGCAATAAGTCTGTTATTAAGGGCTCTAGACAAGAAGAAAGGTGATGAATTAAAAAAATTATTTCATTAGACTCATTTGCCTTCATTGTTTGAGCAGTGTTGTTTTTGATATAACCGAGTTCTTTAACGGCTTGTTCGACTTTTCGAATAGTAGAAATTTTAACATTACCTTTTTTGTTTAAGACATTTGAAACAGTTCCTATGCTGACGCCTGAAGCCTTGGCGATGTCTGCTATAGTAGCGCCTCTCATGTGGGGCACCTTCCTTTCATAATTATCAAGAAAAATACTGATGGGACGAGCTTTTACCCATATTTTACAATAAAAATTAAAACGTTTCAAATTTCATGTTGACGTTTTCAAAAATACAGGTATAATGAACTTGCGAGCGAAAATTAAAACGTTTCAATTTTGGAAAGCGAGGAGAAAGAAATGAAAAAAGTTTTGAAAGCCGTTGCATTATTGTCCGCTATTACTATTGGTAGCTTTGCATGCGGAAAAGCTGGTCAGGCAGAGAACAGTGCCTCTAAGTCGGATTCGAATGAAAAAATTGTCGTTTATTCCAACTCTGTTAGTGATGGACGGGGAGATTTTCTAAAAGAAGAAGCTAAAAAGGCTGGCTTCGATATTGAAATTGCCGATCTAGGAGGGAACGATCTTCTCAACCGGGTTATTGCGGAAAAAGATGCTCCTGTTGCAGATGTTGTCTTTGGGATGAATCAAATGATGTTTTCAAAAGTCGCTAAAGAAGGCATATTAGAAAGTTATAAACCAAAATGGTTAAAGGATGTTGATCCACAATTGGTGGATACAAAAAATGAATTTTCTCCACTTCAAGAGCAACGGGTATTTATGATCTATAATGCTGATAAGATCAAGCCTCAAGATGCACCGAAGTCTTGGGAAGAATTAGCCAAGAGTGGTAAAAAATATATTGTGCCCAAAGGACTTGGAGGGGCAACTTCTAATGCTATTGCCTATAGTATGTTGATGAATTATCGCGATAAAGGTGGGAAATATGACATTTCTAAAAAAGGATGGAAAGCTATCCAAGATTACTTTAAAAATGGGAATGTTCCAGCAGAAGGGCAATCAGAAATTGCCGAGTTAGCTAATGGGAAGGCAGACTATTCTTATACTTGGTTAAGTAATGTGCCAATCGTTGAAAAGAGCTTCAATATGAAGTTAGGTATTGTCAACCCAACATATGGCGTCCCTCAAACTGTGGAACAAGTGGGGATTATCAAGAAAAAGGATAGCAATAAGAAAGTTAAAGCCTTTGTTGACTTTTTGGGAAGCGATAAATTACAGGCTGAATGGGCTAAGAAATTTGGATCAGCTCCAGTGAACAAGAAAGCGCAAGCGAACATCAATCCACGGATAAAACAAATTTTGAAAGAAACCACTCCTCAAAAGAATGATTACAAATTTATCAACGCTCATTTAGATGATTGGGTGGAACATATTGAATTAAACGTCTTGTCTCATTAAAAGACATAGTTGTGAACTATTCAACTCGATGACTTGTTTTAAATATGTAGATCAATGAGTATCAGAAGAGGAGATAATCAGCTGGAACATATTGAACTTATGCTAGTGTTGGACAAGAAGATGAAAGGCGGTTTTAGTTATGATCACTTTTAAGGATGTGGAAATTCGGTACGGCGATTTTGTCGCTGTACCGAAGCTCAATTTTACGGTTCAAGAAGGGGAATTTTTCACCTTATTAGGCCCTTCTGGTTGCGGTAAAACGACTACCCTTCGTGCTTTAGCAGGTTTTTTAAAACCTAGCCATGGAAGGGTAGAAGTAGATGGAGTGGATATTACAAATGTGCCAATTGACGAGCGACAAATTGGGATGGTTTTTCAAAGTTATGCTCTTTTCCCAACGATGACAGCCTTCGATAATATAGCCTTTGGGTTAAAAGTAGAGAAAAGGCCAGCAGCTTATATTAAAGAACGTGTGCATGAATTAGCCAAGATGGTTGATTTGAATGAAGAACAATTGGAGAAAAACGTGTCCAATATGTCTGGTGGTCAACAACAACGTGTGGCTATCGCAAGAGCTTTAGCCAAAAAGCCAAAAATTTTGGTAATGGATGAACCTTTATCTAATCTGGATGCTAAATTAAGAAAAAGTCTTAGGAAAGACATCAAAAATTTTCAACAAAAATTTGGGATTACTACCGTTTATGTTACACATGATCAGGAAGAAGCTTTGATGTTATCTGATCGAATAGCTGTCTTTAATAAAGGTAAAATAGAACAAATTGGTCATTCAGATGAAATATATAATCAATCAGCAACTGAGTTTGTATGTAACTTTATAGGTGAAGCCAATCAATTGACTGTTAAGGATTTGGAACGATTGAAGCTAGATATTCCTGAACAAGATAATTATGATTCCTTCTACATTCGTCCAGAAAAAGTTTCATTTTCAAGAGAGTGTAGTGACGAAAGGCAATTAGAAGGAAAAATCGTGCATAAAGAGTTTTATGGGATGTACGGCTATTATTCTATCGATATTCAAGGGACACAATTACTTTCTTTTCAACGGGAATCTAAAGCTGGTCACCATCAAATTGGTGAAGTGGTTTTTGTAGATGTGAAATCAGACAATGTATTGAAATATCAATCTAAAAAATAGGGGGGGAGAAAGGTGAAGTTACATAAAAAAATAAGCAGAGGCTCCAAAAAAATGAATAGCACTATCGCTATGATGATTTTTATGTCCTTCCTCATGTGGTTTATTGTGGCCTTTATTCTTTTCCCTAATCTTGAAGTCTTGAAAAGCGTATTTATTTCTAATGGTGGATTGTCTCTTGATGTTATTCGAAAAATCATTCACTCAGAACGAGCCATGAGAGGGATCGGTAATTCCTTCTTGTTAGCTGTTTCTCTAACGATCACTACAAGTATTATTGGTATTCTAGAAATTTTGTTTTTGGAATATTTTGAGATTAAAGGGAGAAGATTTCTTAATCTATGTTATATGATCCCCTTGATATTTGGTGGGATTATGCTAGCAAATGGGTATTTATTTACTTATGGGTCTATGGGTTATGTGACGAAATTTTTGCTTCAACTGATGCCTAATTTACCAAGGAATTGGTTTAGTGGCTATGGTGCTGTTCTTTTCTTAATGTCATTTGCGTGTACGACAAATTATATGATATTCTTTCGTAATTCATTTAAGAGTTTGGATTACCAAACAATTGAAGCAGCTAAAGGCCTAGGTGCGAGTGACTGGATGGTCTTGACTAAGGTTGTTCTACCAACGTTAAAACCCATATTGATGACCTGTATGATTCTTCTTTTCCAAACAGGTTTAATGGCTATGTCTGCTCCGTTGATGGTGGGAGGTCCAAAGTTTGAGACGATTGGTCCCTTAATTTTGACCTTTACCCAACGGCCAGCTTCACGATCTTTAGCGGCTGTATTATCCTTGTTTTTAGGCTCATTCCAATTATTACTCTTATATATCATTCAACGTAATGAAAAGAAGGGGAACTACTTATCCGTATCTAAGGTTAAAACACATATCAAGCGTGTGGCTATTGCTAGTCGAAGCTTTAAAATAATTGCTTACGTTCTAGCCTATGCGTTTGCTTTAATTAATTTGATTCCTTTACTTATTGTCGTCCTTTTCTCTTTTACCAATTATCAAACGATCATTACAAGAGAATTGAGTTTATCCTCCTTCACCTTGAGTAATTATGCAAGTATCTTTTGGGATAAAACGGCTTACAATCCATTTGTCTCTAGTGTGCTGTATTCAGCTTTAGCAGCTATTATTGCTGTATCGCTTATGACAGTGACTGCACGTATTATTTTTAAACATAGGAATCGTTGGACAGATATGTTGGAACTAATGCTTCATATTCCATGGGTCTTACCTAGTCTCATGTTTGCTTTAGGATTAGTGCTTACTTATTCCTTGCCAAGAGGGATCATGTTTAATTATGTATTGACAGGATCTTTGGTGATTATGCTGATGGCTTATATCGTCGTTATGTTGCCTAACACCTATAGATTCCTAAAAGCCTCCTATTTTGCCGTAGATGCTAATTTAGAAGACGCAGCCAAGATTTTAGGAGCCAATCCTGTTTATACCTTCTTGAAAATTGTTTTTCCAATTATTTTACCGACTGTTCTAGCCATGCTAGCGATTAATTTCAATGGTAAACTAGGGGATTACGATTTATCCGTTTTCCTATATAACCCAATTGCTAAACCAGTTGGGGTAGTAATCAGGGCTAATTCAAATCCTGAAAATGGCGTGCAAGGACTAGCTATGAATTTTGTTTATTCGGTTATCTTGATGATGATTAATGCCTTAGTCTTCTTCTTTGTCTATGCAGATGGAAAAGAGAAGATCAAAAATATATTTGTGGGAAGAAAGAAGTTGAAAGGGAATGCTTAATAAAGCGTTAAGTCAATTATTAGATCAAAAGAAAACATTGATTATGTTGCATAGAGGATCTCATGGTGGTAATATTATCGAAAATACATTAAATGCTGTTGAAATCGCTGGGAAAAGAGGGGCTGATATCGCAGAAATTGATGTGGTTCAATCGACAGATGGGATATTTTATGTTTTTCATGACGGGCGAGAACCCGAGCTTTTAAAGGAAGAAAAAAATATCAATCAAATGAGCTCAGAAGAAATTGATGCCTGCTCTTACTACAATGAATTAAATTGTAAACTTCATAAGAAGGTTGAAAGACTAGGAGATTTGCTTAGCCAGTTAGAGCCAGGGCATTTGATCAATATTGATCGATCTTGGACGCACTGGGATAAATTGCTGGACTTCTTGGACCAATTTAAAGAACATCGGGACTACCTTTTGTTGAAATCCCCAGTTCAAAAAGAATATTTAGACCTATTGGACCAACATGAGGTGAAGTACCCTTATTTTCCAATTATTAAGAATGTAGAAGAGTTAAAGCTAGTTGAAAGTTACCAAAATATTAATTTGATAGGTTTTGAAGTCATTCAACGAGAAGGCAATTTAGACTTCTTTTATTCAGAAGAATTCACTCGATACAAAAATGGCGACTATTTTATCTTGGCCAATGCGATTAATTTAGATGATGATATAAAACTATTTGGCCCGTATACTGATGAATTGGCGATCACAAAAGATCCAGATCTCGCTTGGGGGAAATTGATGGATATGGGAATTAACTGCATTCAAACCGATTGGGTGGATTTGCTATATAGATACCGGAAAGAGAGATATGGTTTGTAGGGGATGAAGAAATGTTGAAATTAAGTCTATTGGACATGAGTATCCGCTTAAGTCTAGCGCTTGTTATTGGGGGCGTGGTTGGCTTTGAAAGGGAAAAGAAAAATAGACCAGCCGGAATAAGAACCCATATTTTAGTTTGTTTAAGTGCATGCCTTTTAGGTTTAGTTCAACAGTCTATCAGTTTAGAAGCTTTAGATATTGTCCACCATTATAAGGAACTAGCTGGTGTAGTTAAATTTGATCAGGCGAGATTGGTTTGTCAAGTCGTTAGTGGGATTGGTTTTTTAGGTGCAGGGACGATCATCGTTTCAAAACATCAAGTCTTAGGATTGACGACAGCAGCTTCATTATGGGCTAGTGCAGCAGAGGGGATAGCTATTGGTATGGGCTATTATCAAGTAGCTATTCTGGGGATTATCTTTATCATGATTTCACTACTAGCCGTGAAAAAAGTTATTGTTGTGCCAAAGATCAGAAATTTAGAAATTCAATACATTCATCGTGTGGCGACCAAAGAGTTCCTTAACCAGTATTTTGAACGTAATGGCATATATATTGATGATGTGACTTTTGATCTCAGTATACGAAATGGACAAAAAATTTATAAAAATACCTACACGATCAATTTGCCTAAACATATGACCTATACGGAAGTCATTGAGGATATTTCCATGTTCTCTAATGTCCAAAAAATCCGTTTAGTGACGATTGCTGACTAGCTTTTGATTGGAATGGTTTAATAAGTAGCAGCTTGTTGAAATCTAGAAAAGAGACTAGTTGAGCGAGAAGAATTTTTCATACGAAAAGTAGATAGGATTGCTCTATAGGAGAAAGCCTAATAAAAGTAGACAGGATTAATCTATAGAAGAGAGCCTCCTAAAAGCAGGCAGTATTAATTTATAGAGGAAAGCCTTTTAAAAGCAGTAGCCAGGATTGATCTATAGAAGAAAACCTCCTAAAAGTTGATTTGAACAGCTTTGGGAGGCTTTTTGCTTTCAAAATTGCGAAAGATACTCAAGTTTATACGGAGGGCTAATGGCTATGTTAGTCGCTTGGTTATTCAGAATGGATAGGAGGAATAGCTAGTGAAATGATTAAGGCTAGGAGCCCATTTTTTAAGCCTTTATTGTCTCTTGCGTTTAATGATTGACTTCTTTTTTAAATGGTTTATCCTAGTAGTGACTTGCTTTAATGAAAGAGCAATGATGGAGTTGATCATAGCAGAATGTACACTTGTAGTTGCCTTTGCAGATGTAAATTTGTAGTCATCATAGCAGAATGTACGCTTGTAGTTGCCACTGCAGATGTACGCTTGTAGTCGCTACTTCTGAATAGCTAGTTTTGTCAAGTTTAGTAAAATAGTGACTTGCTTTCATAAAAGAAATTCGGCAGTGAATGGCTATATCAGGGATCAAATGAAGATCAGGGCTAAAAAAGAAGAGGACGGATCCAATGCCTTTGATGGTGATATGCTAGATCTTGCTCAAATGAAGATCAATGATCCAATGAAATGAATAGTGACAGCTAGATCAAGGATTAAATGAGATTTGCAATGAAAGGAAGGCTTATGAAGGAATATTTTCAACGATTGACCAATTCACAAAAAATTGCCATGAGTTTTTTCTTGGTCATTCTAACGGGATCTCTTCTCTTGAGTTTACCGATTAGTCAGCTACCAGGATCCAAGGCTACTTATTTTGATCATTTATTTATTTCGGTGTCAGCGGTCTGTGTAACGGGACTTTTTACTCAGTCCATCCACGATTCTTATAGCACTTTTGGACAAGTGATCATGCTATTATTAATCCAAACAGGTGGCTTAGGGCTGATGACCATTATAGGAGCTATTTATCATTCGATGGGGCAGACCATTGAGTTAAAAAATCAAATAGCTGCTGGGGAAGCCTTGAATCGGACGGAGAATAATCAGCTAGGTCGTTTTGTGAGTCGAATTGTCAAATACACTGCTTGTATTGAAGCTTTGGGGGCTTTTTCTCTATCCTTCTTCTTTGTCCCTTTGCTTGGCTTTAAAAAAGGCTTGTGGAATAGTCTTTTTACAGCTATTTCAGCTTTTTGTAATGCGGGTTTCGATTTATTAGGGAACGATAGTTTAGTGCAATACCAAACCAATCCAATTTTAAATTGGACCATAATGGCCTTAATCGTCCTTGGGGGAATCGGCTTTTCTGTTTGGTTTGATATCAGCCACATGGTGAAACGTTATAAGGGTAAAAAGTATGGGGAGAATTGGCTCCTTTACGGCAAACACTTACGCCCTCATACGAAATTGGTTCTGAAAGTGACTGGCTTAATCATTGCTATAGGAGCTTCGCTTTTTTTAGTAACAGAGTGGAACAACCCTGAAACGATTGGGAAACTTTCTATTGGTAATAAAATTATGGCTAGTTTTTTCCAAACCATTACCATGCGGACGGCTGGCTTTGCGACAGTTGACTATACGAAGGCACATCCTGTTTCTCTTTTGATCTTTGTTTGCACCATGATTATTGGTGGTGGTGCTGGGGGGACTGCAGGTGGCTTGAAAGTGACAACTTTTGCCTTAACAATTCTCTTGGCCATTCGGGAAGTTCGGCAAACCAAATATGTGAATTTTGCTCATCGGACTATCCCAGATGACCTCATGCGCCAAGCCTTTACAGTTGCTTTGATGTATGTGAATATTTTGATTATAGGGTCTATGCTATTATTGACCTTTGATTCACAAGTCAGTTATTTGAGATTGCTTTTTGAAGCCATTTCGGCTCTCGCTACGGTGGGGGTTTCGGCTGGCTTAACCCCAAGTTTGAGTGCGGCAAGTCATGTCGTCTTGATGGTCTTAATGTTTGTGGGAAGAATTGGACCGATGACCATGATGCTGGCTTTAACGCGGCAAAAGAAGAGCTATGATATGCGTTATGCAGAAACAGAAATTCTGATTGGATAGGTGAATAGAATGGAAAATAAAAAGAGGGTTATCGGGGTTCTGGGACTTGGATTATTTGGATCGGCTATTGCCAGACGTCTAGCTAAACAGGGAATAGAAGTGATTGGCTGTGACCGCTTGGAAGATCATGTCAGAGAATTGGAAAATTATCTCACTGTTGGTGGTGTGGGAGATTTTACTGATCCCGATTTTTTGAAAGGATTAGGGATTGCTAGCTGTAATGTGGTGGTGATTGGAACCGGGTCAGATCTAGGGGCTTCTGTTTTAGGGGTGATCAACTGCCAAGAACTAGGGGTAGATCGCATTATCTGTAAGGCTAAGAACAAGCGTTACGGGCAAGCTTTAATGGCTTTAGGCGTTTCTCGAGTCGTTCTATCTGAAGTAGAATCTGGTTACCATGTAGCCGATATTATTAGTCGTCAGTCTATTGAAGACGTGATCAAATTAGATGATGAAACCGCCGTTGTTGAATTTCGGGTACCTGAAGCTTGGCTCCATCGGGAATTGAATGACTTAGACTTGCGTAATCGATATGACCTCAACATCATTGGAATTCGTAAGCAAAGTAAAGAACCGCTCTTTACCCAATTTGGCCCAGAATATGTTTTCCGTTCTGAAGATATTGTCGTAGCGGTAGCTAATACAGCAAAATTTGACACCATTGATAATCTCGAACGATTGTAGAGAGGCTTTATTCTATTGAGTTTATAGAAGAAACTGCTTAATAAAAAAAGCCCATTGATCTGTCCTATATCAGCCATTTGAAAGATAAGATACAAGGGTTGATGAGGGAGAACAATGGGTTATTTTTTTGCTATAGTGAGCTGATTAATAAAGCTGATTTTTAAGAAGAGCGAGAGGAGTTAGATGAGCGATAGGCTTTAGCAGCAACAAGAACCGCCTGAACAAGCACTATCCAGACTTGATGGAGCCTTGGAAGATCCACAATCGAAAGTACCAAAATGTTGGCTTCTATCCCCGATAATATCAAAATAGGGGCTAAAACGAGTGTCTTGAACCATCGCACAAGAGTTACCACAGACAGCTAGAGGCAAATCTTTGTAGAAACGGTGGTGATCATCTAAGTCGAAATAGTGAGGAGAATTTTCAATGCCCCCACGATAGATAGCCACTTGACCGTATTGTTCACAGATATCTTCAATCTTATCTGGAATTTTCATGGCACGGACTGTTCGAGAAGTAAATTGAATATTACCTGTCAAGGCTTCGATAGCTTCGTTATGGATGCTAGCTAGTGAAGAAGAGACATAACGGATATCTAACCAGCCAATTTTTTGCATCAAACGGCGGAAGTCTTCAATGTACATAGCACCCCCGATACATTCCCCTCGTAAGAGAGGATTTTCTGCTAATTCTTTTGGTACTCGTCTGTCCGAAAAAATATCAGAAAAGTAGAGTTCGCCACCGACTTTCAGCACACGCCAGATTTCTCTGAAGACACTTTCTTTAAATGGAGAAAGGTTAATCACACAGTTAGACACAACGACATCAATGGACTCATCTTTGATGCCAAGAGCTTTGAGGTCTTCAATATAGCCTTGGTGGAAGCTCACATTCGAATGAGTGTAGCCATATTTTTCAGCCATTTCCTTTTGGTATTTTCGAGCGATAGCTAATTGATCTTCGTTCATATCCACCCCAATCACCTGTCCGTTAGGGCCGACTAGTTTGGATAGAATGTAGACATCTAAACCAGTCCCACAACCAAGGTCTAAAACAGTCAATCCTTCTAGAAGTGGTGGGATAGGTGAACCACAACCGTAAAAACGTTTCACAATTTCCGGATGGATAAGCTTTCGAATTTTTCTTAAGGGTTTGGGCATACAATCAGCAGCGCAAGAACAGATGTTGGTTTTCATTTGCCCTTCTTCTTCATTAGTAATCTTGCTATAGTACTGTTTGACTTCTTCACGTAGGTCTGTCATAGCCATCCTCCTATTGGTTAAAAGTGTGAATAAAAATGCTTACAATGGTATTTTATGATGCATGCTATGGTACGTCAATCATAATATATATGTATAAATAGGGGCTACTTATTGAAGAAATAAAAAACACTATTCCTTCCAGTGAGCATAAGCATTTGCCCATAAGATAGCGGATGAGGAGATAAAACACTATTCCTTTGAGTGAGCATGATCAGTTGACCATAAGATAGACAGATGAGGAAATAAAATATCCCTTCTTCGAATAGCATAAGCATTTGCCCATAAGATAGACGGATGAGGAAATAAAACATTACTCCTTTAAGTGAGCAGAGTATTTTGCCCATAAGATAGACAGATGAGGAAATAAAACACTATTCCTTTGAGTGAGCATAATCAGTTGACCATAAGATAGACAGATGAGGAGATAAAATATCCCTTCTTCGAATAGCATAAGCATTTGCCCATAAGATAGACGGATGAGAAGATAAAATATCCCCCTTTTTGTGAGCATATTATTTTCTTTATATTTAAAGAAATGGTAAAACATAATTGAGGACAGATCTCATTATAGCTAGTGCTTTGTTTTTTGTTGAGAACGATTCTCAGTTATAAATTAAAGGAGAGGATAGTATGTCAGCTAAGAAAATAAATATCGGTGTGGCTGTTATGAAGATTTTTGAGTCTTGGGGTGCCAAGACTATCTATGGGATTCCATCCGGTACCCTCAATGCCTTTATGGATGCTATGGGGGAAACGAGTCAACATGATGTCAAATTTTTACAAGTAAAACATGAAGAAGTTGGGGCAATGGCCGCAGTCATGCAATACAAGTTTGGTGGGAACTTGGGGGTATGTATTGGTTCTGGTGGTCCTGGAGCAACCCATTTGATCAACGGCTTGTATGATGCCTCTATGGATGCAACTCCAGTTGTAGCTATTTTGGGTTCTCGTCCCTTGAAGGAATTGAATATGGATGCCTTCCAAGAATTGAATCAAAATCCAATGTATGACCATATTGCCGTTTATAACCGCCGTGTCGCTTATCCAGAACAACTGCCTCATTTAGTAGACGAAGCTTGTCGGGTGGCTTTGGCCAAGAAGGGCGTGGCTGTTTTAGAGATTCCAGGGGATTTCCCATCTTATGAGATGGATGAAGATGCTGTTTATTCTTCTGCTCCTTCCTTCCGTCCTTTTATATCCAGCGCATTGAATGAAGAAGATGTGGATAAGGCTGTTGAAGTCTTGAAGGCTTCAAAACGTCCAGTGATTTATGCTGGCGTCGGGGTCTTTGGACATGGCCCAGCTGTAGAAGCTTTATCCCGTAAGATTAAAGCACCTGTCATTACTACTGGGAAAAACTTCGAAAGTTTCGACTACCATTTTGAAGCTCTAGCTGGCTCTTGTTTCCGTGTTGGCTGGAAACCTGCTAATGAGCTTATTTTGGAAGCGGATACCGTCTTATTTGTGGGATCTAACTTCCCATTCGCTGAGTTAGACTCAACTTTCAGAAATATTGACCACTTTATTCAAATTGACAATAATCCAACTCGTTTGGGTAAACGTCATGCGACAGATGTCTCTATTTTAGGGGATGCCGGGGAAGCGATTGAAGCCATTTTATCTAAAGTGGATGAAGTAGAAGAAAATGCTTGGTGGAGAGCTAATCTCAAGAATATTGAAAACTGGCGCCAATACATCAATAAATTGGAAACAAAGACTGAAGGCGACTTACAATTCTACCAAGTCTATAATGCCATTAACAAATACGCAGATGAAGATGCTATCTACTCTATTGATGTGGGTAACTCTACTCAAACCTCTATCCGTCACCTCAAGATGACTCCAAAGAATATGTGGCGGACGTCACCTCTCTTTGCTACTATGGGAATTGCTTTGCCTGGTGGTCTTGGGGCTAAAAATACCTACCCTGATCGTCAAGTTTGGTGCTTGAACGGGGATGGAGCCTTTTCAATGGTTTACCCTGATGTAATTACTAACGTTCGCTACAAATTACCTGTTATTAATGTGGTGTTTGCTAACCGAGAATATGCGTTTATTAAGAACAAATATGAAGACACCAATAAAAACAACTTTGGGACAGAATTTACGGATGTCGATTATGCTAAGATTGCGGAAGCTCAAGGGGCTCTTGGTTTGACTGTTTCTCGGATTGAAGATATCGATCATGTAATAGAAGAAGCAGTGAAAGCAAATAAAGCAGGTCAAACTGTTGTGGTGGACTGCAAGATCACTAAAGATCGTCCGATCCCAGTTGAAGTTTTAAGATTGGATCCAAAACTTTATTCAGCAGAAGAAATAAAGGCCTACAAAGAAAAATATGAAGCAGAGGATTTAATTCCATTCCGTGAATTCTTAGAAGCAGAAGGGTTAACATCGAAATATATCCACTAGTTGGTGGAATGGTGTGAGCCTTTAAAAAGCTTAATAGAGAAAATCTTTTAAATGAAAAACTGTTCGTTACAAGAACTTACCTTCCATAATTGAGACTAAATAGTCAAATGATGAGGAAGGGGGTTAGCTAACGGACAGTTTTTTTGTAAAAATGAGAGGACGTATCCAAATTAAAGGACTAGTCCATTTGTAAGAAAAGGCTTACAATTTGAAATGTAAAAGGTAGTGACGTCATAACAAGTTGTAACCCATGAAAGGAGAAAAAAATGAAAGCGTTCTACAAATTAGTTGCTACAGTTATGTTGTTTTGTGCCATGGTTCTAGGATTATTGGTAGGTAAGTCTAATCAGCACACAGTATTTGCTAAAGATAAACCATTTAAAGTAGCTTTGATAACGAGCGAAGGTGGGTTGGGAGATCGTTCATTTAACGATTCTGGTAATCGAGGAATGAAGTTAGCCAAGAAAAAATTGGGTGTAGAAACTAAAGTAGTTGAGCCTGGAGATGTGTCTGAAGGTGAAACGTATCTAACAAAATTGGCTCAATCGGGATATGATTTAGTGATCACACTAGATTTAGGACATAAAGATAGCTTAGCAAAGGTAGCAAAAGCTTATCCTAAAACACATTTTGCAATTTTTAATACCGTAGTAAAAGGGAAAAATATTTCATCAGTTATGTTTAAAGAGCATGAAGCATCATACTTGGCAGGAGCACTCGCTGCTATGGTCACTAAAGATGCTGATCTAAATAAAAGCAATGAAGATAAAACTATTAGTTTTATTGGAGGGATAGACTCTCCAGGTATTAATATCTTCTATACAGGATTTCAATCAGGTGCCCAAGCAATTGATCCATCTATTAAGGTCTTAAAAGGATACACGAATTCTTTTGCTGATCCAGCTAAAGGGAAAGAATTAGCCATCTCTCAAATAAATAAGGGATCAGATGTTGTATTCCAAGCAGCTGGCGCTACCGGAGATGGAGTTATCCAAGCAGCCAAAAAATCTAATGTTTACGCTATTGGTGTTGACTCTGATCAAGATGGTATTGCTAAAGGGACAGTTCTAACTTCAGTGATGAAGCGAGTAGATAATGCTGTTTTTGAGTTAATTGAAAAAGGTAAGGTAGGGAAATACCCTCATACTATGGAGTTGGGATTAAAGGAAAAAGGGGTTCAACTCTCTGAAATGAAGTACACCAAAGATCAATTGAAGCCTGAATACTTAGATAAAATTAATGAGTTAAAAGAAAAAATCATTAAAGGGGAAATAACTGTTAAGGATACAAGAAAGTAGGGGGAATTTATGGCTGTCATCGAAACAAAAAATTTAAGCAAACAATTCGGTGATTTTACAGCTGTTGATCAAGTTTCCATTCAATTCAAATCAGGGGAAATACATGCCATTTGTGGAGAAAATGGAGCAGGTAAATCAACTTTAATGAATATGCTTTATGGATTACTTCAACCTTCCTCTGGTGAGTTATTAATAAATGGAGAAAAAGTGAGATTTCAATCCCCAAGAGATGCTGTTTCTAAGGGTATAGGGATGGTGCACCAACACTTTAAGTTGGTGCCTTCTCTAACTGTTTATGAAAATGTCTTATTGGGTCATGAAATTTGCCATAATTATTTGATTGACGATAATGTTGAAGCACAAACAGTTCAAGATACTATTGATCGATTTGATTTTGACTTGGATGCAAAAAGTATTGTGGGGCAGCTTTCAGTAGGGGAACAACAACGTGTTGAAATCATAAAAATGTTACATCAAGATGTCGATGTGCTTATTATGGACGAACCTACAGCAGTTCTTACGCCTGAACAAATTGATGAATTATTAAAACAGCTAATAGCTTTAAAAAAACAAGGGAAAACCATCATTTTGATTACGCATAAGTTAGATGAAGTAAAAAAATGTGCGGATCGTGTGACTGTTATTCGTAGAGGTAAGTGGATAGCTACTGTAAATAATAGTGATGTAAGCAAAGAAGATATTTCCACATTAATGGTGGGAAGAAGTGTTAGAGAGATTAAGAATGATAAGGGTCATGAGTGTAGCGGAAAAGTAGGCCTAAAGTTGGAAGACATTTGCTTCAAAATTCCATCTGGAAAAGATGTATTAGACCATGTCAACATTGAAGTTAAATATGGGGAAATAGTTGGTATTGCAGGGATTGAAGGTAATGGGCAAAGCGAATTAGTCAATATTCTAACTGGTATTATTAAACAGACATCAGGAAAGTTTATTTATGAGGGAAAAGAAGTTATAGATAGCTCACCATTGAAATTAAGGGAGATGGGTTTTGCTTTAGTTCCTGAAGATCGCTATAAAGAAGGGCTGAGCAAAGAAATGAGCGTGTGGGAAAATATGATAGCTGGTCGCTATAAAGAAGGGTATTCATCTTCTAAAGGGATTTTAAATAAGGGAGCGATTCGGCAGAAGACAATGAAATTAGTTAAAGAATATGATATTCGAAATTGCAATGATATTACCATTAAAGTGGGTAATTTATCAGGTGGAAATGCCCAAAAAATAATTATGGCCAGGGAGTTATCGTGTAATCCTAAAGTAACCGTTATGAGTCAACCAACACGTGGAGTAGATATAGGAGCCATAGAGTTTATTCATTCTAAAATTCTTGAATTAAAAGAAGCTAACAAAGCTGTCCTGATTGTTTCTTCAGACTTAAATGAAATTTTGAATTTGAGTGACCGAATTTATGTTATGCACAAGGGGAAAATAGCTGGTGTTAGAAAAAAAGCAGAAACAAGTAAGGAGGACTTGGGACGTTTGATGGTGGGAATTGATAGCATGAGATCTCAAGATGAACAGGAGTTGGGCCGAGATGCGTACAGATAAATGGCGAATGCTGTGTACTACTTTAGCTCCTATAGGTGTAGCACTGCTAATTGGATATTTCATTATCAAGGTGTCAGGCCATAACCCGTATGAAGCATACATGAATTTATTTGCTGGGTCTTTTGGAAGCAAAGATCAAATTTGTAATACTTTATTCTCAGCAACTCCGTTAATTTTTACTGGACTAGCGACAGCGATATCCTTTAAAGCTGGATTATATAATATGGGAGCAGAAGGTCAATTGTATTTAGGAGCATTTGTAGCGGCTTATATAGGATTTTCTTTTAAACATCTTCCAATGGCAGTTCATTTGCCCTTATGTTTACTTGCTGGATCTTTAGCTGGGCTACTATTCGCGCTAATTCCGGCTCTCATTAAAGCCTATTTGAAGGTTGATGAAATGGTATCGACATTAATGTTAAATTATGTCGCTATATTGTTTACTTCTTGGTTAGCTGCTTATCCTTTTAGAGCACCAGGGTCTTCAAATCCTGAAACAGTAAATATTAATCCATCCGCTGTGTTGATGCGATTGTTTCAAGGATCACAGCTACATGTAGGATTTATAATAGCTTTAATTGTGTTTGCTTTAGTGTATTATATATTAAAATATACTTTGTTTGGTTATCAAATTAAGGCTATTGGCCAAAATGTTGATTTTTCACAATTTGTGGGGATGAATGTTTCGAGTAAAATTGTTCAAATTATGTGCTTATCAGGAATTATATCTGGTTTAGGTGGAGCTATTGAGGTGTTAGGTACTCACGGGAAATTTATTAGTGGCTTTTCTGCTGACTATGGCTGGACAGGATTAACTGTTGCTTTAATTGGACGATTTAATGCGATAGGTGTTTTCCTGGCTTCTATTGTGTTTGGGGCTTTAAAAAGTGGTGGAAGTACTATGGAAATTATGACTGGAGTGCCGCGGTCTTTGATTACTATTATCGAAGGAATGATAGTTCTGTTCTTTACTATTCAAATTAGATATAAACGACGTAAGACATTTGGAGCTAAAAGAGCAGATAAGGGGGGCGTTAAAAATGGATAGTTTTCTAGTTCTCCTACATTCTACGCTACGTATGAGTACTCCAATTGCTTTGGCTGCTTTAGGCGGGCTATTTGCTCATCGAGCTGGGGTTTTAAATGTAGCCCTTGAAGGAATGATGTTAGCTAGTGCTTTTACCGGAGTTATTGTGAATTATCTCACAGGAAGTTTACTACTGACTTTAATTGCTGGTGTAGCGGTATCTATTGTCTTTAGCTTAATTTTTGCACTCTTTGGACTAAGTTTAAAAGGGAACCTGACTATAGTTGGCTTGGCAATCAATACACTTGTTTCAGGTTTATCAGCATTTATATTGCAGATAGCTTTTGGACAAAGGGGGACCTTTACTAGCGAGAAGCTGATTGGATTCCCAGAAGTGAATCTTCCAATAATCCGGCATATTCCAATAATTAATCAGGTGCTGAATAAGCACACACCGATTGTATACGTTAGTATTATCGCCCTCTTTGTATGCCATATTTTGCTGAATCATACCAAAATTGGCTTGTATATTCGTATAGTGGGAGAAAATAAAAATGCGGCAGAATCGGTTGGTTTATCCGTAACTAAAATTCAGTATTTAGCAGTTAGTATTGGTGGTGTTTTGTGTGGGCTAGCTGGTTTAAATATATCCTTAGAAAATGTTCATATGTTTGTTGAAAATATGACAAGTGGGCGAGGCTTTATTGCCTTAGCAGCTATTTATTCAGGAAATGGAACAGCTATAGGAACATATGTATTTAGTTTGCTGTTTGGTATGGCGGATGCTGCTCAAATACAGTTGCAAGGTATCAATATTCCAGGTGCCTTTATTCAAATGATTCCTTATATAGCTATTGTGGCTGTTTTGACGATTATTGGTTTAGCAGAAAAGAAGAAGGGTGGGATGTTGATTGGAAAATAAATCATATACAAGTGCATTAATTGTCATTGACATGGTTTACGATTTCGTTAACCCTCTTGGACGTGTTTATTATGAAGGAAATAGAGATTTACTAGAAAAAGTTAATCGGCTGATTCTGCAATGTAAAGATAAAGGTATGCTTATTATTTATCTTCAACATTCTCATAGGAGAAATAAATTTGATGCAGGGTTGACTAGAGGGCGTCTAAATTGTATGGAAACAGATGGCGGGGATGCGTTAGATCCTAGTCTTCCAATTAATCAAGATGAAGATTTTATTCTTAAAAAAAGGCGCTATAGTGGATTTGCCTATACAGATTTGGATCTCATTTTAAAAGAACATGGCATCAATAAAATATATATATGTGGGACAAAAACGAATAATTGTGTTCGTTCCACCGTCGAGGATGGGTATCATCTTGGTTACGATGTTTGGGTGATAAAAGATTGTGTTGCAACAAATGATCCAAATGTTAATCAGGTTCACTTACAGGATATTGATAAATATTATGGACATGTCGTTTCTAGTACGGATCTATTAGGGGAGTAGTGAGTATGGTGAAAGAAAATGACATTATTATTTGTGGCTATCCAAGTATTGATCAGATGATTCAATTGGATTCTACTCCCAAAATTGGAAGAACATCTACCATTGTAAAAGAATCAATGTCTAATAAGTTGTATGGGGGATGCTCTGTTAATATTGCCTATGCTATGAGTGCTTTAGGTATTCGTTGTGGGCTATCGATGATAGTTGGAAACGATTTTGAGTCAAGTGGCTTTAAAAGCTTCCTTGAAAAAGGAAGGATCGCTATCGATGATGTTTTGGTAAATACAAAGTTACCAACATCACATACTTATCTCATTGCCAATCAGAAAAATGAACAAATGACCCTATTTTATCCAGGTCCAATGGCTGTAGAGCATGAAAGAAAATATGCCGATCCTAAAATTGATGGCAAGAGCTTGCTTATTACGATTGGGAACTTGTATAGAAATCAATTAATTTTAGATCAAGCCATTGAAAAAGGCATACCTGTTTTCTTTAGCATGAAAGGAGACTTAGCTTCTTTAAATCAAAGTTATATCAAAAAGGTTTTAAAGAATTGTCAAATCATCTTTATGAATGAAGCAGAGAAAGAGATGCTAGATAACTTGCTTGGAGAAAATATACTAAATAATATTGGACACGATAAATTACAAGCAATTATTGTGACTAAGGGATCAAAAGGGAGTACTTGCTACACAAATGATAAATATATCGATATGGGTATTGCACCTTTTGGTAAGATCGTAGATACGACAGGGTGTGGAGATGCTTATATCGCAGGATTCCTTTCGAGTTATCTACAGGGAGAAGATATTGAATCTTGTATGGCTTCTGGCAGTGTTATGTCATCTTTTGTCATAGAAAGATTCGGTTGTTTAACTAATATTCCTAATAGAGAAGATTTTAACAAACGTAAGAAAGAATTTTGGACTTAATTTTTAAACAAAATCTAAGAAAAGTAGTGAGAAAATGGAACAAACTTTATATATGAAATTAACTGAAAATAATATCGCTCCCTATGCTATTTTGTCTGGCGATCCAGGGAGAGTAGAATTGTTAAAGCAATGGTTAGATGATATTGAGGAGATTAGTATAAATAGGGAATTTGTTACCTATAGAGGTAATTATAAGGGAGTTCCAATTTTGTTATCATCAACGGGTATAGGTGGCCCTTCTGCGGCGATAGCGATTGAAGAAATGCATACGGCTGGAGTACAAGTAGCCGTGAGATTAGGGACGGTGATGTCTATTAATGATCATTTGGGCTATTACTATGTCCCAAGAGCCAGCTACCGTAAAGATGGGACGAGTGATTCATACATTGACCCTTCTTATCCTGCTGTTGCTGATCCGGATTTAGTTCGCCTAATGAGCGAATCGGTTATAGAAAATGGACGATCTCTGGATAATGGCATTATTTATTCAACACAAGCTTATTATCGGGATATGAAAGAATCTAAGTTAACACGTGCCATGAATACATCGATAAGCACTTGTATTAGCAAATTAAAAAAACTAAATATTTCGGGAATGGACATGGAAACGTCAACACTTTTAACATTAGGCAACTTAATGGGTGTAAAGACTTGCAGCGTGACTTTAGCTACGGTAACTGAAAATTGTAGTAGCTCATTGGAAGATAAGGAACGGCTACAAGAAGAAAAGTTATTAGGAAAGATAGTGTTAGAGGGATTAGCGAAGTTAGATAAGGAGATGAATTCAAATGATCGAATGTCTACAAAATAAAAAATGGATCATTGGGATGGTTCATTTGGACCCTCTTCCAGGATCAGTTCATTATAGTGGAGATCTTAATAAACTATACCAAAAGGCTTTGAAGGAGGCTATGTCTCTTAAAGATGGTGGAATAGATGGGATCATGATAGAAAATGCAGGGGATCTTCCCTTTCCTAAAAAATTAGACCCTGTTCAAATAGCAAGTATGGCAGTTATTACTGATCGTATTCGTGAAAGGACAGGTTTGCCAGTAGGGATAGATGCCGCATTTTGTGACTATAAAGCTGCTTTGAGTGCGGCTAAGGCATCAGGGAGTGATTTCGTACGGTTAGCAGTATTTGTTGATACGGTTGTAACAGCACAAGGTTTGATGGAAGCGTGTTCAGCTGATGCAGTGCGCTATAGGCATGAAATTGGAGCAGATGATATTAAAATTCTGGCTGATATACAAGTTAAGTATTCTTATCCTATTTTATCTAGTATAAGCATTGTACAATCTGCTAGAAATGCCCAAGCCAATATGGCAGATGCTGTTATTGTCACTGGAAAGTATTCTGGAAATGAGACGCCAATAGATATTGTAAAGCAGGTTAAAGAGGTCGTCTCGATACCTGTATTTGTTGGAAGTGGCTTAAATGAAGACAATGCTCATGAGCAAATGGATATTGCAGATGGTGCTATTGTAGGGACTAGTCTTAAATCACTCGATGATGGGGATTGGTTAATTGACTCAAAGAAAGTTCAACGATTAATGAAAAATGTAAAGGAGACAAAGTAAAATGTTACCAATGCGACCAATGAAACTCGGTGGAGATTACGTTATTTTCGGTGAGAACTCTTTAGAATATTTATCATCTTTAGAAGGGGCTAGAAAGAAAGCTTTTGTCGTAACCAGTGGAGATTTTTTAGAAAAACAAGGCTATTTAAAGGAAATAACAGATTATTTAGAAAAAGGTGGATTTTCTTGCCAAGTGTTTGATCAAGTTGAGCCAGATCCTTCTATCGATACGGTCAATAAGGGAGCTTCTTTGATGAAAGAGTTCGAACCTGATTGGATTATTGCAGTTGGTGGGGGATCTGTAATGGATGCAGCAAAGGCTATGTGGGTATTTTATGAGCATCCAGAATTATCAAAAATTGAAGACTTGAAGAGTCCAGTACCGAAATTGAGAATTAAGGCTAAAATGGTTAACATTCCTACTACTAGTGGAACAGGAAGTGAAGTGAGTCGTTCGATAGTTATTTCAGATAACAAGACACATGTTAAATACGGTATTGGGGATATGGAAATGATGCCAGATATCGCTATTCTAGAGCCCAAACTTACTTATTCTCTTCCTCCAAGAGTAACAGCGGCATCTGGCATGGATGCGTTAGTGCATTCTCTTGAAGCCAGGGTGTCCAATAGAGCCAATAGTGTAGCTGATGCCTTAGCAAATTATGCTATTAAGCATATTACCAAAAATCTGCCTATTGCCTATAAAGAACCTAATAATACAGAAGCACGTGAAAAAATGTTAATTTCATCTATGGTTTCAGGTATGGCTTTTACCAATGTATCACTAGGAATTGTGCATAGTATTGCTCATGCTATTGGTGGAAAATTCGGTATCCCACATGGAGAATCCTGTGCGATAGTATTACCTTATGTCATTGAAGTGAATTCAGCTAATGAAACAGCAAAAGAAATTTATTGTGAAATAGCTGAAATGCTACACACGGATGATTTGAAATCCTTTATAGAAGATTTGAATAAGCAATTAGACATTCCTGAAAAATTTCAAGATATTATTCAAGATGATGAAAAATTTGAAAAGGAAGTTGAAGATTTAAGCTGCCTTGCACAGCATGATGGTTGTACTAAGACTAATCCTGTTATCCCTGATTTAGAAGGCTTTAAAGAAATTGTAAGAAGGGTGTATTATGGAAAATAACAAGGTCAATATTATTTGCTATTTGTCCAATGGAGCGCCATCTGTAGAAAAAACTTTCGAAAATGCTGAGCGATATATTGAAGCTGGCTGTGATATTATTGAGGTAGATCTCCCTACCGATAACCCCTATTTAGATAATCAACTGATTCAAGATCGTATGAAATATTCTTTTCAACAAGACGAAAGTTTAGATAGGCATTTACAGACAATTGTAGAGCTAAAAAACAAGCATAGCAAAATGAAATTTATTATATTAGCGTATGAAGCAAGTATACTTTTATTGGGAATTGAAAAGTTTATAAAAGCTTTTCAAAAAATTAATCCGGAAGGTCTTATCTTAGTAGGAGAAAAAGATGGAGACGTTCGTCGTGAATTGCAAGGAAAAGGCATTAAATGTGCCGCATATGTTCCTTTTGATTTACCAGAAAAAGATGTGGAAATTGCTAAAAAATCGAATAGTTTCATATATTTGCAAGCAAAATCAAGTGGGAAAATAAAAGATAATTTGGATACTTTGGATAAGGTAATTCATTACATGAGACAAGTTATTGGCTTAAAGCAAGATATATATTGTGGGGTGGGCGTTTCTACTCCTGAAGATATTCGTATGTTAAAAGCAGCTGGCGCTGATGGGGCTTTTATTGGGAGTGGTGTTATAAAAAGAGAGGATACTCCAGAAGAACAAATTGCTTATATTAAGTCATTAAAAATAGCAAGTAAATAATTGGAAGGAAGAGACTATTATGTTGATGAGCTCATCGCCACTTTATGTACAGCTAAAAAGTTACATTACCAAATTGATTGAAAATGAATTTGAAGTCAATCAACAAATCCCCTCAGAATTTGAACTGATGGAAAAGTATCGGGTAAGTCGAACGACTGTACGTAAAGCGATCGATGAGCTTGTAAAAGAAGGCGTTATAGTCAAGAAACAGGGAATTGGGACATTTGTCGTTGAAAAGAAAATTCATCAAGAAATTAGTGACTTTTCAAGCTGTTCTGCTCAATTAAAAATGATGGGATATTGTCCAAGCTATTTGGTCAAGAAGGCAAAAATTTGTCTGCCTAAGCCATCTATTGCTAGCAAATTAGGTTTAAATAATGATGAAAAAATATTCGACTTAGAGAGAGTGACCTATGTTCAAGATGAACCACTATGTATTACTGAGTCTTGCATTCCGTATAAATATATACAAGGTATAGAGAATAATGATTTTTCTAATGTATCTTTATATAAAGTGATCAAAGAAAGCTATGGAATAAGTGTTTTAAATTCTTTTCGAAGTATTGAAATTATTATGTGTGATGATAATTTGGGAGAAGAATTAAATATTCTTGAGAACACACCTATTCTTAAGTTTAAAGGAGAGGTAGAGGGCCTATTAAGGGATAAGTCAGTAGCCAAGATAGAATATTTTAAGACATATTATCGGACAGATAGGATAAAGTTTTATATTTCTCAAAAGGCCCATAATTAATTATTTTATACTTATTGACTATTAGGAATATTGTTTTAGATAAGAAAAATAGTTAACTAATGGTCGATGAATAAGGAGAGATGGAAATGACAGAATTAGCAACGGCCATTTATTCAGATGGAGCAAGTATAGACGATATGTTGGAAGCACTCGCCAAAGGGACAGTGAGCGGCTTTACCACCAATCCGTCCTTGATGAAAAAGTCAGGAGTGACTTCTTACACCGATTTTGCTAGTGAAGTGGTACGACAAATAACGGACTATCCCGTCTCTTTTGAAGTCTTTAAAGATGATTTGGAAGGCATGCGACAAGAAGCTTTAAAGATTTCTAGCTTAGGGTCAAATGTGTATGTTAAGATTCCAGTGATCAATTCCAAGGGAGAATCTACTGCTAGCTTGATCAAGGAATTGAGCCAAGAAGGGCTCAAATTAAATGTGACGGCTATTTTTACGCTAGAACAAGTGCGTGAAGTGGTGGATCATTTGACCGATGGCGTGGATAGCATTGTGTCCGTATTTGCCGGTCGCTTGGCGGATGCAGGGATCGATCCTATTCCAGTGATGAAAGAAGCTTTAGCCATTTGTCGTGAAAAGAAGGGGTGTCAACTCTTATGGGCCAGCACTAGAGAAGTGTATAATATCTACCAAGCAGAACAATTAGGGGTAGATATCATCACTTGCCCTCCAGCTGTCATTAAAAAATATGAGCAAAATAAAGGGAAAACAGCCCTAGAAGGTTCTTTAGAAACCGTCCAAGGCTTCATGAAAGATATAAAGTCTCTAGGCTTCAGTATTTTGTAATAGAAGCATTGCATTAATAATGAACAATAGGAAAAGTCCAATGGTTTGGGGATATATAGTGACCCAAATCTTTGGACTTTTTAGCGTATTATTGGGGGAATTTAGGATTCTACTATTTTCCGTCCTATCAGTAGATAGAGATTGAAGAAAATCTTAGTGTTGTGAGGTGATCAAGGGATTTTAATTATAATAATGACAGCCTTATTGCCCGACATCAGCGAAATCTATCACTGTGTTTGGCAATTAAAAAATCAACCACTTTGGCAATTAAAATCCAACCAGCGTGGCAATT
>NZ_QXPZ01000020.1 GCF_003664595.1 Atopobacter sp. AH10
CACCATAAAATTAGGATTTGTACGACTTAAGCTCGTTATTGGTTGGGGAATTCAGGATAAAAATGAAAAAAGTACGTCAATCGAAGCTTTGATAAGCGTTGATTTGACGTACTTTTTTGGTCTATACTTTTTGTCTTTGGTGAAAGAGACAGACGATTGTCAAAGACTCTCTTTTAACTTCTAGCTGACTAGAGAATATAGTGGCTAAGTTCATTACTCGATAAAATAGGATTCAAGCGTTCATCAACATACTGTTCTGTTATCAAAATATCGCCCATGTTCATATCTGATGCTTCAAAGAGGAGTTCTTCCAAAACTTTTTCCAGTATGGTATGTAATCGACGTGCTCCGATATTTTCCGTTTCACTATTCAAGCGATAGGCCACCTCAGCCATGCGATGGATAGCTTCTTGACTAAAGTTAATCTGAATATTTTCTGTCGCTAAAAGGGCTTGATATTGTTTTAACAAAGCATTTTTGGGCTCTTTGAGGATGCGTTCAAAGTCTTCCACAGAAAGATCTTCTAATTCTACCCGAATAGGGAAGCGACCTTGTAATTCAGGCATCAAATCACTTGGTTTGCTATCATGGAAGGCTCCCGCACCAATGAAGAGAATATAGTCCGTCGAAACTAAACCATATTTCGTGCGAACTTGACTCCCTTCAACAATTGGTAAAATATCCCTTTGAACACCTTGACGAGATACCGTTCCACTTTGCCGTTCTTTCCCAGCGATCTTGTCGATTTCGTCAATAAAAATAATCCCTTCTTCTTCAGCCCTTTTGATGGCCAAGGCATGAACATCATCCATATTCACCATTGTTTCAGCAATGTCATCCGTTAGAATATCCAAAGCTTCTTTAACGGTAACCGATCTCTTGACCTTTTTACCGGCCCTTAGTTGACCGAGCGTTTCTTGAATAGATTCGATTTGTTCCATGGCCGGATTGTTAGAGACGGCTAATTTAGTTCTCTCTTTAACTGCTATAACAACTTCTTCTTTGTCCAATTTACCTGATCGAATATCCTCTTCTAGGCTACGACGAGAAGTTTTTATTTCATCCGTTACTTCTTCCCTCTCTTCAGTATCCACATCAAAAATACTGCCGAGACTTGCTCCACCTCTTGTAAACATTTGCGATAGATTTTGCAGATAATCTTGTTGATTGACTTTCCGCTTAATCCCAGGCTTCATTTGTCGAACTAATTCCTTTATGGCCTTTTCACGCGCTTTATCTATATGTTGAGCTTTCTTTTCTTCTGTCACGATTCGAATAGCTTGTTCGACCAAATCTCTTACCATCGACTCAACATCACGTCCAACATAACCTACTTCAGTAAATTTAGTAGCTTCGACCTTGATAAATGGTGCTTTCACTAAATCAGATAAGCGCCTAGCAATTTCGGTTTTACCTACCCCAGTAGGCCCAATCATGAGAAGATTCTTTGGTTGAACTTCTTCCTTCATCGTATCCGTTAATTGCATCCGCCGATAGCGATTTCTCAAACCAACAGCAACTAAACGTTTAGCCTTATGTTGACCAATAATATACTTATCCAATTCCTCTACGACACGACGAGGGGTCATTCCTAAATTATCCATCTTAGCCTCCAATCTTCTCTACCACAATCTGATCGTTTGTAAAGATATCAATGCTTGAAGCAATTTCTAGACTAGTTCTGGCTATTTCTTCAGCTGACTTCCCAGAATCCTTTAAAGCGCGAGCTGCTGCAAGGGCATAATTCCCACCTGATCCAACTGTTAAAATACCGTCATCAGGAGTGAGCACTTCCCCTGTCCCACTGACAAGCAAGAGGTCCTTAGCATCCATCACAATTAGCATTGCTTCTAATTTTTGCAATGTAGGATCTTTACGCCAGGAACGAGCCATCTCAATGGCTGCGCGACGAAGATTTCCCTTAAATTCAGTCAATTTACCCGTAAACATTTCTTCTAAACTAATCGCATCAGCCACCCCTCCAGCAAAGCCAATCAGCACTTGATCATTATATATGCGACGAACTTTTTGGGCAGAGGCCTTCATGATCACCGATTTACCTAAAGTGACTTGTCCATCTCCTGCAATAGCTGATCCGTTTTTAGTATGAATAGCACATATAGTTGTCACTCTTCATCATCCTTTCGGTTATCGTCTTGAAACGATAGACATTGGTTAACGATATCTTTCATCCTTTTCGTAGAAACATGTGTGTATATTTGTGTCGACGATAAGTTTTCGTGGCCTAATAGATCCTGTACACTCCTTAAGTCAGCTCCATTATTCATTAAATGAGTAGCGAAACTATGCCTTATTTTATGAGGATGTATGTCCCCTTTTTGCCCAGATAATCGATAAGCCTTCTTTACTATATACCTTAATCCGTTGGTCGTTAAGACTTTACCTTTATAATTAACGAAAACATAATCATGATCTTCACATTGCCCCTTCATTAACTCATTCCGATAAGATTTGAGATAGGTTACTAAGGCTTGGTGGCTCGTCTCATTAAAAGGTACAATACGATCCTTTTTCCCCTTCCCCTTTATATAGAGCAAGGATTGTTTTAAATCGATTTGCTTTAATTGTAACTCTTGGCATTCGAAAATACGTAAGCCTGAAGCATAAAGTAATTCCAGTAAGGCTTTGTTACGATAATCTAAAGCATTGTTTAAGGGAAGCTGGTCTAAGAAATGGAGCATTTCTTCTTCAGTAAAGAAGTCCGGCAGGCGTCGCTGACCAAGCTTTAAATGAATCCCTACTGTAGGGTCATGATCCATTAAATGATTTTTTAAACAGTAGTGATAAAAACCTCTCAGAGATGATAAATGTCTGCTTAAACTTCTTCTTGAGAGTCCTTCTTCCATTTGATGAGATAAAAATAATTTGATATCTAAAGGTCTAATATCTTCTAAAGAACCTTCTCCACTGGCTTCAATAAATTGACAAAAACTGTTTAGATCCTGGCGATAATTGACTACTGTATGAAAGGAGTAGCGTTTTATATGTTCCAAATAGTAGAGATAATCCTCTAACAATTGCCTATCTTTCATCACTTTCTCCCTTCTTCTAGCAAAAATCCTTCTAAAAAAAGACGGAAGTTCCCTTCCATCTTTCCTTTATTAGGCTTGTTTTTCTTCTTTATAGTCGCACTCTGGACAAATAATTTGCTTATTGCCTCGTGTTTTCTTCTCTACTAAACAAGCAGAACATTTCGGGCAGTTTCTAGAAATAGGTTTATCCCATGAGACATAGTCACATTCTGGATACAAGGAACAGCCATAGAACAAGCGATTTTTCTTCGACTGACGTTCTACGATCTCTCCTTTTTGACATTTAGGGCAAGTAACCCCAATGGATTTCACAATCGCCTCAGTATGCCGACAGTCAGGGAAATTACTACAAGCATAAAATTTACCGAAACGTCCCAATTTGATCACCATATCTGATCCGCATTCAGGGCAAGAAAAGCCGGCAGGTTCATCTTTTATCGTGATTTTTTGAATAGCTTCAGAGGCTTTTTCAACTTCTTTGATAAATGGTTGATAGAATTGATCCACCACTTCAACCCATTCACGTTGACCCGATTCGATCGCATCTAGATCAGTTTCCATATCTGCAGTAAATTTGGTGTCGACAATTTGAGAGAAGTAATTTTCAATAATCGTATTAACAACTTCCCCCAATTCTGTTGGCTCAAAGCGCTTAGTCACTAGCTTAACATAATAGCGTCTTTGTAAAGTATCAATCGTTGGAGAGTAAGTTGATGGTCTACCAACGCCTATTTCTTCTAAAGTTTTAATCAAAGAAGCTTCTGTATAGCGAGCAGGTGGTTGGGTAAAATGTTGCTCCGGTAAAAGATCAAGAAGATCTATACTATCTCCCTTTTGTATGTCCGGTAGAATAACATCCTTATTCTTCTTTCCTTCTTGATAGACCTTTAAGAACCCATCAAACATTAAGCGTGACCCTACAGCACGGAAGCAAACTTTCCCTTGAGCCATATCAATCGTCAAAACTTTCATTTTTGCACTTGCCATTTGACTAGCCACAAAGCGTGTCCAAACAAGATGATAGAGTTTAAATTGATCTTTTGAAAGATAACGTTTAACAGATTCCGGAGTCCTCAAGACACTCGTTGGACGAATAGCTTCGTGAGCATCTTGCGCTCCTGCCGCTTTTTTGCTCACTCGTTTATGATCTGGTAAATAATCCGCTCCATAGCTATCTTTAATGAATTCCGCAGCTTCTTGTTGGGCAGACTCTGCAACACGAGTGGAATCTGTACGCATATAGGTAATTAAACCGACCTGGCCTTTTCTCCCTAATGATACCCCTTCATATAATTGTTGGGCAATCATCATGGTTTTACGTGTCCTAAAATTCAACTTATTAGAGGCATCCTGTTGTAAAGAAGAAGTAGTAAATGGTTGATAAGGGTTTCGATTTCTTTCTTTACTAGTCACTTCTTGTGCTAGAAAGGCTTTCGTTTTATCAATTTCAGCCAGAAGTTTATTGACCTCTTCTTCTGAATTTAATGGACATTTTTCACCATTGTATTGATAGAAACTAGCTGTAAAACTTTTGCTTTTCTTAAATTTACCTTCAATGGTCCAATATTCTTCTGGAACAAAGTCGGCAATTTCTTTTTCACGATCAATGATAAGTTTCAGGGCAACAGATTGAACCCGCCCTGCACTTAAGCCTCTTTTTACCTTTTCCCACAAAATAGGAGAAAGGGTATAGCCCACCAAGCGATCCAAAATACGACGTGCTTGTTGTGCGTCGACCAAATCTTTTTCTATTGGACGGGGATGTTTAAAGGCCTCTTTAATCGCATCTTTTGTGATTTCATTAAAAACCACCCGAATAGGCTCATTTGCATCCAAGCCTAATAGGTAGGATAAGTGCCAAGCAATTGCTTCTCCTTCACGATCCGGGTCACTCGCGAGATATATTTTTTCTGCCTTTTTAGCTAATCTCTTTAAATCTTTAATAATAGGCCCTTTACCTCGTATGGAGATGTAGTTAGGTTGATAATGATCTTCTATATCAATCCCCATTTTACTTTTAGGTAAGTCTCTCAGATGTCCTTTGCTGGCTACAACTTTATATTGACTCCCAAGATAGCGTTCTATAGTCTTGGATTTTGTTGGGGATTCGACGATAACTAAATACTTGTATGACAAGCCAATTCTCCTTTGCTCGTGTTAATACATTGAATCGTTACCATAGTATTTCAAACCCCCGTCTTTGTCAAATCTAATCTGCAAAAATATCCTGAATTTCTTGAAGTAGGGATGCACCTTCCCTTATCAATTCATGGCAACCTAAAGAATTTTCAGAAAAAATAGATCCAGGTACAGCCCAAATATTGCGATTATCCTCTAAGGCCATTTGAGCAGTGATCAGAGAACCAGATTTTTTCTTGGCTTCCACAATAACCACATCAGAACATAATCCAGCTATGATACGATTTCGCATTGGAAAGTGAAATTTTTGAGGGGATGTATCTGGAGGAAATTCACTTAAAACTAAGCCTCTTTCTCGAATGAGACTGTCTAATGAGCGGTGTTTTTTCGGGTAAGTTTGATTTAAGCCAGTCCCCACAACAGCAATCGGTTCTAAACCTTCTAAAAGCGCTTGATAGTGCGCATAGGCATCTACTCCCAGTGCTAATCCGCTAATGATACTAGGAGGATTCTTTCTATTAGCTAATTTCAAAAGTAAATGATCAATAACCTTTTTACCATATTCCGTCATTTTACGGCTACCAACAATGGCTAAACCCGGCTTTTCTAGCAAAGAGAGCTTGCCTTCATAAAACAAGATTAATGGTGGCCGATATATTTCTAAAAGATGAAGAGGATAATGTTCATCAATCATACTAATAAAAGAGATTCCTTGTTGAAGGATAAAATCTGCTTCTTTTTCAGGCCAGACAAAATGACCTATTCGTTTTGAAAAAGCCCTTAAATTATCGGGGCATTGCCTATCCTCTAGAAGTTTAGCGGCATAACGATATTTCCTGTCAAAAGGTATTTTCGACAAGTGGATCAAAAGTAAGTAGTAATCAAACGGGGTCATTTTACCCTAGCCTCCTTTATTCAAGAATAAAATACGCTAGCTCAGGTAAAATTGACGCCCAACTTTCCTACTTTATGGTTCTTTTTTCAATCGATTAGAAAAATGAGAAACAGGAGCAAAAGACAAACGATGAATCGGAGAAGGCCCATATTTTTTTAAACCCTCCAGATGATTTTTAGTCCCGTAACCCATATTGTGGCAAAAATCATAGACAGGATATTGTTTATCAAACTCCATCATCAGCTGATCCCGATAAACTTTAGCTAGGCAAGATGCTGCAGCAATAGATAGGCTTTTTTGATCCCCTTTATCCGGGTGGGCTTGCCCATAAGGAATATCCAGTCCTACAGAATCAATCAGCACAAAATCATTCGCATCAGCCACTTTTAAAATAGCTTCTTGCATGGCTTCCTTAGTCATGGCCAAAATATTCGACTGATCAATAGCTCGATTATCTCTTTCCACAATCGCATAAGCTAAAGCATTCTCTTTCACCCATTCAGCAATTCGCACTCGATCTTTTGCATTTAAAAGCTTGCTATCATTTAAGCCAACATCTACGGTTAATGGCCAAGGGAGTTTAACAGCTGCTACTACAACAGGCCCAGCTAAAGGACCTCTCCCGACTTCATCAACCCCTATAACGCCCGTATAGCCATCTTCATAAGCTTTCGTTTCAAAGATTTTCATTTCTTCAAAATGAGCTTGACGCGCCATTCTTTTTTCTAATTGCTTGTCCCATTGAAGTAAGGCTTTCTTTACCCCTTTCCTCTCATCCTTGAGGAGATTTTTCACATAAGGATCTTCCCTATCTACAATACTTTTAAGTTTTTCGCGGATGATTTGAATACTTTCCATCTAGTTAACCCCTTCTGTTCGATAAAAATCATCCAAGGTAAATGATCCCAACCGTCCTTGCCGTAATTCGGTAATAAGGCGTTCACTTGCCCTTTCATAATCGTCTTTATAGCCCATCTTTTGTGTGATATCCATTAAGTATTGTGGTAAGGCTAAAACATCAGTTGGCAATTCTATACCATAGCGTTCCTCTAGTGCGTTTTTAAGACTAGGGCCAATCTCCTTTAAAGCAAACAAAGCAATATCGTCCATATAAAGTAACTGATCTTTTATAGCACCTGTAATAGCTAAACGATAGCCTATGGACTGATCTTCGAATTTAGGCCATAAAATACCTGGTGTATCTAAGAGTTCAAAATCCTTTCCATATTTCAACCAACGCAAAGCCTTGGTCACCCCTGGGCGATTACCAGTTTCCGCTTGATTTTTACCTACCATACGATTAATTAAGGTTGACTTTCCTGCGTTAGGTATCCCTAAAATCAATAAGCGTATTGTTCTTTCCACCACGCCTTTTTCCTTTAGTCGGTCCAATTCACTAGCCATAAGGTCTCTAAGCGCCATCTGTAAATGATCTAAGCCCTGACCCATTTTGGCATTTAAAAGAACTGTTGTGTAGCCCAAAGATTCAAAATATTCTTTCCATAAGTTGGTTTGCAATCGATCAGCTAGATCAACTTTATTTAAAACAATCACACGTTTTTTATGAGCAGCCAATTGGTCAATTAAGGGGTTACGACTACTCATTGGCACACGAGCATCTAAACATTCCACGACGACATCGACTAATTTTAATTGCTCTTTAACTTGACGGATAGTTTTAGCCATATGCCCAGGAAACCACTGTATAACTTTTGTCACTGCACGAACCTTCTTTCTATATTTTTAAAAATAAAGAAGTGACCACTATCTGGTGATCACTCCCTCCTAGCAGTCAAAGTAAGCTTAGGGGATAAATCACCCTCTACTTGTCACTAGGCGTTTTTAACCATTGAAGCTTATTCAAAGGCCAATAAATAGACCGAACAACCCCATGAATCGCCTCTTGATCAACGAATCCAAAGGCACGAGAATCGTTGGAATGCCCCCGGTTATCCCCCATAACAAAGTACTGACCATCTGGAACTACCATCTCTCCCGTTAACATTTGCAAGGTGAAATTAGGCGTTCCATAGGTATCTTTACCATCAATTGGAAATTTCTCTGCCTTATTGGTAAAACTTTCCTTAATCTGCTTGTCATTAACAAATAATTTGCCATTCACATAAGTTATTTTGTCACCAGGCATACCTATAACACGTTTTACATATTCTTTACCTGTTGCATCTGGTGCATCGAGAACGACGATATCCAAGCGGTCTACTTTTTCAAGTTTATTCGCAATAACTCTTTCCCCATCTTGTAAAGTTGGGTACATAGAACTACCACTAACCCGATAAGTATGAGCTATATAGTTATTTATTCCCCAAAATAAAAGGAAAGATATGGCTAAAGTAAACACCCAGTCCAATAGTTGCCGAAAAAGTGGTTGACTTTCTGTTCCTTTAGCTTTATTTTTTTTGCCTCCTGACTTATTTGGCATAGATTCAGTCATCTCCTCTTCAGCTATCTTATGCTGTCTATTGATTTGCCTTTCTTCAGCCTTATTTTCTGCCCGTCTTTTTAAACTGCTTTCTCCTTGATCAGAAGTTGAGCCTTTAAAAGAAGGATTTTTTAAAGAAGACTGGTTTTTGGGGCATAAATCAGCATCCCTTGAAAAAGATGACTGATGCTCTTGATCTAGCTTCTTGCCTCCTTTTAGAGTCAAGCTCTTTAAGGAATGTTGACCTAATTGAGAGTCCCTTTTGCCCGATTTCTTCTTATGCCTAAAAATCCCTTTCTTTAAATGCGTCTCATTCCTTGAGGGGAGCTGTTGTGAGACAAAATGTTTATCATCTGATGGCGCCATAATTAATCTCCTTTTAAACAGCAGCTGTTAAATTTTTGATGATCCTACAAGCTGTCAAGATAAGGATTGGCCTAATTAGTGTTTACTTAAAAGCACACAAGCTATAACTTTTTTCATAAGAAAAGAATCTATGGAATAATTCAAGTGCTTATAAAAATTTAAAAGGCTTTATCCTTAAAATAACACGCCCTATAATATTTTCTTTTGATACAAAACCAAACATCCGTGAATCATAAGACAGTGATCGATTATCGCCTAGCACAAAATAATGATCTTTTGGAATGCGTTTAGCCTTAGTCACTTCATCCATTCTAAAATCAGCTGTTTCTACAATATTCTTAGCATAACTTTCCTTCACTAGCTGTCCATTTACATATAATTGATTATTTTTATAGTCAATCGTTTCTCCCGGTAAACCAATAACTCTTTTGATATAAGTATGCTTAGAAGAATCTTCAAAAATAACAATATCAAAGCGTTTCAAACTGTGTAGCGGAGTACAAAGCAAGGATTCTTCAGGTTTAATATTAGGCATCATCGAATGGCCACCGACCTGAGCAGGAATCAAGACCCAACTCCTTAAAACTACTATAACAAGAATAGCACATAATCCACCTAAAAAGTGAAAGAAGTAGCGAGATTTACGGAGTTTAGTGAGCATTATAATTCAACTCCAAAACTTTCTTTATAGCCGCGTCTTTTTGCGGATCTTGAGTCTTCAACTGATCTCTTAGGCTTTGAGTTAAGCTGGCTGCTGTATCATCATCTACTTGACCGGTAACTTTCAAATGATGAGCTTGTTGGAATGATTTAATGGCACTTTCGGTACTATCATCGTAAGTAATAGCCGCTGGAAGCTGATAACCCAATTCACGTAAAACAAGGTTAAGATTTAAAATTTCTTCGTTCTCTTTGCCTTTAACTAATTTATCACTTGAAATGACCATTAAAAGTTTGGAAGCTTTTGCTGGCTCAATTGGATCTGTTGGTTGGATACCCAATCGATGGATCCAATTGCCTTTGGGGGTTAACCATTTATTAACAGTAAATTTTAGCTCTGTTTTATTCGCCAATTCTTGAACAGTTTGAACCGTTCCCTTACCAAAGCTTTTCTCCCCGACTAATGGAATACCCGCCGATTCCTTTAAAGCTCCCGCTACAATTTCAGAAGCCGAAGCAGAGCCTCCATTAATTAACATCACAGTTGGTTCAGTTACCTTTAAGCTACCTAGCTGATCACTAGCTTTATAAATGACGCGTTTGTGGTCTCTATCTTCTGTTTGCATTAAGTTTTGTCCATTTTTGACAAACATATTAGCTATAGCTAAGGCTTGATCCAACAAGCCACCTGGATTAGAACGGAAATCTAAAACGAATCGTTTAACCCCTTTGGAACGTAGCGATTGAATAGCTGCTTGTAACTCTTGACTAGTTGGCTTAGCAAAGTTAGTCACTTCAATGATACCAACTTCTGGATGCTTTTCATCAATAGAAGCGTTGACTGTTTCAATTGGAATGGTATCTCGTTTGAGTTTATACTCTTGTTCCTTATTGCCTCGTTTAATGGTTAAACGAACTTCAGTTCCTTTTTTTCCCCTAACACTAGCGACAACCTTAGCTAAGGATTTGCCTTCAACAGAACGGCCATTGACTTTAATTATCTCATCATTGGCCTCTAGACCCGCTTTTTCGGCTGGAGAGCCTTTAATAGGCGCTATAATGATAATACGTTTAGAGACAAGGGATAAGCTAGCCCCTATACCTTCAAATTGTGCATCCATACTTTCTGAAAAACTTGCTGTATCTTTTTCATTTAAATATTGGGTAAACGGATCTTCAGTCGCTTCTGCCATACCTTTGATAGCGCCATCGACTAACTGCTTTGAACTTAACTTTTTGACATAGCCATTGGACAAACTGCTATAAACTTGATCCAATTTTTCGATATCTTTAGCTTTCAGCTGACTTGTCGGTCTCACTGTTTTATAAAAAATAAAGCAAACTAAGACAATCATTACGCCTGAGAGTAAGCCAGTCCAAAAATTAAAGAAAAAATGTTTGAGCTTGTCCTTCTTTTCATCTGAAGAAGAAAGCTTTGCCTTGCCTTGTAGGTCTAAGGTATCACTGCTTTTATCTTCCTGTATGGATGGTTCAATACTTGTAGACTCTTTTCTTTCGTTTGTCTCACCATTTTCAGAATGATTCATAAACTTCCTCTTTTCTTTTATAGGTTCAAAGCTATTTCGACCATATCTAAAAAGGTCTTTTCTCGTTCTTTGGCTGTTGTTTCTTCAGCTGTTAGCAAATGATCGGAAATAGTTAAAATGGCCAAGGCTGATCTTTTGTACTGAGCGGCTAGAGTATATAAGCCAGCAGCTTCCATTTCCACAGCCAAGACCCCATAATCAGCTAATTTCTTTTTGTCTAACTCCTCATTATAAAATCTGTCTGAGCTTAAGACATTACCTACATGAAGATTCACCTTCAACTTTTGCCCTAATGCATAAGCTTTATAAAGTAAGTCAAAATCCGCTATAGGGCTAAAAGATACTTGCCCATTAAAAATGTTTTTTAAAAGGCTCGAATCAGTCACTGCCGCCTGAGCTAGTACTATATCTCTCACATGAATATTTTCTTGCATCGCTCCAGCAGAACCTACACGAATGATTTCATTTACACCATACTCCTTAAACAGTTCATTCGCATAAATCATAGCAGAGGGAATACCCATACCAGATGCTTGGACTGAGACAGATTCCCCCTTATACAAACCTGTATAACCAAACATATTACGAATATCGTTATAACAATAGGCATCAGTCAAATAATTTTCAGCAATAAATTTTGCTCGAAGAGGATCCCCTGGGAAAAGAACTCTAGAAGCAATTTGCCCCTTTTCAGCTCCAATATGTGTACTCATTTCACTTTCCTCCTTCTATCTAGTAAAGATAGATCTTACTTTACTCACTATTCACTATAACCACTATCATCATAAGCTTGCCAAGCTTTATCAAAAACATCAATAAAGGCACTATACTCACTGGATAGTTCAAGATATTCTGATATTTCCGAAAATTTTGTGACTTGTTTGGGAAAATTAGAGTCTTCATGCATCATGTTAGCAAACTTAGCCATTTCATCACAGAATTGATGATCATTCTGATAACGCATCATATAATCATAGAAACTTTTCATTAATTATTCCTCTCTTTTATCAAGGCCTTTACCTTAGCGTATGGAATACTTGTTGAAACAGTTAACCCATCTTGATCTATTTTTTTAGCCTTAATTAACAAATCTAATTTATTCGATAGTTTCTCTGAAGAAATATCTACTATATGTTTAGTCGCATGTAAATTTACATATTGATTAAGGTCCGTATACTGCAACAGTGTCAAGGCTAAGGTAATTGGTAGGCGAAACTTACTCATTTTTACTTCTTTCACGTGAAGACGTAAATCCCCATTTTCCCTATCCTCTACACTAGCTTTGAAACGAGCTTTAATTTTAAAACCCATGTATTTTATAGGAACTTTGATATCTATTTCTTTTGCCGACATATAAAAACGAGCAGGACTATTGTTAGCTTTGAAGTAGTCATTGACTAAAGCAGTTGTTTGATCGTTTGACAAGGTAAATTGCCCCTCAATTAGCTCATTATCTGGCATAGTAGCAGCTCCTCCATGAGACATAAACTTCATGTTTCCTAAAAGATGTAATGGTAAGCTGATCATGACCACTAGAATCAGCACCAAAGCCCAAAAGAGCCATTTATAGATATTAATTTTTTTCATACAATCCCCTTAACGTTTTTCAGCCAAATATTCCCATCGATCCATTAAGTCATCTAAGTGGGCTTGCGCCTTATCACAAGCTTCTTGCCAAGCATTAAGAGCTAGATAATCACTCATGTCAGTTGGCATCTCAGATTTAATTTCTGCCAATTTTTCCTCTGCCTCACTGATACGGTCTTCTATCGTTGCCCACTCTTTTTCCTCATGATAGGAGAGTTTCTTTTTGACCGTCTTTTTTTGAACTTCTTGTATCTTCACATCAGTTTCCGAACTAGAGTCCTCACTAGGAGCTTGCCTTTGTAACAATTCTCCCTCTAATTCAGCTAAAGAACGTTTCGTTAAAAGAAAATCTCCATTCCCTTGTATATATAATATATCTGTAGCTAATTGATCGATAAAATAGCGATCATGCGACACAAAGATTAAAAGTCCTGGAAATTCACGGAAATAATCCGTTAAAATAGTCAACGTTTCTAAATCTAAGTCATTAGTTGGCTCATCTAGCAAAAGGACATTGGGCTCTTTTGTTAGATGACTCAATAAATACAAGCGTCTCTTTTCCCCACCAGATAAACGACCAATGGCTAAACGTTGCATGGAACGAGGAAATAAGAAACTCTCCAAAAGCTGAGGAATAGAAGACAATTGCTCATTGGAAAGGTCATTTTTTAGACCCACTTGAGTCATATAATCGATAATTGTTTGATCTTCAGGTAAATCTTCTGTTAATTGTTGGTAATAAGTCATCCGAACTGTATCACCAATTTGATAATTTCCAGCTATAAACGGCAAATTTCCTACTAAGCCTTCTAAAAATGATGTTTTGCCCACACCATTTGGGCCGACAATAGCCACTCGTTGACCCTTTTGCCAATACGCAGTTAAGTCTTCAACAATCTTGTATTCATCTCGATATAAACTAATATTTTCTAAACTAAGTCCCCTTTTCCCTAGACGTTGATGTTGAGCTTCAATGGCTAAGTCATCTGCTTGATTTTTATCTTTTATTTCTTTTTCCAAATGATAGAAACGTTTAATTCTAGCCTCTTGTTTGGTAGATCGAGCCTTAGCCCCAGTACGCATCCAAGCCAATTCATTTTTATAAGCTTGTTCTTTTTTATGAAGTTCTAGGGCTTCTTCTTCAAGTCGTTGTGCCCTTTTTTTAAGATAATCCTCGTAATTACCTGAGTAGCGTCTAAACTTCCCTTGATCCAATTCAACGATATCTTTTACTACACTATCTAAGAAATAGCGATCATGAGTAATTAAAATAAAGCTACCGGAATATTGTTTCAAATAATTTTCAAGCCAAGTGATAGCTCTCAAATCTAGATGGTTAGTTGGTTCATCGAGTAGCAGTAAATCAGCTTGAGAGAATAAAACACTTGCAATGGCTAATCGTTTTTGCTGACCGCCAGACAAATTACCAACTTTTTCTGACCAATCAGGCAGGCCTAATTGCTCTATGGCGCTCTTTAGTTGCGCTTCATAAGTCCAAGCATCCGCATGGGTCATCTCTAATTGTGCCTTAGCAAAAGCTTCTTGCAACTTTTTATTTTCAGGATGAGCTGTCATAGCTTCTAGAGTTTTTTCATATTGATCGATCAATTCTTTATGAGGATTACCTTCCCTTAGCATGGCCTCCCTCAAGGTCCAATCACTTGGAAAGTGTTTATCTTGATCCAACAATTCAATACGATAATCATTGGGATGATCCATTTTTAAGTCATCCGCTTCTTGTTTACCCGCTAATATGTCAAAGAAAGTTGATTTCCCAGTCCCATTTTTACCGACTAAGCCAACATGGTCTCCTTCATTGACTAGCAGTTGAGCTTCTTCTAAAAGAGCTTTTACACCATAAGATTTACTTATGCAATCAATTCGTAAGTTTTTCAAACTATCACCTATTCCCTACAGCATTGCTATTATTGTATCATTTTTTCTCCACATGACGCCAGGTAAGCTGTAATTTAGGAGCCTTTTAACTTTTCACTAAGCCTTCAAAATAAAATCTTTTGTTCCTAGTTTTTACCATCTTACTCTTTTAGCTCATATAAATCTCCGTTCTTTACATCCTACATGTTATACTAAAGTCATCTTATCATATGTAAGGAGATATTTGTCTATGCGCCCTAAAGCCCTAAAGCAACTCAATACTTGCCTTGAGAAAATTCAATCAGCCCATCTAAAAAAAGAAGAGTACACCAGCCTTTATGCAGAATTATTGAACACTTACGTCCAAAGATTTGACCCCTTATGGATCAGCCAATTTCCAAAAGATCCTGGTGCAGATGCCGGACTCATAGAAAAGATCCTTGCCAGCTATCCATATGGTAAAGCACCCGTCCGCCATCTTAATCGTTTGGATCGGCAACATTACAAAGGGAGATTACATCCTGGATCCTATAATAGCCAAACGCTATAAAAGCTTATCTCTTGCGATTTACAAGCCACTACTAGAAAGTTCCATAAATAAAGGGTGTTCCAAATGAAACACCCCACAAAACCAGTCAACTTGTGACTGGTTATTTATTTTCTTCATCTAAGTTCAAAACAGACATAAATGCTTCTTGTGGAATCTCGACAGACCCAACAGCTTTCATCCGTTTCTTACCTTCCTTTTGTTTTTCTAAAAGTTTACGCTTACGAGACACGTCCCCACCATAACATTTAGCCAAAACGTTTTTCCGTAAGGCCTTGATATTCGTACGGGCTAAAATCTTCGTCCCAATGGCCGCTTGAATAGGCACTTCAAATTGTTGACGAGGGATCAAACTACGCAATTTTTCAACGATAGCTTTCCCGCGATTAAAGGCAAAGTCCTTATGAACGATAACACTTAAAGCATCGACAGCCTCTCCATTTAAAAGAATATCCATCTTGACCAAACGACTTGGTTTATAACCAATAATGGCATAATCTAAAGAAGCATAGCCTTTTGTAGAAGATTTTAAACGGTCAAAGAAATCATAAATGATTTCAGAAAGTGGCATTTCATAAATGACATTCACTCGGAATTCGTCCAAGTAATCCATGGTCACAAATTGCCCACGTTTACGTTGGCAGATATCCATTACTGTTCCTACATAATCATTCGGAACCATGACTTCTGCCTTAACATAAGGTTCTCTTATTTCCGCAATAGTAGTCTGGTCTGGCATCTCTGACGGATTAGAAACAGTCACCGTCCGATGATCAGTTGTCTCCACTTCATAAATAACACTAGGAGCCGTCGTTATCAATTCTAAGTCAAATTCTCTCTCAAGTCGCTCTTGAATGACATCCATATGCAATAAGCCTAGGAAACCACAACGAAAACCGAACCCTAAAGCAGAAGAACTTTCTGGTTCAAATGTTAATGAAGCATCATTTAATTGCAATTTTTCCAAGGCCTCTCGTAAATCGTTGTAAGCAGAAGAATCAATCGGATAAAGACCACAATAAACCATTGGATTCATCTTGCGATAACCAGGTAAGGCTTCCTCTGCTGGACGATCAGCCAATGTTATAGTGTCCCCTACTCGAGTATCTTGGATGGTTTTGATACTTGCAGTTAAATAACCTACATCCCCAGCCATTAAAAAGTCCCTTTGGATAGGCTTAGGAGAGAAGACACCGACTTCGACAACATCGAAAGTTTTGCCATTACTCATTAATTGAATGCTATCCCCAGGCTTAACAATCCCATTGGCTACTCGAATATTTAAGACGACGCCACGATAGGCATCATAAACTGAATCAAAAATCAAGGCTTGCAAAGGTGCTTGAAAATCTCCAGCTGGTGCAGGTATTTTGTCCACAATTTGTTCTAAAATTTCTGGAACACCTATTCCTGACTTGGCTGAAGCTAAAACTGCTTCAGAAGCATCAATGCCAATGATATCTTCAATTTCTTGGCGTACCATTTCTGGATTAGCAGCTGGTAAATCTATTTTATTGATCACTGGAAGAATCTCTAAATCATTATCTACCGCCAAATAGACATTAGATAGGGTTTGCGCCTCAATCCCTTGAGCGGCATCAACGACTAAAATTGCCCCTTCACAAGCGGCCAAAGACCTAGATACCTCATAGGTAAAATCGACGTGACCTGGTGTATCAATTAAATGGAAAATGTAGGTTTCTCCATTGTTGGCTTCATAATGTAATTCCACGGCATTCAATTTGATCGTAATACCACGTTCACGTTCCAAATCCATGGAGTCCAATAACTGGTCTTGCATCTCCCTTTCCTGAACCGTATCGGTCTGTTGAAGGATACGATCGGCTAAAGTTGACTTGCCATGGTCAATATGGGCAATGATCGAAAAATTACGAATATGCTCTTGTCTCTTTTTGAGTTCTTCATGACTCATTGGTAAATTCATTCGTTCACTGTCTCACTTTCTACTGTCAAATTTCGATATACCCCATCATTATAGCATAAAGTCACCACTTGTCAGGATATTCTGGAAAGAGATTCGCTAATATTTTTCGTGTTAATCTTCTAGATTTTCCTTGAGAGGGATAAAGATGCATGGACATCATCGGATTATAGTTGCACTCGATGATGGCATATGAACTATTTTCATCTTCTAAGTTCTGAACAATCATGTCTACTCCACACACGTAGGCATTCATCGCTTTAGCTGCCTGACTAGCAAGGTCTTTTAAATTTTTTGCAGCTAAGTCTGTCACATCTACCGATTCCCCACCAGTGGAAATATTCGAATTAAAGCGCAGATAGGCCACTTGACCTTTAGCTAAGACAGTCTTCAACGTTAAGCCTTGTTTTTCTAGATTATCCCTTTCTTCTTGACCTTTTTCAATAGAGACTAAGGGAGCCAGGTGTCCTTTACCGCGATAGGGATGTTGGTTTTTTTGATCAATAAGCTCTTCTACCGTAGATTTTCCATCTCCCATGACCTGAGCAGGATCTCGCCTTAAAACAGCTTCAACTCGTCCATTTAAAACAAAGAAGCGATATTCAATCCCTTTCACCCATTCCTCAACTAAAACTTGAGAAGAGTAAGTAAATGCATCCTTAAGTGCAGCCTTATAGTAGGACCTGTCTGTAATATTTTCTAGCATATGAATGCCTTGTCCGAAATTAGTATCCTTGGGTTTAATGACGATAGATTGCCCTTGATAGCGATTAAAATTAGCAAGAGCCTCATCAAAAGACTCGTAACTAGCCCCCTTAGGCACTCTTAAGCCAGCTTTATCTAATATTTTTTTTGTTACTAATTTATTATCCATTGCTAGAGGACTAATATAACTATCCAAACTGGTCATGTTCCCATTTTTAACCCACTCTTGGTGTCCCTTGAAAGAAAGGCTGATAAATTGATCCCTAGCATCTAAGACTTCCACAGCAATCCCTGCTTGAATCGCATCTTTTATAAGAGCTTGTGTTGAGAGTTCGAAGTCTGTAAAAGATAGGAGAGCAAAACTTTGACTTCTATAAAAGTTTTTATATTTTAAAGCCAAAGCTGCTATTGCTTCTTTGTTTAATAATTCCTTCGTCATTCGATAAGGACGAGTTAGCGACACATCTTTTATAGCTTCTAAATTCCTTTTGACTTCTCTTAGACTGTCCGGTGAAAAGCTAGCCATTTTTTCCATAAAAGCTAAAAGATCTACAAGGAGTCTTTCCCCTTCTTGATATAACTCCCTAGGCAAACTAGCACTTGCCTTCGATAAGGCCACTTCCTCAATCCATTGACTCGCCTTTTCTCTAGTCAAAGAAGTTAAGTCTTTAGGATCGGACAAAGCTAAATAAACGAACAAGGCTTGTAAAAAGAGCAATTGAGAGCGATTGACTCCATTAGGCGAAAATGGATCATTATCAATATGCCGGCATTCTATATATCGTATTCCACTCTCTAATAACTCTCTAGCACTATCTCCTCCTCTTAACCTTATAGCGGAATAGTACTCTCTTTCCTGTGCAATTTTACCTTCTATAACAGCATCCTCCAATTGACGAACATATTTTTCTAAATGATCTTCATCTAAAAGGATGCTCGGGCGATTCACATATCCATAAGAAGACATTCTTAATGCTTTTACTTTCTTTTCATTAGGAGCTTTCATTCGACAAGACTGATAATAGGCATCTGGAGCTTCTGGTGAGGCGGCATAAAGATAGATAAGAAGCCATTCATAGCGTTGATAATATTTAGCCACTTGCATATAAAGTCTATGACTTAAGTCCTTTAAATTTATTTGAGTCTTTTGACTTAAATGAGCAAGAAATTCATTTTTAAAGGAGAAATTTAAATGGACACCAGAAACTAATTGCCTAGCTTTACCATAGCGCTTTTCTAAATGTTCTCGATAAGCTTGTTGATCCTTAGAAGATAGTTGTGCTACCTTTAAAGACTCCATATTAGATAAGTCATAAGGCATAGAAACTGGCCACAATAATTCTCCATCTGATAAATTTTCTTCAACAATTTGTGTGATAGCATTCAGCCAATTCAAACACTCATCCAATGAAGAAGCTGTTGGCGTAATGATTTCAATCTGGCTTTCAGCAAAATCTGTTTGAATATAGGGGTGATAATCTCTTGATCCGAAAGAAGAAGGGTGGCTTGTCTCAACAATATGTCCTTTTTCATTCACCCTTAAGCTTTCCCGTTCTATACCAAAATCCCCTTTTGATGCATCTTCTTGCAATCTTTTATTATTTAAAACAACTTGAAGTAAACTCGTCATCTTTTCACCTACCTTCTAAAAGCTGCTTTCATTTTATCAAAAGAGATTAAGCTATACAATTTATATGCACAAATACACCTAGTTCTGAGGCTTATATCCTATAGAACTAGGTGTTTAAAAGGGTTTGTAGCTTGAAAGTAAAAGATTAATCCTTAAAAGCTTTTTTCATCTTTTCAAAGAAATTTAATTCTTCTTCAGTGACCTTATCGCCCATCGTTTTACCATAAGCACGTAAGGCCTCTTTTTGCTCTTTGTTTAAGTGTTTAGGTGTCATGACCTTAATGGTAACATGTTGATCCCCATTACCTGATGAACGTAATCGTGGAGCACCCTTGCCATTTAAGCGAAGATGGCTTCCACTTTGAATACCGGCAGGAATCTTCATCTTTACCTTTCCATGAACAGTCGGAACTTCCACTTCATCCCCTAAAGCAGCTTGGACAAAGTTGATCGGTAAAGTAAAGTAAATTTCACTACCATCACGAGTAAAGACATCTGATGAGGCTACTTGGAAGACAACATATAAGTCTCCATAAGGCCCTCCATTCACCCCTGCTTCACCTTGACCAGATAGGCGCATTTGGTGACCGTCTTCTACACCAGCTGGGATAGAAACAGATAGCTTATGCCCCTTACGTTGTCGACCAGAGCCATGGCAGTGACTGCATTTCTCTTTAATTTCTTGCCCACTCCCATGACATACTGGACAGGCTTGTTGCGTTTGGAAGCGACCAAAAGGGGTTTGCTTGTCCATAACGACTACCCCAGATCCATGACAGTTATGGCAACTGACAGGACTTGTCCCAGCTTTGGCTCCTGAGCCATGACAGCTTGAACATTCTTCTTCACGTTCATAGTGAATAGTTTCCTTTTTCCCAAAAATGGCTTCTTCAAAAGTGAGATGAATGACATATTGCAAATCCGCACCACGGCGAGGAGCATTAGGTCTTTGCCTTCCTCCACCACCGAAGAAACTTTCAAAGATATCATCCATCCCTCCGCCAAAGCCTGAGAAACCTCCCCCAAAACCATCGAAGCCGCCGCCAAAGCCACCAGCCCCAGCTCGGAAGTTAGGGTCGGTGGCCGCGTGTCCGTATTGATCATAAGCTGCACGCTTTTGTTCATCACTTAGGACTTCATAGGCTTCATTGATTTCTTTAAATTTCTCATCTGCATCTTTCGATGGATTGATGTCTGGATGGTATTTCTTTGATAATTTACGATACGCTCTCTTAATCTCTTGGCTAGAAGCATCTTTGGCCACTCCTAAGACCTCATAATAATCTCGTTTAGCCATCGCTTGCCTCCTTACAAGACAGATTAGTCATCTACTTCTTCAAAGTCAGCGTCAACGACATTATCGTTTCCATTTTTAGCTTGACTAGTTGCCTTGCCTTGCCCAGCTTCTTGGTTTTGTTGAGCTGCTTGTTGTTCTTTTGCTACTTGTTCGTAAAGCTTAACCGACAAGTCTTGAACAATTTCGCTTAAAGCATCTTTCTTCGCTTTAATATCTTCTAAATCATTTGCGTCAATTGCTTTTTGAAGGGCATCTTTAGCATCTTTTGCCTTTTGGACATCAGCTTCATCCACTTTACCTTCAAGTTCTTTCAAGCTCTTGTCAACTTGGAAGATCAATTGGTCAGCTTCGTTCTTTAGATCGACTTCTTCTTTACGTTTCTTATCATTTTCAGCGTTAGCTTCTGCATCCTTCACCATACGATCGATTTCTTCATCTGATAAACCGGAAGAAGATTTAATAGTGATCGCTTGTTCTTTTTGAGTCCCTAAGTCTTTAGCACGAACATTCACAATACCATTCTTATCGATATCGAAGCTAACTTCAATTTGAGGAACCCCACGAGGAGCAGGTGGAATATCCGTTAATTGGAAACGTCCCAAAGTCTTGTTATCTTGAGCCATTGGACGTTCACCTTGAAGAACATGGACATCTACAGCTGGTTGGTTATCTGCCGCAGTTGAGAAGACTTGGCTCTTGCTAGTTGGAATAGTAGTGTTACGGTCAATCAATTTAGTAAAGACGCCACCCATTGTTTCGATCCCAAGAGAAAGTGGTGTAACGTCAAGAAGAACGATATCCTTAACATCCCCAGAGATTACCCCACCTTGGATAGCAGCACCCATAGCTACTACTTCATCAGGGTTAACTGATTTATTAGGTTCTTTCCCTGTTTCTTGTTTGACTGCTTCAACAACAGCTGGAATACGTGTAGAACCACCTACTAGAATAACTTCATCAATTTCAGAAGTGCTCAAGCCAGCATCTTGTAAAGCACGACGTACAGGAGCTTTAGTCCGTTCAACCAAGTCTTGAGTTAATTGATCAAATTTCGTACGAGTCAGTGTTGTTTCCAAATGTAATGGACCAGAAGCGCCTGCAGAAATAAATGGTAGGCTGATTTGTGTTTGACTCACACCAGATAAATCTTTCTTGGCCTTTTCAGCTGCATCTTTCAAACGTTGCATAGCCATCTTATCATTCGATAAGTCAATACCATGTTCTTTCTTAAATTCAGCTACCAAGTATTGGATGATTTTTTCGTCAAAGTCATCCCCACCAAGATGGTTGTCCCCAGCAGTAGAAAGCACTTCAAAAACGCCATCACCTAGTTCCAAGATGGAAACATCGAACGTCCCACCACCTAAGTCAAAGACAAGGATTCTTTCTTCATGTTCGATCTTATCCAACCCATAAGCCAAAGCAGCTGCGGTTGGTTCATTAACGATCCGTTCGACTTCCAAACCAGCAATCTTACCAGCATCTTTTGTCGCTTGACGTTGAGCATCGTTAAAGTAGGCAGGTACTGTAATAACTGCTTTTTCAACTTTTTCGCCTAAATAATCTTCTGCATAGCCTTTTAGGTATTGCAAAATCATACCAGAAATTTCTTGTGGTGTATAGGACTTCCCGTTCGCATTCACCTTATAGGAGCCATCACCCATGTAACGTTTGATAGACGAAACTGTCTCAGGGTTCGTTACAGCTTGACGTTTAGCCACTTCACCAACTTGGATTTCTCCATTTTTAAAAGCAACAACAGATGGAGTCGTACGATTTCCTTCTGGGTTTGGGATAATTTTAGATTCATTACCTTCTAAGACTGCTACAGCAGAGTTTGTTGTCCCTAAGTCGATACCGATAATTTTACTCATTTCACATCTCTCCTTTATTGTCTCACAATAACCATTGCCGGTCTAATCACGCGTTCTTTTAAAACATATCCCTTTTGAAGGACGGTTGCTACAGTGTCCGCTTCTTTACCTTCTTCAACGGGCACAGCTTGTACAGCGTGATGGAAATTCGGATCAAATGGTTGATCTACTGGATCTATAATCGTAATGTCCTCGGCTTTTAAAGCTTGATCAATCGCTTGCTTCACCATTGTGACACCTTCTAGAACTTTCTTAGCTTCTTCAGATTCAACTGATAGAGCTAAGGCACGTTCTAAATTATCAATAGCAGGTAAAAGAGCTTGAGCTAAGGCTTGAGAACGATATTTAGCAGCTTCTTGACGTTCACGGGCATTACGTTTTTGAATATTTGCTAATTCTGCAGAAATACGTAGAATTTTGTCTTCTAGTTCGCTAATTTTTGCATCTTTTTCTTTTATAGATGTTTCTAACGCTTGGATGTTAGGGCTAGCCTCTTCGTTGTCAGAAGTTTCATTCACTTCCTCTTCTAACTTAGAAGTTATTTCAGGAGAAATTGTTTCCTCTAATTTTTCTTCTGTTTCTTCTTGGGATTGAGGGCTCTTTTTTGTCTTGTCCGCTTCCACACCTTCATCTCCTTTTCTTACGCTTTATCATTGTTTTGCTTGATCACTTCTTCAGCAAGATAATTCATCACACTTCGTAAGTGTTGGTATGGCATATGGGTCGGTCCAATAATGGATAAGACTCCACTAGAATTATCTGGCAGGCGGAAATGACGAGTCACAACTGCAAATTCTTCTAATCCAGAAATACCAATTTCCGAACCGATCCGCACTTGAAAATCTTGGTCAATATCTGTCAGTAAACCTAGAACCTGATCATCATCCAAGAGGTAATAAACCTTTCTAACAGTATCTAAATCATTAGTCGCTTCTAACAAATGAGACCGTCCTGATATATGAATAGGTACTTGAGAACTCATTTCAAAGATTCGACCTATTTGATCCATAAAGCTGACTTGATTTTGATCTGGTTCCTTTCTAACAGTCTTCAACCATTCATTGACACAACGTCGGCTGTCCTTGATAGATCGTTGATGGATCAGCAAATTCATTTGCCGTTCAATTTCTTCTAGCCAAACAAGGTCCAAGCTATCCTTGGTATTGATCAATCGTTCTTCATAGCTACCGTCTGAAAGGAGCATCACTACAAGATAACGATTCCGATCGATTGGAAAAAGCCTAACGCTATCCACCATCTCCTGCCCATTACCCAACTCTCTTGAAACTGTCGTAAAGTGAGCTAGATCTGAAAGCAATTCAGCTGATTGGATCAAGAAATCCTCTAGAGCTGAAACTGGACGAGATAATAAGGGGCGAATTTTTTCCAAATCCTCATGGGTCAATGGACTATTTTGATAAGGGAGGATCTTATCAATGTAATAGCGATAGCCTAATGAAGAAGGAGCTCTACCTGAAGAAGTATGATACTTTTCCAACAGTCCTGCTTTTTCTAAAGCTGACAGCTCGTTCCTTAAGGTTGCTGTACTAAGAGATAAGTCACAGGCCTCCCTTAAAGTCTTTGATCCAATGGGTTCCTTGTACTGACTGAACAAGTCAATGACTAATTGTAAGATTTTTATTTGCCTATTGGTTAACACAGAATCACCTCTTTAGCACTTTGACATGGTGAGTGCTAACCCTGTATATAAAGTAACACATAGGTTAGGGATAGTCAATCTTTTTTGCTCAGACTTTAGACCGAAAATTGTTATTTATCCAAAAATTCCGCACTTTCAATTCCAGTGAAAGAAAGGACTTGGCCTACTTTTTAATCATCACAAGACATTAAGCATCATGTGAAAAGTCAAACCGTTCTTTAGTTCATCAAGGAAACAGCTTGCTCTTATGCAAATGAAAGAAGTGTTCAAACGACAGAAAAATCTTTCTTTTCATTTGAAACACTTCATTCACTAGAATTGGCATGTTCGCGTAAAAATTGAGCAAATACGTTATTACCGAGGAATATTCCTTCTTGACTTAGGAAAATCCGTTCCCCCTCTACTGCTAAAAGACCACTATCGACGAGTTTCTTTACCACGCCAGGATAGATTTCTTCTACTGCATAGCCAAATTGCTGCTGAAAATCTGTCAAGGAGACCCCAGACATTCGCCTTAAGCCAAGGAAAAAATATTCTTCCATTTCTTCTTCAATAGTCAAAGCTTTTTCATGAATAACGGGCTTTTTGTTCTCTTTTAATGGAGCCAAGTAATGTTGAATAGGCCCATGATTGTGATAACGGTGATGATTTAATAAGCCATGCGCTCCCGCACCAAAACCATAATAATCTCTTCGATCCCAGTAAGATAGGTTGTGCTGACTTTCAAAGCCAGGTCTACTATAGTTTGATATTTCATAATGATGCCGTCCAGCCTTTTCCATTTCCTCCATAATATAACTGAACATTTCCACTTCCAAATCTTCACTTGGTAAGGGTAATTTCCCCAAACGTTGCAAGTTATAAAAGACCGTTTTCTTTTCCAATATGAGTGAGTAAGCAGAAAAGTGAGGAATATCTAAATCAAGTCCTATTTGTACCGAATCCTTCACTTGCCTTAAATCCTGTTGCGGGAGGGCAAACATCAGATCGATCGAAATGTTTTCCGCTCCCTTCTTTTGGAGAAGTTTAACCGCTCGTATAGCCTCTTGAGAAGTATGCGCTCGGCCGATACGTTTAAGTAATTGGTCATCAAAAGACTGAACCCCTAAACTAAAGCGATTGACGCCAGCATCCATCAATAAAGAAAGCAAGTCATCTGTCACATTGTTTGGATTCATCTCCACAGTGAATTCGCCATTGTCTTTTAAAGAAAAAATGTCACGAATTCCCTCCATTAATCGTTCAAACTGCTGCAAACTCAAGACAGATGGCGTTCCACCTCCTATATACAAGGAGGAAACAGAAATTTTTTGCCCATTTTCTTGGTAGAGTCTCATTTCTTTTACCAAGGCATCCACATAGTCATCAACCGGTTGCCCTTCCAAGAAGACTTTATTAAAATCGCAATAATAACAAATATGTTCGCAAAATGGGATATGGATATAGGCAGCAGGAAGCCGTTTAACTTTGCCATGAGCTTCTTGCCTTAAAAGCTGGTCTAATCGATGATCAGCTAGAAACATGTTAAAAATCTCCTTTTCCTTTTGCTTTAAAATAGGCCAAACTTTTATCTTTATCCTGCTCGAGTTGCTCGATCAAGGCTTCTGCAGAAGGGAATCGTATTTCTTCCCGCAAGAAGTGATGAAAAGAGACCTCTAAATTTTCCCCATAAAGATCTCCTTCAAAATCAAACAGATGAACCTCAAGAGAAAGGTCAGGCCGATCTACTTCAAAAGTTTTATTATAACCTAATTGGAGGAATGAGGGATAAAAGTGACCTTTGTAAATCACACTTGCCACATAAACCCCAGCTTTTGGCAAAAGATAAGCTTCATCGACTGCGATATTAGCGGTCGGATAGCCAATCAACCGCCCTCTTTTAGCGCCGTGTATAACTTCCCCTCTTAAGGTATACAGATAGCCTAAATCCTCATTCGCCTCCTCCATCCTTCCTTCCTCAATAGCCCGTCGAATTAAAGAAGAGGATATTTTTTCTTTTCCTTCCTTGACAGGAGGAACAGAATAAATTTCAAAGCGATCTTGAGCAAAAGAAGGTAAATGGTTCATATCAGCTATATCTTTCGGCCCATAAGTATAGTCCTCCCCAGCCACTAAAGTATCTACCCCTAGTCCTACGACATACTGATCAATAAATTCTTGAGGACTTTGCCGAGCAAAACTTTCGGTAAAGGGGACAAGGAAGAAAATATCCACCCCAGCCTTTTTTAAGAGTTGTTTTTTCCTATTGGATGGGGAAAGATAGGTCGCTTCTTTTTCATTAATCCCCTTAAAGATTATAGCAGGATGGCGATCAAAGCTCATCAAAGCGCAAGAAAGTCCCTTGTCTTTTGCAATAGACTTGGCCTTTTTGATCACCTCTTGATGCCCACGATGAACCCCATCAAAATAGCCCATTGCAAGGACAATTTTTCCTGGATGCGATTTTCTAAAGGATTCAAGACGCGATTTATCGCATAAGTCTACAGTAATCATGACATCCCTCCTCTAAAAAAAACAATCTTTTTCTTCTCTCAAAATAACTCTAGCACTTTTCTCCAAATAACTAGCACTAAACTAAACCATTTGACGCCAATCAAACATCTTGAAAGGGCGTAGAGTTTTTTCTTCTTCACTAGATAATGTATATAAACCTATTAATTTTCCTTCAACATAAACCGCTCGTGGAAACGAGTCGGAAATATGGGCAAAATTCGGTAAAGGAGCCCCATTACAAGCTAACTTTTGAAACTCAAAAGGTATGTCCAAACTTTTAAAATTCTTTTCTATATAAACTTGTAGAGGAATAAAATAAGCTTCTGGGTTTTCTTCAATAGAAGCAATACTATGCGACTCTTCCAGTGAGAAACCACCACTTTTTAATCGGCATAGGCGAGACAAGTGAGCGGGCAGACCTAGTAATTCCCCTACTTGGGTTGCTAGAGTCCTAACATAGGTTCCCTTTGAACATGACACGCGAAAAGAAAAAGTTAAGCATTTCTTTTCAGCATCGTAGCTACTTTTGCTTAGTCTTAGAAAGTCTTCGATAACTACATGCCTTCTTGGTCTTTCTACTTCTTCACCAGCCCTAGCATATTCATATAAACGTTTTCCCTTTACTTTCACAGCAGAATACATAGGAGGAATTTGTTCAATCTCCCCAGTCAAACTTTTAAGAGCTTGATCTATCTTTTCGTCTTTTATCTGACCTAAAACTAAGGGACATCGCTCTACTATCTCCCCCCAAACGTCTTCAGTAGTGGTTGAATAGCCTAGGCAAATATCTCCCTCATAGATTTTCCCTGAATCCACTAAAAGTTCAATAAGCTTAGTAGCTTGCCCTAATGCAAGAGGTAAAACTCCAGTGACATTAGGATCTAGGGTTCCAGAATGTCCAATACGTTTCTGATGAAAAATTCGCCGTAATTTTCCCACACAATCGTGACTGGTCAGGCCAGCCGATTTATTTACAATAACAAATCCGTGCTTCACAAGTCTCCTCCTTAAAAACGTCCGCAAACAGTATAGCATAATTCGGCCATATTTTATAAAATCACGACCTATTAGAAAGAATTTTTACTTCGTAAATTTCAAGTACAAGTTAGCCACCCCCTAAATTTTTCACAAAGGGAGAGCTGTGGCTT
>NZ_QXPZ01000021.1 GCF_003664595.1 Atopobacter sp. AH10
CTTTATATGTCATAGACAGACTTCAGTCTGTCTTTTTCACCAACAACAAAAAGTATAGAGCCATTATTTATTTGTTCCAAAATAAAAAGGCAAGCTATCTTTCAAGATAGCTTGCTTTTTTGAATAAGTTGAAAAATCTAATTTAGCGGTTGAAAAGAGGGGCTAAAGCGATTTTTATGCGGTCAATGCGACGGTAGAGAGTGCGTCTGGAGAGACCAAATTGTTGAGCTAAGTCTTCCTTGCTTTTTCCGCCATGGTAGAGAGCAAGGAAAAGTTGACAATCTTCTGGGCGGATTTGTGCCAGGCAGTCTCTTATCAAGAGGTTTTCGGCTAGATCATTCTGCTTTTCATCAGCTAGAAGATCTAAAAGGGCGGGATCGTTTTTGTCATCTTTTCGGTAGCTTTTTCGATGCAAGAGGTCTAGATAAAAACGCCGTAAGCTGATCTTGGCATAAGAGATGAATTGATAGCGATTTTCCAGAAGCCAATCTCCTTTAAAACGTTGAGCGAGATCACAAAGTTTGAGAAAACCATCTTGAACAAAGTCTTCAAAGTCGCCGTGTGACTTAAAGATACCTAGATGAGCTAGGCTATAATAGATGACTCTTTGATGTTGTTCCCATAAATTTTCCATGTCTAGAGAAGTCAATACTTTATCAAATGACTTTTTTGGATGAGTGGATTGCAAGGAATTGTTTTTGCTAGAGAGACTGATGCTTTCTTGAAGTGAATGACTTGATTTTTTTCTGTCCACTTGTTTATCCTTCTGGACGTCCCTTGTATTAGGCCCATCTATACTATGTTACAGACAGAAATGAAAATAAAATCGATGCATTTCTCATTATCCAAAGGCTTTTCATATATTTTCACATTTTTAAAAGTGTATTTTCTATTTTTGTTTGTTATAAGGGGATATTATCTACTTTGTGAAAGAATAATTTCTGAGACTAGTTATTAGAGGATTATCATATATCTACAAAATGTCGATGTAAGCGGGAAAAAAGCTATCGAAGAAGGATTTTTTCTCATTTTCAATGAAAGCTTGTCATAAGAGGGAAAAGCAAAGATAATTATTTTTAAGGGAGATATAGTTCGAAATAGTTTAGAGGGAATGTTTTCAAATTTTTCTGACTAAATTGCTGAGTTTGGGTCAAAAGTGACCTGATTTGCTGATTTTGAAACCGTTGACAACAAGGGTGAAGATGCTTATTCTATAAATAGCGGGTTCACTATAGCTTCTACTAATGAAAGAGGTGCTAGGATGTTAAAAAATATCAAGGTGAATTTTGAAACGATCGAGCTCTTGCAATTTTTCTGGGAAACAGTGGCAAAAGGCGACAAGATTAGTGATTCTTATATCATGGATATTGTCAATAAACCTGAAATGCAGGCTATCTATACAGAGGGATTCGATACTCAATCAGCGAGGAAAGTTTTGTCAGCTGTGATGAATAAAGAAGTTTTAAACGATGCCACAGACAAGGAAAAAGAGTTTTTCCAATATAATATGTTTAATGCAGATGATCCTGGAAATGTGGAAATGATGCTGCCACCAGTCAAACTCTTGAACTTTGACGACTTAAAGGCAGAATACAAAGAAGAAAGTGACATAGAGGATTTACAGGTCAATGTCGTTCCTTCCTATGATATGGTCTCTCGAATAGATGGGCATAGTTTGACCCTCAATTTCTTCAAGATTGAAGCGGACTGGTCTGATATGGATCATGTCTTTGTGGAAGGAAAGATTTTGAAGGATTATATAGAGGATCGCTTACGGGAGATTATGGATCAGGCTCGTTAGGAAGAGAGAACTAGCTCCTATAGTGTCTGTGTCGCAAAATTTGCCTTGGGGGAGGTGCAGGGCAAAGAAGAGGTCAGAGCTATTTTAAACATATAGGGAGAGCAACTAGTTGGCACGGGGATTAACCCCGTGCTTTTTTTAACCCCCTGAGTAACTAAAAAGGTAAAATAATACTTTCCTATGACCGATTTCCTCGTGTTTTTTATTTTTTTAAGTGGCTATGTCAAGAAAAAGGCATAATCTAGCTCCTACTTTTTTGTGTTTCAAAAGTAGAGTAGAATGAAGGGGAGATAGGATTTAGCCTTGAATTCATCGAAGAGTAGTGGATAACTCCTGTAAGGAAGGGAGTTTATGAAAGGCTTGGCTCCATTGAAGAAATAGTTGACGACTTCTAGAAGAACGGAAGTTTTGAAATAGCTGATGACAATTGATGGAGTAGTAGACGGACGACTCCTCGTATGGAGAACAAGGGATGTAAGTTTTAAAAGGGGGATTTTTGATGCGATTTAAACGAGTATTTGCTATAGTTTTAGACTCTGTTGGTATAGGGGCTGCAGCCGATGCCAGTCAATTTGGTGATGAGGGGGCAGATACATTAGGCCATATAGGAGACTATTTTAAGGGTAAATTATCATTGCCTCATCTTGCTCGCTTAGGTTTATCCAATATACGTCAACAAGCTATTTTGGGTCTTCCAAAAGCAAATCCAGCAATAGGCTCTTTTGGAAAAATGGGAGAAGTTTCAGTTGGGAAAGATAGCATGGATGGTCATTGGGAAATGATGGGCTTACCAGTGACAAAGCCTTTAAGTTTTTATCCGGAAGGTTTTCCTAAAGAAATCATTGAAAAGATTGAGAAATTCTCCGGACGCAAGGTTGTTGCCAATCGTCCAGCTTCTGGAACAGAAATTATCAAGGAACTTGGTGAGCACCAAATGAAAACGGGGGATCTGATTGTTTATACTTCAGGAGATTCTGTTTTACAAATTGCAGCTCATGAAGAGATTATTCCTCTTGAAGAACTCTACAAGATTTGTCGCTATTGTCGTAGTTTGATGAACGGGCCGGAACATACTATAGGTCGAGTGATTGCAAGACCTTATGTTGGCTCTGATAAGGATCACTTTGTTCGGACGAGTCATCGGCACGACTTTTCTTTAAAACCTTATGGGTCAACTGCTCTTGATGCCATTCAAACAGCTGGATATGAAACGATTGGGATTGGGAAAACCAACGATATCTTTTCTGGGCAAGGTTTAAATCGGGTTTACCATAATGAGAGCAATATGGATGGAATGGATCATGTGGATGAGGTGTTAGGACAAGACTTTACAGGTTTTTGCTTTGTGAACTTGGTTGATTTTGATGCCATGTACGGCCATAGAAGGAATCCGGAAGGCTATGGACAAGCTTTAATGGATTTCGACCATCGTTTAGGTAATGTTTTAGCTAACTTGAGGGAAGATGATCTCTTAATGCTAACAGCTGATCATGGGAATGACCCTTGCTTTAAGGGAACGGATCACACCCGAGAATATGTGCCACTATTGGTCTATTCCAAGAGCCTAGTGGGTAATGTTGATTTAGGACAACGAAAGACTTTTGCTGATATGGGGGCAACTATTCTCCATAATTTTGATTTGCCACATGAAAATGTAGGAACAAGTTTCTTGAATGAACTTCGCTAACTCAGTTCTAATATGGATGGAAATTTTGTATATAAGAAAGGGACTGGGATAAAAGCCTAATAATTAAGCAAGTCCAAATAAGAAAGTGCGTCATATCAAGTCTTGAAAAACTTGATTGACGCACTTTTCTCGTTTTTTATGACTTTTGTCCCAGTCCCTTAATGTGTAGGGAATACTTGGGAGACATTTTGTTTTTGAGAGGAAATTTAAAGGGGCTAGTAAAAGTTTAGGGGAGGCTATAGCATGTAGGGTTTGGGTATAACCTTGATGACTTTTCACATGATCAAGGGTAAATTTGTTCGGAAAAACAAAATAAAGCGTATGTTAAGTTTTTTGTGTAGGCAAAAAAATAGTAAAACACGAACATTTAAAGAAAAATAAATAAAATAATTCGTTAGAGTACTTTACATTGTGCAAAAGTACTATATAATAAGACTATCAACTAAGCAAAGCACATGAGGAGGACCACATGGAAAAGATTTACACTGGAAAAACCAAAGACGTTTATGAAATCGACGACAAGTCCGTTTTGCTCCACTTCAAGGACGATGTGACAGGTAAGGATGGAGTTTTCGATCCTGGTGAAAATCAAGTCGGCTTGCAAATTGAAGGTGCTGGTCACTCTGCTGTTGCAATGACCAAATTCTTCTATGAAAAACTAAACGATTTAGGCCTATTTACTCACTTTATTTCTGCTGACTTGGATAAAAATGAAGCAGTTGTCCGTAAGGCTAAAGTATTCGGTAAGGGTGTAGAAGTCATCGTTCGCTATCGAGCAGTGGGGTCATTCTTACGCCGTTATGGTGCCTATATCGAAGAAGCTGCTGAATTGCCAAGTTTCGTTGAAGTGACTTTGAAAGATGACAAACGCAACGATCCACCAATTTCTGCGGATGCTTTAGAGATTTTATCGATTATGGATAAGAATCAATACAAAGAATTAGAAGACCTTGCTCGTAAGATTGGGGAAGTCGTCAAAGCTGAATTAGCTAAAAAAGACTTGGAATTATATGACATCAAATTCGAATTTGGAGAAATTGATGGGAAAGTGGCTTTGATTGATGAAATTTCTGACGGTAACATGCGTGCCTACCATAAGGGTGAATATATCCAACCACTCGATTTAGAAAAGCGTTTGTTAGGGGAATAATAGATAACTTTTGAATGATGCTATCGGCTAAGTAGCTAGGGACAGTTTGAAGCCTGTCGCTAGTCACTTAGCCTTTTTCCTTTGTTAACGTTTAAGAAGAGGATCGGACTAAAGGAAAAAACTCCTCCTCAGTAAGAGATGAGAAGGAGTTTAGAGGGTATTTAAAGGGTAAGGTAAGGGCGCTGTTTAAGGAACTTAAAATAGCCTAATGTAGTGTTCAAATGTTCTATAGCTGGACTGGAATTTTACTAAAGGAGTGTAGTGTCAAATAAATTGTGTAAACTGTCTTGTAAGACTGTAGATATAGTGTGGGAAGTCTTTTTTAATAGACTAAGCTATTTTGGCGCCTTCTTTGCTTCTTGCAGCGAGAGCTTTTAGAGAAGATAATCGACGTTTTAAAAGGAAAGACGAGCATACTAGGGTGATAGCCTCGGAAATGGCGAGAGAGAACCAGATAGCGCCAGCTCCCAAAAGACGTGGGGCTAGTGTTAAAACAGCACAAATGACCACATAACCTCGGAGGAGGGAAATAATTAATTCAAAGTCAGGGCGATGAACAGCCGTCAGATACCCCCCTATGCCAATGTTGAATCCAAGAAGGAGAAAGGCGAGGCTAAATTCACGAATAGCTTTGACTGTAAATTGAACGAAAGTAGGATCAGCTTGACTCAAGAAAACAGCGATGATTTGTCGAGGAAAAATCTGGATTAAAGCCACTAGAACGATGGAAGAAATGGCAATGGTTAGGAAAATCATTCTACGGAGTTTTTTCATCGTAAAGTAAGCCTCTGCCCCAAAAGAGTAAGAGATTAAAGGTTGTCCACTTTGGAGGATAGCGATCATAGTGTTGGTGATGAGGGTCATCAGGTAGACAATAACAGAGAAACTAGCGATTTTTTCTGTCCCATAATAAGTAAGAATGGAGTGGTTGAATAAGAGAATAGTAAAACCTGAAGCCAGTTCTGTTAAGGCAGAAGGAATACCGAAGCGTACGATGCGGATAAAATCGGTGAAGTGAAAGCGAAATGGAGTGAAGGATAAATTGGAGCGTTTGGATAGAAAGTGAAGGCAATAACCTAGACTGGGCACTAATTGAGCCAAGCCTGTTGCGACTGCAGCACCATACACTCCCAAATGAAAGATATAGATAAAGATGTAATCTAAGGCGATATTGGTTAAGGCAGATAGACTTGTTAAGAAAATAGCTAACTTAGGATGGCCATCCGCTTTGATAAATATTTCAAAGACATAGGTTAAAGCAAAGAAAGGGCTAAAGAGAATAATGACGTGAAGATAGTCGTGTGCCAAAGAGCGAATACTTTCTTTAGCGCCTAAAATAGATAAGATCAAGTCGATGTGATAGAAAGAAAAAGCCGCTATAAGGAAAGACAGGCCGGCAGATATGGCGATGCCTAAACTGAAAAATTTATTCGCCTTTTCTAGATGTTTTTGCCCTAGCTGGTAGGTGATCATATTCGAGGTGCCGATGGAAATTAACATTGCTAGAGCAAACATGACCGTTGTGAAAGGTAAAGAAACATTCACGGCAGATAGTGCAGTTGCCCCAACACCTTGTCCGACGAAGATCCCGTCTACCATCGTGTAACTGGAAAAAAGAATCATAGAACCTAGAGTGGGTAATAAAAATCTCAAGTAGGTTCGATAGATATTGCCACTAATTAACATATAGTCCTCCTCATTCATGCTATAATTTTAGTGTACACCTTGGAGTGACTCCAAGGTCAAGAAAGAATGAATGAAAAAATGAGGAGAAGTCATGAGGAAGGACTATTAGCAGAGGGCAGATCAAGGAGGATTTATGAAAGTTGAATATACGATTGGTGAAATGGCGAAACTTTACCATGTATCAACAGATACCTTACGTTATTATGAAAAAGAGGGTCTCTTAATTCCGAAACGAGCCAAAAATGGGTATCGGGTATATACCTTATTTGATACTTGGAAGCTTAATGTCATTAGTATGATGAAACGATTAGGGGTCTCTTTAGGGGAAATCAAGGCGTTCTTAGATCAACGATCAGTTGATCGAGAGAAAGAATTGTTGAAGGAAGAAGCTATGTATATAAAAGAACAAATGGCTAGCTTGCAAGAACAATTACATCATATAGAAGAAGGTTTGCGTATTTTAGAAGATGCAGTGAACCCTAAAAGGATGGGACAGGTTTCCTATTGCCATTTTCCTAAACGCAAGATGATTTATATTGAGCGAGCTATTTCTTCTGATGACGAAGTAGATATGGCCTTTAGTCAATTAATGAATAAAAAGCCTGGGGGATGGCCGATTTACAATAGAGATTTTGCGACTATTTTACCTTTAGAGCAACTTTTGCGTAAAGAATACAACCAATATAGTCATGCAGTTCTTTTGTTAGCGGATGATCAAGAACCTTATGATGGAGAACTAAAAGAGGGAGAATATGCCATTCTTCGGGTAAAAGGACCCTATGAAAAGCTAGCTCTGGCTTATCAAGACTTGTTGTCTGCCATTGACTCTTCAGGTAAGAAAGTCGTGGGGAATGCCATTGAACGTTATATGATCGATGTGAATCATAGCGCCAATCCAGAAGAATACGTCACGGAACTCCAGATACGAGTGGAATAGGGGATATGTTGTTAGCAAGTATTTATTGCTATAATAGAGTTAGATAGATTGACGAGCTCTTGTTTGTTTTGAATGCAGCAAGTAAAGCTAAGAAGCTACTTGAAATAGAAAGAAATTTTCAGTACAAGAGCAATAGTGAGCGCTTTTTTACTAGCTAAAAGTGCTAAAGAAGTCAACGAAGACGAGTGTCAATACATATTTTTTTCCATAGATAACAGTTGCATCCGTCATGTCAAAATAAGCGCTAGGACTTTGCCAAGATCGTTCAAAAAAGGGGGGATTAAAATGGCAAAGAGAGGGGAAAAAGTTGCCACACAGGAAAGGTTAAGGCAATCGGATAAAGAACTGCGTGAATTATTGGATTATTATTTGTTTGCAACCTTACATTTGTATGGGATTATTGAATTGACAGATTTTCTACGCATTATTCAACAACATCATGGAGTCATCATAAACGAAAATGAATTTTCCTATTTAATGTCGAATTGGATGGAAGAAAAGGGAGACTATTTTCTGTATAAAAATTGGATTGTGGATAAGTCTCTAAGAGATTCACTAGGGGATATAGATAAATTGGCACAAAAGCAAGCGCAGTATACCCGTTATCTACCCGACCCATTTGAATATGTGCTATATGCTGATGATGATTATACGGATAACCCTTATTTAGGGGCTTTATCAGTTTTTTTAAGACGGTCTTTTGATTTATCGACCATGCAGGCTATGCAACTGATCAAAATATCCAGTAAGAAAATGAGTGCTAAAGCTATGTGTGAGGCGATTGTTAAAGCCCAACCCTCTCAATATATGTGCGATTTAGAAGAGTTAAATCAGTTAGTGGCAAACTTTTATCCTTATGAGCGTAGGCCGGAATTATTGGGGAATAGGCCTGTCGATTTTGTTGCTTCTTAAAAATTTAAGCAGGATTAAACTAAGGCGAGTCTATGATAGGAACAAGTGTGGAAGAAGTTGATAAGGCTAGTCTTTTGCAGAAACTCGTGTGAAACAAGTTGACAAGACTAGTCTTTTACAGAAATTCGAGTGAAACAAGTTGATGAAACTGGTCTTTTACAGAAATTCGAGTGAAACAAGTTGATAAGACTAGCCTGTGATAGAAATTAGTGTGAAGCAATTGAGCAGACTTGTCTTGTATAGTTTCGCTAAACACAAGGCGATCAGTTCTACATATGTTTATAAAAAGGGAGGAAGCAGATGGAAAGAGAAGTAGAAGAAGCTTATATGCCATTTGGAACAGCCAAGACCTACTATCGTATCGTTCATCCAAATGGGAAGAAGGATCCGCTTATTTTCCTTCATGGAGGGCCGGGATCTACCCATAATTATTTTGAGAGTTTTGATGAACTGGCAGAAATAGTAGACAGACCTTTCGTTATGTATGATCAGATTGGTTGTGGCTTATCCGATTATTCTGGAGGACCGGAACTCTTTAATGCGGAAACGTGGATGAATGAATTAGCTGCCTTAAGGGAGTATTTACATTTGGACAACTGCCATTTATTTGGTCAATCTTGGGGTGGTATGTTAGAAATCGCCTATATGATTGAACGGAAGCCTAAAGGGGTGAAGTCAGTTATTTTGTCTTCAACTTTACCAGCTGCACATCTGTGGAAAGAGGAGCAATTCCGTCGCATCTCTTACTTGAATGAGGAAGATAGAGAAGCTTTTTATCGAGCGGAAAAGACAGGGGACTTTCAAGATCCAGCTTATTTAGAGGCTTTAGATCGTTTTATGGAAAAGTATTGTGCGTCTGCTCCTAAAAAGGACGATCCAGAGTATATGAGAAGAAAGAAAATAGGTGGGCGTCAAGCTTATGTAGTGGCTTGGGGAGAAAATGAATGCATGCCAACAGGAACCTTGGCCGGCTTTGATTATACAGAGCGATTAAATGAAATATCTGTGCCGACTTTAATCACTAGTGGGCAGATGGATCTTTGCTCACCTTTCATTGCGAAAACTATGTTGGATCGTTTGCCAAATGCTCAGTGGGAATTATTCCAATATTCACGCCATATGCCATACATAGATGAGAAAGAAAAATATCATGACATATTGTTGAAGTGGTTGGCTCAGTTCGATTAGTGAAGATCAATTAAAGCTGAGTGAGTTGATGAGTTTGGCGTATTAGGGAAAAAATAGCTGATTCACCAAAATAAGAGGTAAAAATAGCTGATTCAGCAAACAACAGGTAAAAAAATAGCTGATTCACCAAAATAAGAGGAATACGCCTTACTTATCGAGGAAATAGTAAAAAAACAATCCAAAGAAGGAATGAGAGAATGCTTTTAGTAGGCTACAAAAAATGTTCGACCTGCCGTGGAGTAGAAAAAAGCTTAGAAGCTTTGGGCTTAGACTATAGCTATCGGCCGATTGAAAAAGAAAATCCAAGTGTTGAAGAATTGAAAACTTGGCATGAACAATCTGGGTTAGATATAAAAAAATTCTTTAATACATCGGGAATAAAATATCGTGAATTGGGTTTAAAGGACAAGCTTCCAGCTATGACTTTGGAAGAAAAATATGACTTGTTGGCCAGTGATGGGATGTTGGTTAAACGTCCTATTCTATTGACTGATCAAGATATTTATGTAGGCCCTCAAGTGAAAAAATACTTGTCTAGTCTAGAGGAAGAGAAAAAGTAGATGTAAAGATGATGAGTATCTAGAAGGGAAAGCTAGACTATCGTATAGGAAATCGTTGAAGGAGGCGATGGAGTGGGGAGAAGATTGTTGAAACAAAGGGAAGTAGAGGCTTTGGTTCGAGCTATGATGAAGCTGTATCCGGCTAGTCGGTCGGAGTTGATGTTTTCGAACCGTTTTGAGCTCGTCTGCGCAGTAGCCCTAAGTGCTCAGACAACAGATAAGGCTGTCAATTTAGTCACACCTGCTTTATTTTCAGCATACCCAACTCCAGAAGCTATGAAAGATGCCCCTTTAGAGCATTTGGAAGAACTTTTGAGCACTATTGGACTTTATCGAAATAAGGCCAAACACCTCAAAAAAATGGCACAACAGTTGGTGGATGATTTTAATGGACAAGTTCCCGGCAGTCGGGAAGATTTAGTGACTTTGGCTGGCGTGGGAAGAAAGACAGCTAATGTGGTCTTATCTAATGGATTTGGGGTACCAGCTTTTGCGGTAGATACGCATATTGAACGAGTCTCTAAACGGATGAAATTTGTTCCAGCTTCTAGTACAGTACGACAAGTGGAAGATCGAATGACACGTCTTTTACCAGAAGACTTGTGGACAGATGCCCACCATTCTATCTTGCTATTCGGACGATATCAATGTACAGCTAGAAATCATGATCACAAGGCATGCTTAAAGCGTTTAGCAGAAGTCTTAAAAGAAAACCCAGATGCAAGTGAAGCAATAGATTATTTAGGGTCGATAGAATAGAAGAAAGGGTAGGGAACTAATCTTTCTTAAATGAGCAAAGCACATCATCGCTACTATTTTAGTAGGATAGATGTGCTTTTTTTGTTGATTTTTAGCCTGAATTCCCGGAACAAGGTGTTTCAAGGCATAACGATTAGAATATGTTTTTGAGGGATGAGGAAGTTGCATATATTTTAATCACTAGCATATAGTGGGAATTTACACCGTTAGATGGATCTGACAGGAGCTATGTAGGGAAGATCCGAGAGTAAATAAATTTTATGATACATTCTTGACTGTATTGAAAACCACATGCTATAATAAATGACAAAATTTATTCTTTTAAGAATATTTATATAAGTTTTAAATTTGTAGAAAAGAGGAGACTGAAGATGAAAAAATCAGTTAAAAATATAGGAAAGCAGCTGTGGCAGCCTGGTAAAGAATAAGGAGAAAAACATGAGATGGCGGGATTGTTTAGCTATTAGGATGGCGTCTTCGTCCAGAAAAATGGCAGGAAGTCCATTTTTATTAACAATATATACTTTATTAGCATCCTGTATTTTTTCTTTTTTTTCTATAGTTGTACAATTCAGTAATTATACATTTACTTTATTGATCAATTCGCTAGTGTTATATCTCATTGTTTTATATAATCAACCGTTCATCACAAGAGAATTTAATAACACTCGCTTTTTAACGTATTGTACAAATCCGTTTGTACGATTAAGATTACTTTTTGTTCTTGTCGCTGACAATAATCCGATTGCCTACTTGTTGCCAGTGTATTTATTGATCAATAGTTTGTTTAATTTTTTTGATCCATATAAAATTTTCTTACTCATGTATTCACTGAGTATCATATGTCATTGCTTGATTGTACAACAAATTGTCCGTGAAAGGCAAAGAATTGCTTGCTTATTAGCGTTAAGCTGTATACTCATTATAAGCTTTTATGAAATTAAAATAGTTCCACTATTGTTTTTGTTGAATCTTGGCCTACTATATTTTGTGTTGATGAAGTATGTTCAGTTGCCTATAACAATAGATAGGCAACTGAATAATAAAATAGTCCATTCTAGTAGCTCTTACAGTGGAATTTTTTTTATTTATAAAGTGGTAGCGAAGCAAATATATAGGGGTAGCTATAAAATTGTTTTCTTTATTGTACTGAGTTTTCTTTTGGGAGTGCTAGTTAGTAGATTTCTTGCTAATGATTTTACAAGCATTTTTTTATATAATGCTATGTTAGAATTCGAATTGCAAATGGATGAAAAATATAAATATCTTTATAAGTTCCTTCCAAAGTTTTATTTTTTAAATAATGGGCAGCTCAGTTTTTTTGAACGCTACATCTTATCGTATAACTTTATTTCTGCTGTAAAAATTGCTCTGTGCATGATTGCTTTCGGTCTAGGGACGAATGTTAGTGTGTATAAATTGCTTATCTATGTAGCCTTGTTAGGACTACTGAGCATTACTTACTTTAAAATGGAAGAAAAAATGTATAGCAAAAAGAAGAAAATAAACAACTTAATCGTTCAATATAGTGTCTTTACATTGCTATCTAGTACGCTTCTATTGATTAACCTTTTATAAAGGAGATTTTCTGCCATGAAAATTTCGATTAGAAAATATGGCTTATGGTTAATGGTATGGACTCTCCTTTTAGTTTGTTACTTGTTATTTCTGCGGTTATTGAAGGTGGTATATAAATGAATTTGATTCAAGTGTCTAATTTCTATCAAGATATTAGTGACCAATTTGCTCTTAATTGTAAACACCTTAAAATTGAACCAGCAGTCTATCAATTTAAAGGAGAAAATGGTTCAGGCAAGAGTATTTTTTTAAAATACTTGGCTAAGTTAATTCCTGAAAAACACTCAATGATTCAAAATAATTGTCAAAGGATCTTATATTTAACCAATGAAGAAATAGCATTACCTAACTTAACGGTCAGAGAAAATCTTCAATTAAATCATTTTATTTTTAAAATAAGAGAGGAAATACGTACAGATTTAATTCCAGAAGAGCATCTATCCTTATTATGTAAAAATGCCTCATTGGGAACTAGGCAGAAAATAGGCCTTAGTTTGGCTTTGGTTGAAAATTTCTGGGATTTGATCGTCTTGGATGAAGCGTTTTCCAATCTAGATTCAGATGCTTTAGAAACATTTTTGTTAGCTATTGAGAAACGGGGCCATGAAGGGACAATTGTTTTATTTGTGGAACATCAAATCAATTTTTCTAGTTATAGTTTCTTTAAAGGCTTAAAAGTCATTCGAATGATGCAGGGGGAAATTGATGAAGAAATGTAAATTAATTTATCTGGTATTTGCTAGTTACCTCACTAGTTTTTTGCTGTTAGTTTTTGAATATATTAACTCTCATACAACTTTAAAACTTCAACTCAATTTTGTTCAGAAAGAATTAGGAATTTCATCCACTAAACTCTCCCTGTTAGTTTTTCTTATTGCTACTATATATTCAATTATTGCTTTGTTGTTGTACTATAAAGTAGGTGAATTTTTTGCTCTTAAATGCGATAATATAAAAAACTATAATAGCGAGCAACTTATCGTTTCTATAATGATTAGTGAAACTGTATGTTACGTTACTAGTTTATTTCTTATTCGACACATTGATATAAATAGCATACGATTAATTATTCCGACATTGGGGCTAATCATCTTAGCTACCTTATTGAATAAAAAATATTCTTTTAAGTTTGTCCTAACAGTTCTATTGGTTCGTTTTTTATTTTATCTAAGTAATCTACTTGTTGTGGTCTAAGCTACTAATATAGAGGGAGATAAAATGAAAAAGACTAAAATACTTATAGGTATGATGATATTATCATGGATAGTCTTAAGCTATCGTTTTTATGAAGCTTTTTTAAAAAAAGTAAAGTTAATGGATATACCGTCTACAGGGGATCATTTAATCGATTCAATGCTCAATGAAAGTAATCATTTTTCCTATCAACAAGCTTTATTTCAGCAAAATTCGAGCAATAAATTACTATTGATATTTCTGTTCCTTCTACTAGCAGTAAGCTTCTTTTCCTATATAAAAAATAAATTTGTGTTTGCTCACATATTTTATATCGGGTATATCGTGTTGAATTTCATTAAAGAGATTTATAAACTCTATCATACTGATCGGCTGATTGTAGATTTAAGTTTATCTGATGCGAAGGATTTTGCGAGTATAAGTCTAAATTTCAGCCTCCACTTCACTTTTTTTATAGGGATTGTTTATTTAGGGATGACTTTTTATAGTTTATATAAAACACATACATATTCTCTTTGTGGCAGTTAAAATCACATGGGCATACGTCTTAAAAATGTCATCTTGCTAAGAACGAATGGCTTTAGCTAAAGTGCCTTAGGAGAATTATAGCCTATGTCCTAAAATTCTTTACGAGTCGCTAAAGATAATTGGATAAACTAAAAAGCCTAAGAAGACTCTTAGCCAACGCCATTTAAGGCAAGTGGCACTTCTTATGAGCAGGGCTTATTTTCTAAATCATTTGTACAGTTCATCAAGAAATAAAATAGTTCTATAAAAAGACCTAGAATTTGGTAAGCATAACTTGCCAGATCCTGGGTCTTTTTTGTTATAGCTAAGAGATAGCTATTGGTGAGAAAAGTAAAAGAGGCGAATGCTAACGTTTGCATTAAAGGGGGCTTACAGTAAAATAGAGGGCAAAGAAATAGTATGAAGAACTAATGGCCATTGCAATGGCCATTAATTAGTGAAAACCTTATCATTTTTTAAGTTAGAATATGATTAATAGGAGGAGAGGAAATTGGATCATCAAGATAAACGACTCCATAAGCTCTTATTCATTTTAGCCGAACAGAGAGATTACATGACAGCTGACGATTTAAGTCATCTGATGAATGTCTCGAAGAAAAGCATTTATAGGGCGATTAAAACCATTAATGAAACGAGTGTTGATCGGCCTCTGATTGTTTCTGAAAGGGGCAAGGGCTATAAGTTAGATTACGATGTTTATATGACCCAAGAAGGGGTGGATCAGCAAGATATGATGGATCCACAAACTCGTCAAACTCGAGTGATGGAAACCTTATTATTGTGTTCCCCTCAAGCTGTGAAAGTCTCTGATCTTTACTCTACTTTTTATGTTAGTGATTCAACCATTAATTTGGACGAAAAAATGATTTCTGAAAACTTAAGATCCTTTGATTTGAAACTTTTGAGGCAGAACAAACGTTTAGCCATTATTGGCAAGGAAATGAATGTTAGAAGAGCCCTATTAGAGATGATTCAACCCTTAGAGGTTATGGATATGGAAGAATTTTCTTTATCAAATCATTTTAACAAGTATGATGCTTTATTCGTTTCGGATAGACTTCGTGAAATTGAGCGCTATATGGGGTCGCTTATTCCCTATCCTTATAACATCAACATATTTTCTCACTTATATATTTTGATTGCCAGAAGTAGAAGAGGGCAGACGGAAGATGACGATCAAGAATTAGATCAGATGGTGGAAGAGGCAAACTTTTCGAATGAGAGATATCTGCATATTGCAGAATCCATTATTCAAACTACCGAAAATTATCTCCATAGAAGTTTAAGTAAACGTGAAGTTCTCTATCTGTATCAATACTTGATTTCATCTCGCTTGTCAAAGGATCCTGATCCTACAATAGTTTATTCTGAAGAATTGCGGGAAATGACCAATGATTTAATTAAACGAATGGGCGAAAAATTGCATCGCCATTTCAATGATACTAAGTTAGTAGTGGATTTGATCCAACATATGAAACCCTTGAGGAATCGTTTAGTAAATGGGATACGGATTCACAATCCTTTATTAGGGCAGATTCAAGTGGCCTATCCAGATATTTTTAAATGCCTACAGGAAGTTATAGAAGAAATAAGGATGATATACCATCTGCCAGAAATTACAGCAGATGAAATTGGCTTTTTGACGGTTTATTTTGCGAGGGCAGTTGAAACAAGTGTTCAAGCTATTCGAACGATTGTGATGTGTACAACAGGGCTAGGGACATCAGAATTGATTCGGGTGAAAGTTAAAAAGAAATTTCCTGAATTAGAAGTTATAAGGGTAGTTTCTCGCTATGAAATAGACCAAATTTTAGAAGAAATGTCCGATATTGAATTGGTCTTAACCACGATTGCTTATTCTCCTAAAATTGCCATACCGACATTACTTATATCAGCCATGTTAACAACGAAAGATTGTATGAGGATTCAAGAGATGATAGATGCTTTAACGAAAGAAGGACGTAGGGAGTGATGAAAGGCTTAGATTATTTTTATGTAGACCACTTAAAGGATAGATTGGCTTATTGTAACTTTGCGTTTCAAACGATGAAAAAATATTTGCCCAGTCAATTTAGTCAAGAAGATTGGATAGCTGAGTTGGATAGAAGAGAAAATCTAGGAAATTTTCAGATAGGTCGACATACTCTACTCCCTCATATTGAAGTGGAGGGAATAGAGAGGTCTCGTATCAATCTACTCCTTTTACAAAAGCCACTCATGTGGAGCGAGGACATACAGGATGTTTATCTAATAGTTACCTTTTTAGTGAAGAAAGATGGACGAGATCTTGGACGTAGAGATCTTCTGCGTATGATCAATTGGTTAGCTGAGGAGGAAATCGAATCAGATGTCTTGGCCTTACGAAATGTTGAAGAATTAGAGGCCTATCTATCTCAAGTTTTTGATGAAGGTTAATTATTTGACAGAGAATGTAACATTGCTAGGAAAAGTTTAACGAAAGGAGGATAGAAAATGGAATTATATAAAAGTTATGGTCGAGTGGTTACAGCAAAGGGAAAGGTTAGCTACCATGATATTACTGAGGAAGTCAGAGAAATAGTAGATAAAAGTGGGATAAAAGAAGGGCTTATAACGATTTTAACATCTCATACCACTTGTTCTATCTTTCTAGAAGAATTTGCTCATGATCAAAATGAAGATGGTGATGATTTTCTCCAAGCGGATTTAAATCGTGTCTTGGATCGCCTCATACCGATGCATAGTCGGTCTTATCAATATCAATATCCAGGGCCAAAACATTTAGCTGCCGTGCGCTCTTGGCCGAATCATCAGGCTTATTTACCACATGATGAGATCAGTGATTTATTTAATGGCGATGGTCATCTAAGAGCGACCTTGCTAGGGTCAAGTGTAAACCTGGATCTGAAAGATGGGAAACTAGGGCTCGGAAAAACGGGATATGTGTATTTTGTCGATTTTGATCAAACAAGAGAAAGAGAGCGCCATTATTGTGTGATCATTATTGGGGAAAAATAATGGAGGTTTAAAGCATGAGAGTTGATGCTAAAAAATTGCTTTATGAAGCTAAAATAGGAAACTATGCTATTCCTGCTTGTAACTTTATTGATAGTGATTCTGCCAGAGCTTATTGTCGTGTAGCAGAGAAAGAAAAAAAGCCTCTGATTCTTTCTTATGCAGAAAAGCATCAGGGCATTATATCTTTAGAAGAAGCTGCGATGATTGGAAACTATTTTCAAGAGCATTCTCAAGCAGCGATTGTTCTTCATTTAGATCATGGAGAAGATAAAGATTTCATTAAACGAGCGATCGAACTGGGCTTTAATTCGGTCATGATCGATGCTTCAAGTCAAAGTTTTGAAGAAAACGTTCGTTTAACAAAGGAAATTGTCGATTTAGCGAAGAGCAAAGGGGTACAAGTGGAGGCAGAATTAGGACACGTTGGGGCGAATGAATTAGTGGATAAGACTGGGAGTACAGGATCCATTTATACGGAAGCTGAAAGTGTTAAACGTTTCGTTGATTTGACTCAGGTGGATTCATTGGCTGTTTCTATTGGTACAGCACATGGTTTATATAAGGGGACTCCTAAAATCAGTTTTGAAGCTTTGGATAAAATTCGAAAAGTTTGTTCAATCCCTTTAGTACTCCATGGAGGTTCTTCCAGTGGCGATGATAATTTGAGTCGCTGTGCAATATCTGGAATTTCTAAGATTAATATCTACACTGACTTTATTACGGCTGCTTTTACAAGCGTTCAAAAGGATGCAGAAGTTAATAATTGGATCGATTTAAAGAGAACAGGGCAGTTAGCCATGGAAAATACACTGAGGCATTATTATGAAGTTTTCCATACAAAAATTTATAAGGAGTAGAAAGTCAACGTGTCGAAAGCAGTGAGATAGCTAAAGATTGAAACATTTTATAGAAGCTTTTAATTTGAAAGCTAGTTGTAGAATAGTGTGAATACTGTTAAGGGGATCATCTGGATTATTCCCATTTTTATCAAGAAAGGAGGATACAAGTGGAGAAAAGTGTAAAAGCAACTAAGCCATTTTTTATGGTGAATCCAAAGTCTTATCTGTACGGGGAAGCTCTACTGGATTTAGCCCTAGAAGCAGATCGCTTGGCAGAGGATAAAGACATACAAATATACTTTACGGCGCCTTATGCGGATATTCATTTAATTGCTAGTCATACTAAAAATATAATCGTCACAGCTCAACATATGGATGGACTTGATCCCGGAAGAGGGATGGGCGCAGTTTTAGGAGAATCCCTATACGAAGCAGGAGCAAGAGCTAGTTTTTTAAATCATGCGGAATGTCCTTTGACGTTACATCAATTAGTCAAAAGTATTCACAAAACACGAGCGTTAGGCATGATCTCCATTGTTTGTGCGGATAGTTTGGAGGAAGCTCGAGCTATTGCTATCTTGCACCCTGATATTTTGTTATGTGAAGAAACAGGTCAGATTGGTACAGGACAAGTGAGTCCGGTGGCATATGTACAAGAAACAATAAACGCCATTCGTTCTATTGATCCCAATATTCTTATCATGCAGGCTGCTGGAATTAAAAGCCCTGAAGATGTCCGTTATGTGATGGATTTAGGTGCTGATGGGACTGGTTGTACTAGCGGTATTGTTAAAGCTGAAAATCCAAAAGCTATGTTAAGAGCCATGCTAGCTAGTTTGAGATAGCTAGTGGCAAAGGGAATTTTAATGGAATACTCTCTTGTGTCCAGTCTTTGCTTTATTGTTTTAAGTGAAGAATATCAGTTTATCGTTTTAAGAAAAGAATATTAGTTTATCGTTTTAAGTGAAGAATATCAGTTTATTGTTTTAAGAGGAAAATACAGGAAATTTTTTCCCAGCGAGTAATTTTTATAGAAAGGGGGTTATGTCATGGAAGATCAATTTGTACTAGCTTTACAAAAAGCAGACATAACCGACCGCAAGCAAGCTTTAAGCTATTTAGCAGATAGTCTTTATAAAAGGGGGGATGTCAAAGAAAGTTTTTCTGAAGCTATTTTGGATAGAGAAGAGCACTTTGCGACTGGATTAGCGATTAATGGAATTGGTGTAGCCATTCCTCATACGGATAATCAACATGTGATTCATTCAAAAATTGCGGTAATGACCTTAAAAGAACCTGTTGAATTTTTGCAAATGGGTTCTTTAACAGAAACAGTTCCAGTGAAAGTAATCTTTATGTTAGCCCTAGAAGACGCCCATGGCCATTTAGAAATGTTAAGTAAGTTAATGGAATTTTTCCAAGATCAAAAAGCCGTAAAAGAACTATTAACAATAGAAGCAACAGAGGACGGAAAAGAAGAATTAAAGCACTTATTAATCAGTCATGGTATTTTCTTGTAAGGAGTGATCGATAATGTTAAATGTTGTACAAAAGTTTATAGACTTAGGTCCTACAATTGTCTTACCTATTTTAATATTTATATTTGGATTAGCTTTAGGGACGAAACCTCGTCAAGCTTTTAATGCAGGTATTACAGTAGGGATTGGATTTATTGGGTTAAATTTAGTCATCGGTCTTTTAGGTGGAAATTTAGGCCCTGCTGCTCAAGAAATGGTTAAGCGTTTTGGTTTGCATTTGAATACTGTTGATGTGGGATGGCCTGCTGCTTCTGCTATTTCTTATGGGACTTTGCTAGGAAGTCTTGCTATTCCAATTGGTATAGCGGTGAATTTAGTCTTGTTAGTGATGGGTTGGACGAAGACTTTGATGGTGGATATCTGGAATTTCTGGCATGCTGCCTTTGTAGCTTCACTTGTCTTTGCCGTGACACATCAATACCCATTAAGTTTATTTGCGATGGTTACTTATTTATTACTCATGTATCTATTGGGAGATATCATTGCGCCAACAATTGGTGAATTTTACGGTTTTCCAAATATTACATTTCCACATGGGACGTCTGCGCCTGGTTTCTTAATTGCTATTCCTTTGAACTGGTTATTCGATCGTATTCCAGGATTCAACAAAATTGATGCTAATCCTGAATCTATTCAAGAAAAATTTGGCATTTTCGGAGAAACTACTGTGATGGGCTTGATCATTGGTATTGTGATGGGCTTATTAGCTGGATTCCCTATCGGAAAGACTTTACAACTAGGGGTTACTTTAGCCGGGGTGATGGTTCTCTTGCCAAGAATGGTGGCCTTGTTAATGGAAGGTTTGACGCCTATTTCTGAAGCGGCTAATGCCTTTATTCAAAAACGTTTCCCAGGTCGCGAATTAAATATTGGGATGGACTCTGCTTTATCTGTAGGCCATCCAGCTGTTTTGTCCAGTTCTTTGATTTTAGTGCCAATTACGATTGCCTTGGCCTTTATCTTACCGGGGAATAAGACCTTACCATTTGGGGATTTAGCGACTATTCCATTTGCCGTTTGTTTGATGGCGGCTGTATTTAAAGGAAATATCGTCCGTACAGTTGTTGCAGGGACGGCTTATATTGCCTCTATTTTCTACATCACCTCATGGGTAGCTCCTTTAGTAACAAGTGCAGCTAAAGCAGCTAACTTTGACTTGGGTGGGAATAATTCTATTACAGCTTTGGTTGAAGGGGGCTTATGGCCAACTTGGCTATTTGTCTTTGCTGCTAAGAGCTTGCCATGGGTGATTATAGGCTTGATCTTTGTAGGAAGCTTGGTAGGTTTGTACTATACTAATAAAAAGAAGGCTTAGCGGATCTTGATGTAGAGGGAGTTTTCCTGATAGAAAAAAATCTGATGAGCGAAGTCTTTCAAGCAGAAAAGTGCTGACTGGTGAGGAGGATTAGCAATGAAAAAATTATTGATTATGTGTGGATCTGGTATTGCGACTTCTACAGTAGTTGTAGCTGCTGTTAAAAAATGGTTGCTAGAAAAGGGATTGGACAAAGAAGTGGCCATTACTCAATCCAAAGTTGCTTCTGAGGTTAATCATATTGATGACTATGATGTGGTTATCTCGACAACTGCTGTTCCGGATAAGATCAAAGACAAGGTGATCATGGGGATCCCTATTTTAACGGGTGTTGGGAAAGAAAAAGTTTTTGAGCAACTAGAATCTGTCCTTCGCCAATAGTCTTTTAAACTTATTCCTAGTTAAGGAGTAAAGACAAAGCGTATCAAAAGGCAAGTGAGTAAAAAGTCTTTGCCCTATTGATTGAAGACCTATGAAGAAGAGAAGTTCTTTCAAATAGGGAGATGGAGAAATTTTAGGAAATTGGGGATAAAAGTCTAGTGAGCAAATAGCCGAAAAAGAAAAGTGCGTCATATTCTTGTGCTTGGGCAAGAATATGACGCACTTTATTGAATAGCTTGTCCTTTGTATGGAGGAGAATTGGGATAGATGAGTGTTCGATTGTGGATTTTCACTCGTATTCTATTATTTGATAAAATTGATGTTAATCCATAATCTATTCAAGGAAAATTTGGTATTTCTAGAGTATTTGACATCTAATGAGCTTATTGGCTTGTCTAGTTTAGCCGATCGGTTCATCTTAACAGTTCGTCTTTAGTCTTGCTTTCTTAAGATACAGATGGGAGAAAGGTAAAGATTGGACTAAAAAAAGACAGCGGGCTTCTTTCCTTATCAAGATTAGGGGGATAGTGTGCTATAATGACCAAGTAAAGGAGAGGATAGTATGATGAAAAAGTCCTGGAAAAGTTTACTGACCAGCTCAATTGCTTTTGTAGCTAGTGCCGTACTCTTACAGGCAACACCAGTTCTTGCTGATAAAGTAGACATTGAGCCTATGATGACTTATGGCGAGTCATTAAATCAAGAAGAATTAGCCCAAACTAAGTCTGCACTTGGTGTGAAAGATGGGGCAAAGGAAGTCCCAGTTTACATCAATGAGTTGAACAGTCTTTTGCAAGATGACTACCCTTATAGTCAAGTTTATTCGTCAACCTACATTACACCAGCTAAAAATAATGGGAAGGTTACGGTTGAAATCGTGACTCCAAAAACAATTACAGCTATCACAGAGGCTCAGTACCAAAATGCTGCGATTACAGCAGGGGCAGTAGATGTTAATATTAAAGTGGCGTCTGTCAAAGCTGTAGACGGCTCAGGGGCGCTTGCTGGGGTGTATAAATCTTTCCAAGCTGCTGGCTATACTTTAAATAGTCAAAATGTCCAAGTAGCGCAAAACGAATTAAATACTTTGTCAGCTATTTCGAAAGAAAATAAGGGCAAAGAAGGCTTCTCTGATAAAGAGCTTAATGCAGCTATTGCTGAGATTAAACGACAAATCCAAGCAGAAAAAGAGAAAAATGACGGTCAAATTGATCAGGATCAAGTCAAGCAAATTGTGGTCAACATCATTAACAACTACCATTTAGGAGATGTGTTGAGCCAAGAAAACATTCAACAAATTGTAGGGCAAATGAATCAATTTAGTCAACTTCAATTATCCGATGCCCAAATTCGCCAATTGAAAAATTTAACCCAATCTTTGAAAGATAAGGGTGGAGAATTGATCAAGGAAGCCAAGAAAAAATGGGATAAGGTAGACCCTAAAAAGAAAGAAGAAACTCAAAACTTCTTGAGAAAGCTTTGGAAGGATCTCATCAACGCCATTCGAGAATTTTTCCGTTAAATAAAATAATATACGTATAGAGTACTTAACAATGAATATTGTGTTAGATAGTGTTGGCTATTTAGAGCAAAATAACTTTCTAACGAGCAAAACTACCCCCTAAAGGTGAATCCAACATTCAACTTTAGGGGGTGTTTCTATAGGCTGGGATATCTAGCTTCAAGCTAAAACTCAGCTGAACTGTAAAATGAAATGCGACGATGACTGAAAAAATACATGACATTGATAAACTGTAATGGAGGCAAAACAGAAATGCAGAGGTCCATGCCAAGTTAAATTTTTGGCACTTTATTTAAAATAATACTTGACATAAAGAGTATCTTAACTTAACATATATTAAATCAAAATAAAAATTAAGAATTAAGTAAATAATGATGCGAAGCCTTGCAGCATGCGTGAGGAATATTTTCTCAATCAGTAAGTATTTTCTATCAATACCCTTACTAGCAAACAGTAGCTTCTTTCAAAATACTTAGTTCACCCATATAAAGTAAAGCTGTGAACATAGAATAGTTCTTTAAGGCTTGATCTTCTTAGGGCATTAATTTTTATAATGGGAACATACTATATTCTATCATTTAGGAGGGATCATAATGGATAATACTGTTGGTTTATATACTAGTCTCGATGATATCGGAAATCATGAGCGCCACTATACAAAACTTGGAGATTTCCAAAAAGGAAACAAACCTTGTATTGTGAGGTATGTGTCAGATACTGGCGCAACTGTGCAATATCAAGATAAACTCTATTCACTTGAAGCAGGAATGGTTCTAGCCTAAATTTTTAGAAAAAGGTGGATGGGTTATGACGAAAAAATACTTAATTATCTTAGTTTGTATTTAAAAAGTTTAAAGTTTGTATGGAAAAGTTCAAAAGCTGTCATGGTATGGATGATTTTAATGATCCCTATACAATCTGTTCTCCCTTCTGTTAGTCTTTATGTCACAAATGTTATTGTCAATAAAATAGTCTCTTTGAATGCTATCCATCTTACTCTATTAGTTTCAGTTTGGGGCTTGACGTTCTTTCTGAACAATCTCATTTCTCCCTTGCTGGTGATGATACAAGGTCGTATGACAGATTTATTAACCTATCAATTAAATACGGAATTGATGCGTAAATCTGAGAGACTTCAGAGCATCAGTTATTTTGAAGATAGTGAATTTTACAATGATATACAACTGCTTAGTTCAGAAGCCAGTTGGCGGCCAGTTAATTTATTGGTGTTTGGAACGAGTTTAATATCCAATGCTATTGTATTTATTTCTATGCTAATCATGCTTAGCTCTGTCAATATATTGGTAAGTATACTCATGCTGCTGGTGTTAGTGCCCCAAGGAATTATAGCTTATCGCATCCAACAACAGGCATTTGAAACATTGGTGTCAAATAGTGAAGAATCTCGTCAGTTAGATTATTATAGTCAGGTCCTTTTGAGTAATAACCACATTAAAGATATTCGACTTTATAATCTGTATGCATTTTTTATAGGGAAATACACAGATGTCTTTACATCAATCACTGGGAAATTGCAGGGTGATCGGAAAAAGAAATTTACGAATTCAGCTGTATTTATAAGCTTGAATAGTCTAATCATCATTTCGATATTTTGGTATATGATGATGCAAATTAAAAAAGGGGTTTTAAACCTAGGTGTTATTGTTGTCTTTTCTACTGGTATCGTATATGCTATAAATAGTATGGCTAGACTTGTAGAAGATAGTTCGCTCCTCTATGATACATTGCTCTATATGGAAAAGTTTTTTAAATTTATTGAAATAGATGATGGGATGGATCAAGGTTTAACGTTTACTAATGCTGAAGAACATTCTAGTGACGACATTATAGAATTTAGACATGTTAACTTTTCTTATGCCAATACGTCTGATGTAGTATTAAGCGACATCAACTTTAAAGTAGCTGAAGGAGAAAAAATTGCGATAGTGGGTGAAAATGGAGCTGGGAAAACAACTTTGGTTAAGTTGTTGTGTGCCTTCTATCCTAACTATTCCGGGGATATCCTAGTGAATGGGAAGTCCCTTAGAGAATATGAGTGGACAGACTATAGAAAACAGATGACATCCATTTTCCAAGATTTTTCTAAATTTGATATCTCACTAAGGGAAAATGTAGCCTTGTCAGATCTAACAAGATTATCTAATGATGAGGATATTGTTGAAGCGCTTGATAAAGGGCGATTTAATTTAAATAATATGCCATTAGATCAAATGCTCGGTCGAAAATTTGAGGGAGGAAAAGAATTATCAGGAGGAGAGTGGCAGAAAGTTGCCCTATCTAGAGCCTTCTTCTCTAACGCACCTATCCTAATTTTAGATGAACCGACAGCTTCAATTGATGCCAAAGCAGAGTATGAACTATTTCAAGATTTTCAGCATTTGACGCAAGGAAAAACCGTCTTTTATATTACCCATAGATTGGCTAGTGTAAAATTTGCGGATAAAATTTTGGTGCTTAAATCAGGGAAAATCCACTCATTTGGCACACATAATGAGTTGATGAAGAAGGATGAGTACTATAGAGAGTTATATATCATGCAATCGTCAATGTACGCTGAGGAAGAAGCATAAAGAACTACCCCCCTAAAGATGGAACTTAACCTCCATTTTTAGGGGGGTAGCTCATTATCTAAGGCTTTTTTGCCGGATTGAGACTGTTTTCTTCTTAGACTTATTTTAAATGCATCAAGAACATTAGACCGCTATAGAGATAGTAAGTGATACCAGCTGCGATGATGGGACCAGCTGCTAATCCTTTGAAGCAAACGACTCCGATGATGGTGCCAATGACTAGGGCAACAGAGACTTGAGGACTTTGAGCGATTAGATTCACGCCATGGTAGGAAAAGATGGCGACCGCAATCCCACATGTAATCGCTATCCAACCAATAGGGCTCTTGAAACACTCGAGGAGGTCTTTTAGACCGATTTCTCCTGTAGCGATAGGCACTAAAATAGTAATGGTAATAAAGGTGACACCCCAATGGATGCCTTTAGCTTGTAAAATAGAAAAAATACGTTGTGAAAAAGGCAATAATTTGAGAAAAACAATGACAAGTGTCGCTATAATAAGGGAATTGTTTTTGGAAAGATAAGCTATGAGCAAGATTAAGAATAGGAAAAGATAAGATTCCATAAGTTCCTCCTCGAATAGTTTGACTAGTTTGAATAAGTACTCCCATTGTATCATGAATCACAAGCTATTAAAAAGGGAGCCTGAATGGCGTCCATCTTTTTTTCGATCTATGATAGAATGATAATGTAAAAAGAGAAAGGCCTTTCATTATAGGAAGGCCGACTAGGGGATTTAGTCCTAGATCAACTATAGAGGGGGAATGAGTATGAAATTTGTATCACCAACTTGTCGACAAACAGCCCATCAGGCAATGGGGGCAGAGCTATTGGAAGATGTCCTTGCCTTACAAAATCAGGAATTGGGGTTACAGTTGTCTCTTTCCTTTGACTGTAAATCCTGGGTGAATTTGAATGAGGACACTAGCTTGCCTTGGAGCGGTTTGATCGAACGCTTCCGTATCCGTTTAGTAGCTGATGGCCTAGATGCCAGAGTTTCCTTTGAGGGAGATGTGGAAGATGATGATGGTCAAAAGAAGAAGGATCGCATTCTTCACCAAAGTGCTGGATTTTTACCAAAGGGAGAACATTTTTTTTGGATTGATGTAAAGGGGGCTACAGCAGGGAAATACCTGTTAACGGCTCAATTGCTTCAACGCAAAGGCTACGAAGAAGAAGAACTAGTCGATAGTTGTTCCTTGTTAGTTGAAATAGCAGAGTTTGATTTAGACGATTTAAAGGATAAATCTCAGCAGGAAAGCTTCTTTTTAGATTTATGGCAACACCCCTCTTCTTTAGCGAGATATTATCAGCTAGATTTATGGTCTGACGAGCATTTCCGTTTGATAGAAACTTTTATGGAGGCTCTGGCTGAAGCAGGTCAAAAGGTTTGTGATCTGATTATTTCGGATTATTCCTGGGCGGGGCAAGATTGTTACCATGTGCTGGATAATCCTTCTAGTTTATTTGAGTACAATATTGTGGGGCTTAGTCGTCAGTCTGGACAATTACAATTAGACTTTAAGGCAATGGATCGCTATTTAAGCCTGTGCGAACGTCTAGGGATGGCCGAAGAAATTAATTTATTTGGTATTTTAGGGAATTGGGATGGCAGAAGCTTTGGTAAACCTATTGAAGATTATTTAGATCCTATTCGTTTACAAGTTTATGATCTGGATAAGGGGCACTATAACTTTGTCACAAGTAAGGCGGAACTAAAGGAATATTTAAGACAAGTTTTTGCGCATTTGCAGGAATTAGGCCTTTGGGATAGGGTAAAAGTCATTGCGGATGAACCGAACAATCCTGAAATTTTTGCGACCTTTGAAGCTTTCCTAACATCCTGTTCCGATCAAGCCATTGTCTTTAAGCATGCCTGTTTACATGGAGAGTTTTTGGAGAACTATGAGGGAAATTTTGATTCCAATTCAGTCATATCATCTGTTTTAATTGAACGGATGGGACAGGAAGACTCAGCAATTTTTAAACATCGTAAGGAAATGACCTGGTACAATTGTTGCTTCCCTCAAAATCTCAATGTCTTTATTCGAAGTCATTTGATGGAAAGCTACCTGATTGGCTATTTCACCTATGCTTTTGAAGTGAAGGGATTTTTACGTTGGAATTATTGTTTATGGACAGAGGATCCCAATAAGGATATTACTTATAAAAGTTATAAATGGGCTGCAGGAGATATGTTCTTTGTTTATCCAGCTAGAGATGGGAGACCTGAATTTAGCCTTCGCTTTAAAAATATGAAAATGGGTATAGAAGATTGGCAATTATTGAAGGCGGTAGAAGCTAAAAAAGGGAGAGCCTATGTCTTAACTCTCTTAAAACCTTTAATTGGGGATGCTGACCAAATGACTTATGATGAGAAAGAGGATAGGATCAATTTTACCTATAATGAGGATTATAAGGCAGTGACTCAACTCAAGAGGGCTTGCCTGGATATATTAAGGAGATAAGACAGTAAAGTAAGTTAGTAGGGCTAATTTTAGGAAACAAAATCAGCAAGAATGACTTTTTTAGATCGTTGCTCTCTTTGCTGCCTGTGCATTAAAAGGAGCAACAAAGGAAGTGGGTGAGAGAAATTTTGCCAGTAAGGGAAAGGGACTGGATTTAAGGAATAGTGGCAGTAGGGAACGGATTTGATGAGAATTGAAGGAAAAAGTGAGCGCTTGTATTGTCGAAAAGTTCCATCAATGATAAAACAATAGAGGAAGAAAAAATAAATCAATCGAGGAGCGAATAGGATGAAGAAATTTGTCAAAAGTTTGTTGTCTCTAGCTATGTCTGCTACATTGTTAACTGCTTGTTCTTCTGGAGCAGGTCAACAGGCAAAAACGGATAATAAGGGGAAAGATAAACCTGAAATTTCCTTTATGATCCCAGAATATGGTGCCCCTAGTGATGAAATGCTCACAGCATTTGAAAAAGAATCGGGTATCAAGGTTAAGGTCATGAAAACAAGTTGGGATGATATTCGTGATAAGATTTCTACCGCTGCAGTTGGTAAAAAAGCAGCAGCAGATGTCTATGAAGTAGACTGGTCATGGGTAGGGGAATTCCAAGCTGCTGGTTGGTTAGATAAATTAGAGGTGGATGCTGAAACTCAAAAAGATATTCCATCCCTTGAAACTTTCAAAGTAGGGAAGGACTATTATGCTATTCCTTACTCAAACGAATACCGTATGGCGTATTACAATACAAAAAGCTTTAAAGCAGCGGGATTGGATAAAGCCCCTAGCACTTTTAAAGAAGTTTTAGCAGATGCTAAGGCCTTAAAAGAAAAAGCAGGAGTAGAATATCCTGTAGCTTTGCCAATGGCGGCAGATGAAAATACTTCGACATCTTTCTTTACTTTAAATTATGCCCGCAATGGGAAAGTGTTTAACGATGATAACACTTTGAACAAAGAAAATGCTTTGGATACTTTGCGTTACATCGATGCCTTGAACAAAGCAGAATTAATTAACCCATCTTATCGGACAACGAACGAAGGCAAATACCAATACCTGCAAAAGGGGGAAGCAGTTTATGCAGTAGCTCCTTCTTTCTATGCTATTCGTTGTGATAGCAAAGAAAATTCTTCAGTAGTCGGCCAAGTAAACGTGGCACAATTGCCAGGTAAAGAAGGCCTATCGGATAAGACGGTCTCTTATGTAGAAGCTGTTGGGGTTTCTCCTTACAGTAAGAATAAGGAAGCTGCGAAGAAATTTGTTCAATGGTATACACAAAAGAAGACACAAGAACAATTGTTTAAAGTGGTAGAAATATTGCCAACACGGACATCTGCTTTGGAAGCAGTAGTAGCTAAGGGCGAAATTCGTGAATCTAAAGCCATGCTAGAAATGGCGCAACGGGTTCAAACGCCATTCCCACATGGTGTACCAAAATATTACACAGAAATGTCTACAACCATCTTTAATACGATCAATGAAATGGCTAATGGGAAATTGACCCCAGAACAAGCTGCTGATAAGATGGTTGAAAAGATCGATGCTTTAGTGAAACAAAAATAGAATGAACAGATAAAGCTGGTCGATCGCTCAATAATGCGTTTGCTTGTTGAGGGGTCGACCTTTTTTTGAAAGAGGACTAGTAGCTTGACTAACCCTTTTTCAAAAGAGGAAACATAACTAGTCAAAAAGAAACGCAATGCTTAATGAAAAGGAGGCCTTTTATGAAAAAAGCTAAACCCTATCTCTTTCTTTCACCTATGTTAGTCATTATGGGAGTTTTTGTTGTTTACCCAATTATTCGAACCTTGTTGTATAGTTTTTACCGTTTGAAATTGACAGATCCTACCAATGTCAGATATATCGGATGGGAAAATTATAGGGTCATTCTTCATTCCGCTGATTTTTATAGAGCTTTAGCTAATAGTGCCTATATATTGGCTTTCGTTCTTATTTTGGGTTTAGGGGCAAGTTTGGTGGTTGCTCTGATGCTGAATCGACAGTCCCGATTGAGTCCTATCTTAACCGCCATAGCCATTATTCCATGGGCTTTACCGCCTATAGTGAATGGGATTATATGGCAGTTTATTTTTTATCCTGGCTATGGTTTGTTAAATAAACTTTTGCTCTCTTTTGGCTTTATAACACATCCTCTAGCGTTGACGAATCAAAGGCTAACTTTAATGGCAATAGCGGCATTGGTTCTTGTTTTTCGAGTGGTTCCTTTTTGTGCTATTTTATTGTTAGCTGGTCTTCAAGCAATCCCTCATGAACTATATGAAGCCTCTCGAGTAGATGGGGCTAATACTAGGCAAAACTTTACTTATATTACCTTGCCTCTCCTCCTTCCACATTTGACTGTTGTCTTGATTCAGCTTACGATGGCTGGGTTAAATATTTTTGATGAGATGGTTGCTTTATCTGGTTACCGCTTGGAGAGCCAGACTCTCTTGGTCTATAACTATATGAATACTTTTTCTTTCTTGAACTTTGGTTACGGATCAGCCATTACCTATTTGATTATGATCTTGTCTGGTTTGATAGGTTTTATATACATAAAATCAATGGCTGGAGAAGATTAGATAACTTGACTGCTGATTAAGGCTAGCTTTCTGTTAGTTTTCTAGAAGATGTATTCGGCTTAGACTTGTGTATAAAAGAGAATCTTCGCTAAGCTGATCACTACACTATTTTCACTAACTTAAAGTGAGTAGCTAGTCTTCCTAAGAATTTGAATTGCCTTATTTTGGGAGTGTAAAGGGGGATGTTATGAAAGAAGGAAAGTTGATCAATGGTTTGTATTGGCTGACAGTGCTTTTATTTTTGTTATTTAACCTGCTTCCTTTTGTGTGGGCCTTTATTTTAAGTGTGACGCCTGAACGTGAAATGCTTCAAGAAACGAGTCAAATTTTTCCTAGTCAAGTCTACTGGGGGAATTATCAAGAAATACTCAACCCACAATCAAATGCTTTTAGGAATGTGAGTCAAGGAATGGTTAATTCTTTATCGATGGCTTTCTTGACTGTTTGTATTGGCCTGCCGGTTGCTTTAATGACAGCTTATAGTTTTTCCCGTTTCCGTTTTTGGGGAAGGAAGATTTTGTTAAAGGGGCTCTTGTTGACGATTGTCATTCCAGTGATGACGACGATTATTCCTATCTATGCGATGTTTGCCCATTATGGTTGGTTAGATAACCATTTTTGGATCAGCTTGATCTATATTTCGTCTTTTTTACCGATTAGTACTTGGATGATCTATAGCTATCTCAAGGCTATGCCAAAAGAACTTTGGGAGGCCGCTCGGACAGACGGATGTAGTGAAAATCAAGCTTTCTTTAAGGTTATTTTACCGAATGCCTATCCCATAGTGCTTGCGGCAGTTTTGATGTTATTTTTAATGAGCTGGAGCCAGTACCAAATTCCGATGATTTTAACTAGCTCACAAGAAAATAAAGTGGTGACCTTGGTGATGTCAGAATTCATGACTCGGGATACGATTCATTACGGCATGGTGGCTACTGCTGGAATTTTAGCCATTATACCTCCAGCTTTTTTTGCCCTAGTATTTAGACGATTTTTAATATCCGGTCTTACCAGTGGGTCAGTGAAAAGTTAAATGAAAGGGAGAGAGCTTTTCGCAATGGATTGACCTAGATCGAATCAATGCCTTTTTTCAGAAAGTTTGACTGATCTTCTTGCGTAAGCTTGGAACTAGAATAAATTCTCTCTTTTAGAAAACTTGAATGATTTTTATGCAGACAAATGGAGGAAATAAAATGTGTCTAGCCTATCTAAAACAATACTTTGATAAGAATGATTCAGCTAGCTTTTTGAGGGATCTAAAAGAAATAATAGAAGGAAAAAGCCCACGAGCTAATGTATGGTTGAGACAATTAGAAAGCTCTTATGAAAAACGTCAAGAGCTAGCTTTGAGAGTCATGAAAGAAGGGTGGCCTCATGGTTTAACGAAAAGAAGCTTCGAATTGGAAAGCATGTCAGCAGAAGACCGATTATTGACTCTTTTGATGTATTTCCCAGCCACAGTTTTGGCTTACCAGCAAAAGGGCATCCCCTTAGAGATTTTAGAGGAGAGTCTAAAAGATTTTTACTTGAGAGAGCGTTTATATTGGGAAAGACACGCTCAAGTGGGATTAAGCTTTGATGATGCCCAGTGGCTTTTGCGTATCTTTGCCTTGAAAATTTTTAAGTTGGGAGCCTTACAGTTTGAATTGTTCCAATGGCAGGCAGATCAGGCTTATTATCATATCGATTTCACAAAAGAACAAAGGGAATTCATAGGAGAAGGACGACCTGTTTTAGCAACGCATATTATGCAAGAAGAAGATATTTCATTGCCCTCAGCGAAAGCTTCTTTTGATCAAGCTAAGAGATTTTTCCCTCACTATTTTCCAGATTTCCCTGCTAAAGAATTTTATTGTTTCTCTTGGCTATTGTATCCTGGCTTAACTAAAGCTTTAGGGAAGAATTCTCGGATTATCGCTTTTCAAAGTTTATTTCAAATCTTTGCTCAAACAGCTTGGCCTGATATGGCCTTGAAACGTCTCTTTGAAGAGTCCCCAATTAGCATGCGGGATTCGAGCCTGCAAAGGTTGGCTAAAGAAGATAGGGAGATTCTAGGTGCAGCTATTGGAATAAGGCGAATATAATTTTTCAGTATTGGGTATAGGTTAACTATAGGCTTAAGCTAACTGTGATTTTTCAGTATAGGCTTTGGAGTAGCGATAGCTTTAAGACGAACATATAATTTTTAGTTTTTAGCTAGGCTGTGGCTATTGGAATAAAGGCAGATAAAGTTGCTAGCTATTCTGTTTAGTGGCGACTATAGGCTTAGGGTTTATATAAATTTTTACCCATTCAGTAAAGGAAGAAATGATAGGAAAAGGAGGGAGAGCATGTCTTGTATTGAGTTGATTGGACTGAAAAAGCTATATAAAGATGGGACTTCAGCGGTTGATAACTTCAATTTAAGGATTGAAGATGGAGAATTGGTGGTTTTAGTTGGTCCAAGTGGTTGCGGAAAATCAACTGTCTTACGCTTAATAGCAGGCCTAGAAGACTTGACAGATGGAGATATTCGAGTGAATGGGCGCTCTATAAAGGCGATGGATCCGAAAGATCGGGAGATGGCGATGGTCTTTCAAAATTATGCCCTCTATCCCCATTTGACAGTTGAAGGAAATTTGGCCTTTCCTCTTCAATTGAAAAAAATGGATCCCAAACGAATCAAAGACAGAATAGGGCAAGTCTTGGATGTCTTGGGATTAAAGGAAATATGTCATAGAAAGCCAAGAGATCTTTCAGGAGGACAACAGCAGAGAGTGTCTGTTGGAAGAGCTCTTTCAAGAAAACCAGCTGCCTTTTTACTTGATGAACCCCTATCTAATTTAGATGCCATTTTGCGGGCGAAAATGCGAGTAGAGTTAGCGAAGTTAAAGCAAGCATCTGGCGCAACTATGGTCTATGTTACCCATGATCAAATAGAGGCGATGACTTTAGCGGATAAATTGTTGGTGATGAACGAAGGGAAAATTCAACAAATTGGTAGTCCTAGAGAGATTTACTCCAATCCTTCGAATCGCTTTGTAGCTGAATTTATTGGCCTACCTCAGATTAACTGCTTGACTTGTCCCATAAAACAAGGGCGAGTAGATATATTGGGAAAAAGTTATCAGTTGACAGGAATGGTGATGAATGGTCTAGACCAAGTGATTATTGGGATTAGACCAGATCAACTCCTATTAAAAGATGGAGACCATTGGCAAGTACAATTGATTGAAAATTATGGGGATCATCAAGTAGTCTTTTTAGAAGATTCTAGTGGGCAAGCAGTCCGTGTTCAAGTGGAAGCAGGGCAGATAGTCAAGATGAAGCAAGTTTTTGATTTAGGGATAAGAGACTTAAGAAGCGTTCTCTTGTTTGATGCCCAAAATGAAGAACGGTTGGCGGGACAATTAAGAGAGGTATAAGGTTGAGGGGGAAGAGGAGCGTTCCACATTTCACAAGAACAAAAAGTATAGGGTCAAATAATAAAAATGATCAAAAGCCTTTTGGAGTAAAGGTTTTTGATCATTTTTTTTGAATATAGGTTAAGTTGTTGCGGAATTTAGCCTCCAGCAAAAGGGGTTATTTGACAACAGCAAGGAAGTATTTTTTCTTCCCACGACGAATAACCACAAATTTACCGTCAAAGGCTTCGTTTGGATCAATAATGATATCGAGTTCACGACGGCGTTCGCCATTGATGGTGATGGCGCCATTCTTGATGTCTTCACGGGCTTGTCGTTTGGAAGACTCAAAGCCATTGTTGACGAGGAAGTCGACAATGTTAGTAGCTTCTGAAGAAATTTCTGTATGAGGCATTTTATCAAAAGCTTCAGCAATTTCATCAGCGCTGAGATCACGAATTTCTCCTGAGAAGAGTTTTTCAGTAATCTTTTGTGCACTTAAAAGAGCAGTTTCTCCGTGGACAAATCGAGTGACTTCTTCAGCTAATCGACGTTGAGCTAGACGTTTTTCAGGACGTTTAGCCACTTCTTCTTCTAATTCGGCTATCTCTTCTTTTGTCAAGAAAGTAAAGTATTTTAGATATTTGATGACATCTCTATCGTCTTGGTTGATCCAGAATTGGTAGAATTCGTAAGGAGAAGTTTTCTTTGGATCTAACCAAACAGCTCCACCAGCTGATTTACCAAATTTTGTGCCGTCTGCTTTGAGCATGAGTGGGATAGTTAGGCCGTAAACTTTGACGTCAGAGCCTTCAATGCGGTGGATAAGATCGATTCCAGCAGTAATATTTCCCCATTGATCTCCACCACCTATTTGAAGTTGGATATCTTTTTCGCGGTAGAGGGTCAAAAAGTCAATAGATTGGAGAATTTGGTAGGTGAATTCTGTGTAAGAAATCCCAGTTTCTAAACGACTGGCCACGATGTCTTTGGCTAACATGGTGTTGACGTTGACAAATTTGCCGTAGTCACGCAGGAAGTCTAAAAGAGAGATCTTGGATAACCAGTCATAGTTATTGACGAAAGTTACTTGGGCACTGTCGCCGAATAGTTTTTGCATTTGTTCTGTTAGACACTTGACGTTGTGTTTGACCACTTCCATGGTTTGTAGTTGGCGTTCTGACTTGCGACCAGAAGGATCTCCGATAGAACCAGTTGCACCACCAATCAAGATGTGTGGTCTGTGGCCGGCTAGTTCAAAACGTTTCATCATCATGAAAGGAATGAGGTGGCCAATGTGGAGACTATCACCAGTTGGATCGGCTCCGCAGTACAAGCCCACACTTTTTTCATTTAACAATTCCTTTAGGCCTTCAGCGTCAGTTTGTTGGTTGATGGCGCCACGCCATGTGAGTTCTTCAATAATATCCATAAGTTTCTCTCCTTTTTGTGTATAAATGAAGTGGAATAAATGATCATCTGAATGGGATCAGAAGTCTGCCATAACTTAGGCAAGAGATAGAGATAAGCTTAAACGATTTTTATAGTAGGAATCTTCTTTTATAAGATCCAGAAAAGCGAATACAGCTTGTGCGTCTTAAAAAATTGAGCTAGATCTAAGGAAAAAGCTAAAGAAGTTGTGGGGTATGATTTTTTGTCGCTAGGGCTTAGAGGGCAGTGCTAAAAAGATTTTTAATCAATAAAAAAAGCCCCTGCATATGCTAGGGACGTCAAGACGCGGTACCACCCAAATTCAAGCCAAAATAGCTTGCACTCAAGGCCTATTAACGCTAGGCGGACGATTGATACTAGTTAGATTTGTAATTGATGTAGCTCCCTGTCTGGCTTGCACCCTCCGCCAGTTCTCTGAACGCTGAGAAGCTTCACTAAAGAATCGATCAATAAGCTATGTTTTGTGTTGATTGTAGCACGGACTTGTAGGGAAAGCAAGGGAGAATTTAGAGCCTTGCCAAGCTGAAAGAAGAGCTGAAACCCTATCCAGCTTAAATAGAACCTGTTGACGCTTGAAAAGAGCGCTAGGGGGAAGGTTAGTCTATTTTCCCTTGCCCAGAGATAGACTTAGGCTCGTTCTCTTCCCCTAAAAAAAGAAAGTCAGCTGTGCGGGGAGAGAATAGAGCCAATAAAAACTTAGAAAGTGACCTTAGACCGTTTATACTCACTAGGCGAAAGTCCGGTTGCTGATCGGAAAGATCTGGAAAAGTGAGATTGGTCAAAATAACCTAGCTGTTTGGCAATATCTTTCAGGCTTAAGCTAGTGGCTTGAGTGAGAAGTTTTTTGGCGCATTTGATTTTTTCTTGACCAATATATTCAGAGACGGAAAGTCCCATTTCATCTCTAAATCGTTTACGGAGTTGGGACTCGCTAATGTAGAAATGGCGAGCGATTTCAGAGACTTTTAAAGAATCAGTCAAGTGGGAGTGGATGTAATTGGTAATATGATCCACCAAGCAATCACTGTGATCTGGTGCGAGTTCTTCGATTAAATCACGATAATCTTTTGCGGCTTGAAAACGAATTTTCACGCTTTCTTCCGGACTTTTACTGGCAGCATTAGCCTTTAATGTGTTTGTACGTAGAGCATAACTTTTTTTGGCCGATACACCTTCAGCTAAAGCCACTCTGTTCATCAATTCAAGAAGAAAAGTGGTGTAGTTTTGGTGGCGTTTGAGTGATTTTACAGGGCGCTTGTTTGGGCATGGAGTACCTTCTGTTAGAACATCAGTTTTACCTTGCAAATAGCGCACGAGGTTAATTTCGAATTGGTAAAATTGTTGGGTTTGATTGCAACGAGGATGATCAAAGCTATCCAAGGTTTGTTGGATATGTTCCCATTGAATGAGATCAGAATATTTTTTGATTTGGCTCGGCAATAAGTTAGATAGTTTTTCTGTCATACAGAAGTTGATGAGGATGAGCATTTCAGAAAGACCTTCAAGAGAGAGTAAAGGCAAAGCCAACAATTCGTGTTTGAGTCGTTTGGCGTCCTCTTTGGATAAAAGGTGGTTAAAGGATTTGGTGATTGGTCGGCCTTCTAATGGCGATAAGAGGAAAGGGCCAACAATGACAGTGTCCATATTATAATGAGCTATGGCAAACCACTCGTTGTAGAAGCCAGGAACAAATTGTAGGGTATTTTGGTTTTCTCTACCATAATCGGCAAGGAGGTCGAAGTTATACAAATCTGCGGCAGGGAAAGTATTTTTAGAAGGTGCGGACTCGTTGTTAGGGTCTGGGTGAAGTGTTAAAGCTACGGGTAGGATGGCCTGTAAAGCGTTAAAGAAAATAAAATTCATCGGCGGTTATCCTTCCTTTGTTGAAAATGTTGATGCGAGTGATGAATGTAAAATGGTTCCCAATTATCCCTTTTGAGAAAATACAAATAAGGATACTCTTACTTGACTGTATTATTGTCATAAACTATACGACAGAAGAAATATTTTTGAATCATTCTAAAAAAAGTTTTTTTAATTCGTTTATTTGAGTGAATGAAAATGACCAATAGAGATAAAGGTCTATCTCTATGAGAAGTTCTCCTTTTCGATCTAAGAGGGGATGATCATTTATCCAGCAAATGAGCCCTTCTTTCTGTATAGGAACCAGTAGAGTACAAAAGTAAGACGTGCTTAATTGAAGAAGAAGGGAGAGACTTGTTTGAAAGAAAATGGTTGCAAGAGTTCGTCCCCCAGTAGAGCAAACGTTCGCACTTTTTCTCCTATAAAGTATAGCATATCTTAATGGACTATCCTAGATAGACTCAAAAAAAGAGGCGGAAAGTGATGGATAAAAATCGTTTTGTCAACAAATTTTTAACTTATGGAAGAAAGCACTTGGCATATTTCAGAAAGAAATGCAAGAATTTTCAGGAACAGATAAGGGAGCTTAATAAAGCCGTTTGATCGTTAAGCTATGTCCTGGAGCAAGTATCTATTTTAAGGGATGTATTTGAAATTTCTATTGTTGCTATGCTTTTTATGGACTTGTATAATCAAGGGAGGATGAGGCTTTTTTAGATTTGAATGAAAAATGAAAAAGAAGAGCGAAAGTGAGGCGATTGAGGATGTATCGGATTTTGATGAAAAACATGAAGTTCCATTCGCATATTGGGGTCTTTGAAGAAGAAAAGAAATTAGGTCAAGCCATAGAATTGGACTTACTTGTAGAAGTCAAAAAGACACCTAAATGTGATTCTATTGAGGATACTGTTTCCTATGCAGATTTTTATGACATTATAAAAGAAGAGGTCGAAAACAGTCGGGCGGATTTAATTGAGACATTGGCCCAGTCAATAGTAGAGGCCATTAAGGCATGGGATACAAAAGGTCAATTGAGCAAGGTGAATGTCAAGTTGCGTAAAATCGCTTTGCCTATTGATGGCATTTTAGATTACGTGCAAGTTGAAATGGGGGATGACCTCAATGATTAAGGTCTATCTTTCTCTTGGTTCTAATTTGGGGAATCGCTTAGCCTATCTGAAAGAAGCTGTGAAGCGATTAGCTGAAGATCCACAGATTGAAGTCGAAAAAGTGTCTCGTGTTTATGAGACCAGTCCAGTTGGAGGGGTAGAACAAGGAGCTTTCTTGAATATCGCTGTACGCCTATCAACGCTTTTACCGCCACTAGATTTGTTGGATAGGATGCAAAAAATTGAGCAGGACTTAAAGCGTGAGAGATTAGTTCATTGGGGTCCTAGAACGATTGATTTAGATATGTTATATTATGGAGATCAAACTATAGAGCATGAACGGCTAATTGTTCCACATAAGGAAATGTATAAACGTTTATTTGTATTAGTGCCTTTGACGGATGTATGGACAGACGAATTTTTTTGTCAAGAAGAGGTTTTAAACACTATTATTCAGCTCAAGGGTGAGAAGCAAGAAATACAGTGTATAGGAGAATGGACGATGGAAAAAACAAAGCAGGAGCGTATTGAAGCGGCGGTTAGAGAGATATTATCAGCAGTTGGCGAAGATCCTAATCGGGAAGGTTTACTTGAAACGCCTAAACGGGTGGCTAAAATGTATGATGAAATTTTAGCCAGCACGACTGAAAAGGAATTTACCAACTACAAGCTATTTGAATCTGAAACAGCACAAAATGCGCAAATGGTATCAGTGAATGATATTCCTTTTTATTCCATGTGTGAACATCATATGCTACCTTTCTTTGGGAAGGTTCATGTGGCCTATATTCCTAAGGCTGGGCGGATCATTGGCTTGAGTAAAATACCACGTTTAGTTGACCATGTCTCTCGTCAGTTGAATTTACAAGAACGGATTACCAAGGATATTGCCGATACTTTAGAAGATATTTTAGACCCTTACGGTGTGGCCGTAGTGGTAGATGCCAGACATATGTGTGTGGAAATGAGAGGCGTGAAGAAAACCAATTCAGTGACTCGAACCACTTTCTTTACCGGAGAATTTGATCGGGATAGGGACTTGCGCAAGGAGTTTCTTCAAACCGTCAACCGTTATAGGGACTAGGATTAATCGCTTGTTAGTAAAACGAGAGTGAGTAAAATGCTATAGAGCCTAGTAAGAGGAACTTATAGAGACTAGCGCGAGAAAGAAGGAGAGAAATGGTCGATAGAAGAGCTAGGACTAGCATCCATTTAGTCGAGACGAGGTATGGAGAAGGAGATCGTTTATCTTCGATGAAAAAGGTTTTAGAAGCCTTGAATCATCCAGATCATGCCTATGAGATCATTCATTTGAGTGGAACTAATGGAAAAGGGTCTACGGCAAGTATGATCGGGGCCTTTTTGGAAGTAAAGGGACAGAAAGTAGGCTATTTTACGAGTCCCTACTTTGATCATCCAAGAGAAATGATTCAAATGAATGGGGAATGGATAAGTTTAGAAAGTTTCGAGCGCTATGAAAAACAAATTTTAGGGCTAGTGGAGAAGCTATTGGGCGATCAAACGGCTTTATCAGAGTTTGAAGTAGCTGTTTGTATCGCTCTTCTTTACTTTAAAGACCAGGCTGTGGATACTCTAGTTTTGGAATGTGGCTTGGGCGGTAGTTTAGATGCGACTAATGCCGTTGATCGGGTAAATTACTCGATATTTACGCCTATTAGTTTGGATCATATGAATATATTAGGAAGAACTGTCAAGGAAATTGCAGAGAATAAGGCAGGAATGATTAGGCAAGGAGATCGGGTGATATCTGCCTACCCTCAAAAAGCTGAAACTCAAGCAGTTCTTGAAAGAATTTGTCAAGAAAGAGTAGCTTATCTGACGGATGGATCAGCTATTGAGATAAGAGTAGAGGACTATAGTGATGAGTGGATTTCAAATGGAGAGAAGCGGCCACTTAGAAAAATTGACCTGCGTTATCCGGATTGGTCTTCTTATCAGTTTCATTTTTCTTTACTAGGTCATTATCAATTGCAAAATTTACGGACGGTCGCCTGTTTCTTAAAGGATTATGCGGATATAAAGTCTTTAGAATTATCTCATAGGGATTTTGAGAAAGCTTTTAGTCATTTGACTCTAAGAGGTCGATTTGAATGCCTAGACGGGCCTGTTTTGACCATTTTAGATGGCGGGCATAATGTAGCAGGAATCAAGGAATTATCTCTTAGTGTGAAGGAATGGTTCAAAGGATGCACGATTATCGGTGTTTCTGCTTTTTTGAAGGATAAGCAAGTGCTAGAGTCCTTGCCTTATCTTGATTTTTTGGATCAGCTTATTGTGACCCAAGCATTTCATCCAGAAAGAGCCATGAAAGCTGATGAACTGGGGGCTTTGTATAAGGAAGTTTTCCCTAACTTAAGTCAACAAGTCATCAAGGATCCAGAAGAGGCAATTCTTTCAGCCTATCAGTTAGCCGAGCAAATAGAGAAAGAGAAAAGGGTTGTTCTTGTCGTATTCGGCTCCTTCCATTTACTGAAGAAAATTCGTCCACTGGTCATGAAATTTCATAAAAGGCAAGATGGAAAGACACGCTTGATTTAATGCTTAAAGGGTAAAAGGGGTGGTGATGTGGGAAAAGCCTATCAAACATGGATCGATAAGTGCTTAGATCAGTTTAGCCTAGACAAGGTCAAAAAAGGAGAAGTGTTGAAAGCACAATTGCCAAGTCAAAGGGATGAATTGTGGGTCGATCGAAAGACTAGTTATCATCTTTCTGCAAGTGTGGTGACCTTTGTTGAAGGGAAATTGTTAATGGTTTTTCATCCCTACCAAAAGGAGTGGCTCTTGCCGGCTGGACATGTTGAACAGGGGGAATGGCCCTTTGAAACAGCTTGCCGAGAGTTGGCTGAAGAAACAGGGAGAAAAATTGTCCCCCAAGATGTAAAAGATCTGGAACTGATTGACCTTAATCTGATCCCTATTCAAGCCAACCCTAGTAAAGATGAGCCTTTTCATTATCATTTGGATTGCCGTTATATTTTCAAGGGGAATTGTATAGAGTTAAAAGAAAAAGAACTCATCTGCCGCTTGGTTCCTGATGAGGAAGTCCCAGAAGAATTTCGGCCTTATTTACGTTATAGGCTCAATTAAAAAGGAGGAAGTTGAATGTTTCCAATACAATGGTCTAAAGAAGGATTAACTTTAGCTTTAGCTGGAGTAGATTATAACTTACGAGGGCAGAAAGAACCCATCGCTTATCAGGAGTCATTAGAAGCAATGAAAAATTCTCTGCAAGGGAATGTTGAACAAGTCTATACCTGTCAACAAACTCATAGCAGCAGGGTAGTAAGAGTGGATGGAAAAGTAGCAACAGATTTTATGGGCTACCCACAATTTGAAGAAACGGACGGCTTGATGACCAGTGAAAAAGGTCAGGCGCTTTTGGTAAAATTTGCCGACTGCACCCCAGTTGTTCTCTATGACCCGGTTAAAAGAGCTTTGGCTGTTGTCCATTCTGGTTGGCGGGGGACTCAGCAGCGGATTAGTCTAGAAGCTATTCGACTGATGGGAAAAGAAGTTGGGAGCAAGAGGGGAGACCTATTCGCCTACATTGGCCCTTGTATTGATCCTAAAATATATGAGGTAGATCAACCTGTCTATGAAGCTTTCAAGGATTTTCCTAGCCGTGATGAATTCTTCTTGGCAAAAAATGAGCCGGGTAAATATTTCTTGCAGATGGCTCATGCGAACAAGATCATTTTAAAAGAAGCGGGATTAAAAGAAGAGCAAATTTCTTCTTGCAAAGAATCGACCTATACAGATCCTCGATTGCATTCAGCCAGAAAAGAAGGGCCATCATATGGCTTGAATGGTTTATTAGTGATGATGGTTTAATTTTTCTTTTTAGAAGAGATTGTCTAAGAAAGAAGAGGGGCTTGAATTTGACTCAGTTGATTTGATATGAAAATGTCTGATTAAATCGGAAGTGATTTGCCCTAGAAAGAAAAGGGCATGAACTAGGCCTAATTTATTTGATATGAAAATGTCTGATCAAGTCAGAAGGGATTGCCTTAGACAGAATAGGGCTGATCCAAGTCAGAAGGGATTGCCTTAGAAAGAAAAGGGCTGATCCAAAGAAGGATAGCTGTTGGGCTATTTATATCTTGCATTTTGAAGAGGAGAGGGGGAAGTGGAGTGAAAGAGGAAGTAGTGATTGGTCTAGATATAGGGACAACGACTGTTAAAGCCCTTGCGGTGACAGATGAGGGGGAAGTGACGGCTAGCTATGCTAAAACTATTTCTGCTGTTTATGGAGAAGGAGGATCTTGTATAGCAGAGCCTTATCAACTCTTAGAAGCAGTGGTGGATGTGTTGAAGGGGATAGGTCATTTTTGCCCGACTCAATCTATTAAGGGATTGAGCTTATCTTCTGCCATGCATTCGGGGATGCTTTTAGATGAAAACTTTAAACCCTTGACTCCTCTTTTACTCTGGTCAGATAGTCGTTCCAAAGAAGTGGCTAAAGCCATGCGAAAATCAGCTATTGGGCGACAATTCTATAGGCAAACGGGTATGCCTATTCATGCCATGTCTCCAATGATTAAGTTTATTTGGGCTAAGGATCAGTATAAACAGGCTTTTCAACACTATCGTTATCTAGCAGGGATCAAGTCCTTTTTAATGGAATACCTTACTGGGTATTTTGTGGTAGACCAAGCTTGTGCTGGAGCAACTGGCTTACGAAATCTTTATCAAAGGCAATGGGATAAAGCTATTTTGGCGGAAGTGGATATGGATATAGACTCACTACCAAGATTAGTAGATTCAACAAAGGTTTATCCCTTATCTTGCCCCGATTTACCTGAGTGGGAGTCCATACCTGTAATGGTAGGAGCTAGTGATGGCTGCTTAGCCACTTTTGCCAGTTACAACGGTCAAGTAGAGACAAGTCTTACGGTAGGCACTTCAGCAGCTGTGAGACAAATGTCCTCACGAATTGCCTTAGATGACAAAGGTCGGACTTTTTGTTATGAGTTAACTCAAGGACTATATGTCATTGGGGCGGCTTCGAATAATGGAGGAAATGTCCTCCAATGGGCTAGAAAACTCTTTAATCGAGATTTTACTGACTTATGTCAATTGATGAAAAAGGGAGAAATTGGCGCTCATGGACTGAGCTTTACGCCTTATTTATTAGGCGAGAGATCTTTAGTGATGGATGAAATGGTTAAGGGAGAATTTTTACATGTCTCGATGCAGCATCAGATTGAAGATTTTATGCGAGCTATCGGAGAAGGTCTTATGATGAATCTTGCTCGCTTGGTTGCCTTAACTGAAGAAGTGGGAGAAAAGTCTGATCAACTCGTTATTTCTGGTGGCGCTATGCGATTTCAACCTTTAAAGCAGATCCTAGCAGACTTATTAAATCGCCCATTAATTGAAAGAATTCAAGAAGATTCATCAGCTTATGGGGCAGCAAAATTTTTCTATGCTTATACAGAAGGTTTGGATAAGTGGAGAAAACAATCAGCTTGCCAGTTAAGCACGCACCCTAACTTAGAAGCTCATGAAAGCTATTGTAGATTAGGGAAACTACCTTAAAATAAACTGGCTTAGCTAAAATAGCCAAGATGAATAAAAAATCGCCCTAGGTCAAGAAGTATAGGGCAATAGCTATAGTTGACTAAAAATGTTATGGAAAGGATGAATAGGATGGTATATAGTTTAGGGGTTTTATTAGCGGATGGTTTTGAAACGATTGAAGCTTTATTACCAGTGGATGTTTTCCGCCGTGCAGGTGAAAAAGTAGTCTTGTTGAGTACAAATGGAAAGAAAGAAGTCTTGTCTGCACAAGGGGTTACGATTAAAACAGATGCGTTAATGGAAGAGCTCGATCCAAAAGACTTAAAAGCAGTTTTCCTTCCAGGTGGGATGGGAGGCGCTGAAAGCTTACGTGACAATCTAAAGGCTCGTGAATTTATCCAAGAGGTTTACGCTAACGAAGGACTTGTAGCCGCTATTTGTGCAGGACCGATTGTTTTAGAGAAGGCAGGACTATTGAAAGAGACACACTTTACAGCTTTCCCAGGTTTAGAAGAAAAGTATTTTGAAGGTTTAAAACCAGAAGATCAATTAGTTGTTTTAGATAAGAGAATACTGACTAGTCGTGGACCAGCTCCAGCTTTCCCATTTGCTTTAGCCCTTCTAGCTACGGTATCTTCTCCTATAAAAGCGGAAGCTATTTATCAAGCTATGCAGGGGCCAATGGTTTTCCCTGCAGAGAAATGGAAAAATATTTCAATAGACTAAGGAGAAAAAGCAAGCTCATATCTTTTAGTAGGATAGAAGCTTTGAAAAAAAACTGACCTAGTGCGATAAAATGAGCAAAAGTATGCCTTAAGTGCTGAACTTCTCCCATAGTTTTACAGCGCATCTTATCTAAACCAAATCCCCCAAACTCTAGCCTTTTGATGAGTTGGGGGATTCTTATTTAATAGGGGGAAGTGTAGCGTAAAGGCCTATTTTTAATTGGGCTTAAACGAATGTTTCTTTGAGAAAGAGGAGATCTGTATTCATTTCTTTAGCACATTGTATTTTTAGGATAGGCTCTTTATAATACGATGTATGCAGGTTACGGACCTAGGCTCATTTTAGGATAACGACTGTAAATGTTTGAATGAAAGAGAGGAAGGTCCTTTTTATGTATTATATATTGGATAATTATGATTCATTTGTATACAATCTATCCGCTTATATGCAAGAATTAGGTCAGGAAGTTCTCGTCAAGCGAGCAGATGAAATGGATTTAACTGAGATTGAGACCTTAAAACCAGAAGGGATTATCTTGTCACCAGGACCTAAACGACCGGAAGATGCCATAGAATCCCAAAAAGTCATTGAAAAATTTAAAAATAAGATCCCAATATTGGGCGTATGTTTAGGGCACCAAACGATCGGGCTTTTCTTTGGAGCAGATGTTGTTAAGGGGAGTCGGCCTTTACATGGGAAGATAACAAGACTAAAGCACGATGGTAAAGGATTGTTTCGCGATCTACCGCAAAATTATCAGATAACCCATTATCATTCACTGGTCGTTTTAGAAGAATCTTTGCCAGAAAGTTTAAAAGTAACAGCTTTTAGTGAGGATGGAAGTGTTATGGGGCTACAGCATCGCCATTTACCCATTTATGGAGTTCAGTTTCATCCAGAAGCTATTTTAACTGAATATGGGCATGAACTTTTGGCGAATTTTCAACTGATTTGTAAGTCTTGGAGGAAATATCATGCAGTTGATTGAGCAAATGGAACAGTACCCACCGATTCATCAGATTTTTAGCCTACTTCATGAGGAAAAAGATGCTGTGTTTTTAGATTCCTCTTTACAAAATCATTTAGGGCGCTATTCCATTATTGGACTAAAGCCATATTTGAAGCTAGTCAATGGGACGAGTTTTACAGTTAACGGGAAATTATCTGAAATCCCTTTTGAAGTATATGTGAAAAAGTATTTGCAAGAACATAAAGAAATCAATCAGACTCATTTGCCCATAACTTCGGGAGCAATTGGCTATTTTTCCTATGATTATGGAAGAAAAAAGGAAAATGTCAAGGCTCATTGCAAAAAGGATGTCGATATTCCTGATTGTATATTGATATTTTATGATCATTTTATTATTGAAGATCACCAAGAAAAGAAATTATGGCTTGTTGCCAATGATCATTTACAGGATGCTCAGTCGGGAATAGAAGAATTAAAAGAACTTATTCAAAGAAGTCAAAGCCTAGTTCAAAGGGATACACTCTTAGTAAAAGATAGAAAGTCTTTGAAAAAAGCAGAGCAAGTTACGGCCAATTTTGAAAAGCAAGACTATATGAATGCGGTAAGTCAAGTGATGGATTATATTGTCGAAGGGGATATTTGTGTTGCAAATTTAACCCAGCAGTTAAAGGTAAAAAGTTGCCTATCACCATATGAAATGTTTGAAAAGTTAAGAAAAGAAAATCCGTCGCCATTCGGAGCTTATTGCAATTATGGAGATTTTAAGATTGTCTCTTCCTCTCCTGAGCGTTTCCTTCAGATGAAAAAAGGAAAGATTGTGACACGTCCAATTAAGGGGACAAGGAAGAGAGGCGCTACGAAAGAAGAAGACGATCTAATGAAAAAAGACTTAGCAGAATCCAAAAAGGATCAAAGTGAATTATTAATGATCGTTGATTTAGAACGCAATGATCTTAACCGTGTGTGCTTGCCAGGATCAGTCAAAGTCACCGAATTATTTAAAATAGAGAGTTATGCGACAGTTTTTCATTTAGTCGCTAATATAGAGGGGCAACTGCGTAAAGATCTGACAGTGATGGACCTTTTGGATGCGACTTTTCCTGGTGGGTCTATTACAGGAGCACCAAAAGTTCGGGCAATGGAAATTATTGATGAGTTGGAACATAGTCGCAGGAATATTTACACCGGTTCTTTGGGCTATCTGTCCTTGGATGGCTCTTGCGACTTTAATATCATCATTCGAACCGCCTTATATAAAGATCAAAACTATTATTTGGGTGTAGGTGGTGGGATCACTTGTGAATCGGATCCGACATTCGAATATGAGGAAACTCTACAAAAAGCAAAGGCCTTACTTCAAGTACTAGAAGAAAAGGATTAGAGAAGAGAAAATGAACAAGAGTTTAAAATAACTTACTTCAAGTACTAGGAGGAAAGGATAGCAATAAGGAGGAAGATATGCAGATCACTATGGATGAAGGCTATCAATTTGGCCTAGGTGTATTTGAAACAATTGCTGTTAAAAAAGGGATTCCTCTATTTTTAGATTGGCACTTACAACGGATGAATCAGTCCTTAAAGGCTTTGGGGATAAAGCGTTCTGTCACAAAAGAAGAAATCAGGGACTATTTGGCTAAAAATGAATGCAGTGAGCATGCGCTAAAGATTATTATATCTTCTCAAAATACAGTGATGATATTACGGGATAATCCCTATACAAAAGAACGGTACATTAAGGGCTTTTCTCTTGATTTTAGTCAGGTTTATAGAAATGAGACCTCCTTTTTAACTAGACATAAAACTTTGAATTATGGGGATTCTATTCTAGAAAAAAGGCATGCTAAAGATCTTGCCGTAGATGAGTTGTTATTATTTAACAGTAAGGGACAAGTCTGTGAAGGGACAGTTAGCAATGTGTTTTTTGTGAAGGATAGTCAAGTCATTACTCCGCCAGTATCTTGTGGCTTATTGCCAGGAATTGTCAGAAGATACCTTTTAGAAAATTTTTCAGTTAGAGAAGAGATCATCAAAAGAGAAGATCTGGAAGAAATGGACGAATGTTTTGTAACGAATTCTCTGATGGGGATTATGCCTGTGAATCATGTAAATAATATCAGTTATAAAAGGCGAGAGATAACACAAATGTGTCAAGAGCACTATCATGAAACTATTTTAAAGATTATAGAAGGAAGAAATATTTTGATAGGTTAAAGGTAAAAAGCGAGTATGAATGTTGCTTAATCAACATTCATACTCGCTTTATTATGTGTTAAGTATCAAAGTCAGGCTACTGGCTTTAGTACTTTCGCCTTGTCAATAGAAGAATGGAATTGTTCCTTTGATTTATGCCATTAAAAATGGAAGGATGAGTGACAGTAATTGCCCCAATTCCCTTAGTTAGTCTCTAGTTTTACTTCATGAGCCTTTTTCTTATGATCAACTTTAAGGCTGAGTTTTTGCCCTTTTTGGACAAATGGAAGTCGATCGTTAATTGATACAGGAGCGTAGTAAACCTCTCCATCAATTAAGAGATAGTAGACTGTTTTACCATCTATGACAACAGACTGTTTATCTTCTAAGATACCTGTGATCGTTTTTTGTTCTTCTTTCTCATCTTCATCAGAGGAGTTAGCAAGATGAGATTGGTCGTAGTTGGCCATGACGGCTTGAAGGGAACTTCCGGTAGCTACTTTTTGATAATCTTGCGCATCGACCATAGCATACATTTTTACTAGTCCTGCTTTATCCTTTAGGGACATGATGTAGGTTGGTCGATTATTTTTATTGATTAAAATAGGGAAGGTGGATTTGTAAGATTTCTCTTGAACGGCACCTTGAGCAGACTGCATGGCAGAGTATTCTTCTGCAGCAGGTACGTTAAATTGCTTCGTTTCTTTTGTCCGCATATTAGTGAGGACAAAGCCAATGTTAGAATCATCACTGGTGACAGAAGTAATCCCAGTGTAAAGCCAAACATCATCGTTTAAAACGATATAGTTATATCCTTTAGTTGTTTTTGTGGCTCCTTTCTTAGCTAGTATGCTATTGAAGAAGCCATTTTTAAATAGGCCATGTTGATTTAATTGATTGACAACTATTTTAGACGAATAGACACGATCCACCCAGTTTGGAATATCCTTTAAGTTATAGAAATGATGGCTACCGTCCATGGCGTTAACTAGGACAGCTCCGTTTGGCTCCATGGATCTGAGAAGGAAATTTTTCCGGTAAGTTGTAGCAATATAGTAAGGATCACCCTTATCATCTACTTCAAAACTTGGATGGCCGAAAATTTTTGTTGGATAATTGAAACGAAGATAGCGATCAATTTGGCGGAAGAAATATTCTGATTCTGTATATTTCATGGCTTGCCTTGGTTTCATTAATTTCACTTCTCCGTCAGTCATATCGACAGAAAGGTAATTAGGAATCCCTTGCTTGGAATTGGCTAACCATTTAAAGAAACCGGCGTAGCGTAAAGGACTCACTCGAACGGGTTTGTTAGCGACGTTGATTTGGGTATAAGCTGGGCTAGGTTCAAATTGCGAAACTAAGTCAGTAATGGTTCCTAATTTCCTATTCCCTAAGCGTTGTGCTGTTCCACGATCGATGATTGGGACTTGTTCAATTTTGGTTTCCGTGATGGCTTTTTCAAATTTCCCCTCATGAGGTGTTATAAGCCGACTGTAAGCCTTGGCATTGAAAATAGGGGAAGTGAAGAAAAGAACTAGGAGGCCAATGAAAAATAGGATGGCAACAGCTTTAAGATAGAGTTTTACAGGTTTGAAAACTTGTTTAGCTGGGAGATAAGGATGTGTGATGGTACGGTGTAAATAATGGAGAAAAATATAGCTCCCGACAAGTGGAATAAAGAAGCCCCAAGTATCCAAAGATTGCCAGTTTAAAGGAGGCAAACTGACGAAGTAGGCCATTGCCCAGGCCAAAGTCAGTAGGATATAAAAACTAGGCCAGAGCTTTTTAGGCAAGGATTTGATAGGCTTAGCAACTTTTCTTTGGTAAACTGCCCCTTGTGCTTGAAAATTTCTATTGAGAGATTGGAAAAAATCGTTGATAGTCATAAAAAACCTCCTTTTGGGTGTGGCTAAAAATATACTTGGCTTTAAAAATAAGCTTATTTTGCCCTATCTTTATAAGTATAGTATAGCATAATGCTACTGATTCAATCATTAGAGAGGAGAGCTTTAGATTTTCTTGTGTGGAGCTTTGAAGTGAAAGATAAAAGCAGAAGGAAAGCGTTAAATTAGAGTCATTTCTTTCAAAAGAATGCTAAAATAGGAGAGAATCTCATTTGTAACGATAAGTGTCAGCAATTTTGCGGAAGAACAAGCAAGCTATAAAGGAGGGAGAACATGTTACAGGTCAGTGACTGGACGGTTTGTCAAGAGAATAGTCTGGTGTTAGATCATTTGAGCTTTCAACTAGCTAAAGGGAAGCTTTTGGCCATTCTTGGTCCAACAGGGGTCGGTAAATCTACTCTTCTTTTATCTTTAGCGGGCTTATTGCCTCATGAAGCTGGAGACATTAGCCCCACAATTTACCCTCATCAAATCGGTTTTTTGTTTCAAGAATCTAGTTTATTTCCTTGGATGACTGTTGAAGAAAACATACGATTAGGTTTTCATAAACAATTTTTGGATAAAAGGGAAGTGGATAGGCTCTTGTTTGAAGCTTTGGAAAGATTAGATTTACTTCGATACAAGGATCGCTATCCCCATCAGTTAAGTCTAGGTCAGGAACAAGCTGTAGCGCTTGCTCGGATTTTAGTCAAGCATCCCCCGTATATCTTTTTAGATGAACCTACAGGAGTGCTTTCTCCTGAAGAAGCCAAAAAAACCTGGAAAGAATTAGAAAAGATCAAGGAAGAACAAGGCGCGACTATAATACTTGCGACTCACCGAATCCATGAAGCGCTTGTTATGGCAGATTATGTAGCCGTATTAAGGAAGGGACGGCTCTTGACCTTTGAAGAAAATCCTTTAAGAGATGAGGAAAGGCAGGAGGATGCTCCGGCTTATCGTCAATACTATAGGAAAATAGAAAAATATTTAGGAGGGGCGACTCATGACTGTTAAACGTTGCGTCTATGGAACAGTATGGCTTATTTTTGCTTGGTTTATAGTTGCCATCCTCTATAAAAATGAGTGCTTACCTCAGCCTTTTACCGTATTGACCTATCTTTTCACCCAGCAGATTATTTGGAAACATTTTGGGATGACTTGTTTGAGACTCTTGCTTGCTTCTTTTATTTCCTATACACTGGGGAGCTTGATGGCGCTTTGGATGGCAACTTCCTATCGTGCTAGACGCTATCTTTTGCCAATAGGGCAGACCTTATATGATTTACCCCGTATTGCTTTTTTCCCTTTGTTTTACCTGTTTATTAAAAATCCTTTTATAGCTCAACTACTTGTTTTGGTTTTTGTGAGTATATTTTATGTGGGGATGCCTCTCTATGAATCCTTGGTTGAGTTGCCAGAACGCTATTTTTGGATTGCTAGATCTCTAGATTTTTCAACGGGTATGTGGGTTAAGAGAGTAGCCTTTCCAGCTGTTTTACCTCGTTTGATTTTCATGGCAAGGCAGTTAGTAGGAATGACGCTAATGATTATTTTTGTGACAGAAAACTACAGAACGCATTTAGGGATAGGGAAATACCTGCTCCAATCTTATGTGAAGGGGCAATATAAAGGCCTTTACGCAGCCCTACTGTTAATCCTTTCCTTAAATGCTATAATTGCTTTGATGATCGAGTGGATTAAACAGCGAAATATGGAATGGCTAACCCCATTGAGCCCTTTTAGCTGGCGGATGAAAAAGAAGGAGAAGTAGTATGACCCCAAGTAAAGAAGATTATTTAAAAGTCATGATGGAGTTAAGTGAAGTCCATGAAAAAGTGACCAATAAACTTATTGCAGAGACCTTGCAAATTTCCCCTCCAGGCGTGACTGATATGATGAACAAGTTAGTGAAAGAGGGCTTCGTATTAAAAGAACGGTCACGTGGTTTTCGTTTATCAAAAGAAGGTCAGTTGGTGGCCTCAGCTTTAATTAGAAAACATCGTATTTTAGAAGTTTTCTTGGTAGAAAAATTGGCTTATAGTTTATCAGAAGTTCATCAAGATGCAGAAGTATTAGAACATGCTTGCTCTGATCAGTTCATTGATAAGTTAGAAGCTTTTTTGAATTTTCCCACACAATGTCCACATGGAGGAGCTATTCCAGATAGGGATGGCCTGTATCGCAAAGAGGAATTACATCCTTTGTCAGAGGTTAAAGAGGGTAAACAAGTGAGAATCCATCGCTTCCTTGATGACCCTGATATTTTGATGGCAGTAGAGGTGCAACAAATTTCACTTGGAGAAATTTACCGAGTGGTTGAAAATATTCCTTTAAAGAATCGACTGACGATCCAGAGAGGCGACCATGTGATTACCTTAAGTGCTCAAGCGGCAGATAATATTTTTGTTGATCGTTTAGAGCATTAGTTTTATCTCGTTACTAGTCGTTAGGAGAAGTAGAGCTGAGAAAAGAAAGGAATTGACAATGAAAATAGGGATTATTGCAGCTTTGGATGTAGAATGTCGGACTTTATTGGATGAAATGGTTGATGCAAAGCAAATTAGTGTGGGGCCACATGTATTTTATGAGGGGCAATTAAAAGGAAAAGATTGTGTTGTTGTCCAATGTGGCGTAGGGAAGGTTGCAGCGGGCGCTGTAGCCACAGTTTTGATCACACAATTCGGGGTAGATCATTTGATCAATACTGGGTCTAGTGGAGGCGTGATGAAAGATGTGAAGATCAAAGATTTAGTCATTGCGGATACTTTGGCCTATGCTGATGTAGATATTACAAGTTTTGGTCGACCTTATGGCCAATTACCTGATTTGCCTGTATACTATCCAAGTGATCCAATTTGGATAGAAGCTGCTGAAAAAGCTGCAAAAGAAATGGCTTGGGCCTATCATGTCGGATTAATCGTCACAAGTGATACCTTTGTTTGTCGTGACACACAAAGAGCCAATATAACAAAGCATTTCCCAGAAACTTTAGCCTGTGAAATGGAAGGCTGTGCGATTGCTCAAATAGCCTATATGTACAAGATTCCTGTATTAGTGATTCGGTCGATTTCTGACAGTGCTGGGGCCGATTCTGAAGAAAATACCAGTATGGATTTTGATCGCTTTGTAGCAGAAGTAGGACATTTGGCGGCTGAACTAGTCTTGAAGACTATTGAGATATATGGTGAATAGCTGACCTGAACGCTCACGGTCGCACATAGTGGTGGTGCTTCCTTGAGCAGGAGAAAGGTCCACTTCGCCCTTTGCCTTTCAGGACTTTTTGTCCTGAGTCAAAGGGCTCCAGTGGTTTTCTCCTAAACGCTCTCGGTCGCACATAGTGGTGGTGCTTTCTTTTTAGTTCTTTATCGTATATAGTAGTGTTATGATAATATCTAGTTATGAAAACCGCGAATTAAGGGTGGCTATCTTTGCCGGCTCTTTAGAAAGTAGGAGGATCTATGCGAATCGGAATTGATCAAATGTCTGTGTATATACCATCTTATATGTTAAAGATGGATGATTTAGCCCATGATAGGGGGCAAGATCCAGCTAAATTTCATATTGGGATTGGACAGGATGAAATGTCAGTGACTCCACCGAGTCAAGATAGTGTGTCCTTAGCGATGAATAGCGCTTGGCAAATTATCTCTTCTCCTGATCCTGTTACACAAAATAAACTATCCCGCTTGCGCTTGCTGATTTTTGCTTCTGAAACAGGAGTGGACCATTCGAAGGCAGGGTCTCTTTTCTTGATAAAGAGTTTGGGTCTAAAGAAGAATGTGCGGACAATGGAAATCAAACAAGCTTGTTATGGGGCAACAGCTGGTTTGCAGGCTGCTGTTGCAGAAATTTCTCGCCATCCTGAAGCTACTGCTCTGGTTATTGCATCTGATGTTGCCAAATATGGTTTAAATTCTGGTGGTGAGCCCACACAAGGTGCTGGAAGTGTGGCTATGCTGATTTCAGCTGACCCTCGTCTGGCCTATATTTCGGAAAATTCAGCTTGTTATGCAGATGATATTGCTGATTTCTGGCGCCCCTTGGATTGTAAATATCCCTTAGTCGATGGAAAGTTTTCTAATGAAGCTTATATAGATTTCTTTAAGAGAACTAGTCAAGACTATCTAGAGATGACAGGGCAAGGCTATGAAGATCTTAAGGCTATTTGTTGCCATCTTCCTTATAGCAAAATGGGGAAAAAAGCGCTCTTTCCGCTCATTGAAGGGAATAAACGAGAAGAAGAATTAAAAGAATTGTATGAATATTCAACCTACTATGGCCGAAAAGTGGGGAATATCTATACTGGTTCACTTTATCTTGCTTTCTTTAGTTTGCTAGTGAAGTCCCACCAATTGAAAGCAGGAGATGAGATTGGGCTGTTTAGTTATGGATCTGGAGCTGTAGGCGAATTCTTTACCATGACAGTGGTTGAGGGCTATAAAGAACATCTTCACCAAGAAAAATTGGACGAAATGTTACAAATGCGTATCATTCTTTCCATGCCCGCTTATGAAGCTATGTATAAAGCTTCGGAAAGGTTGATGGATGGGGATTTAGAGCAATTAAAGGTCTATTACGATTCAGCTTTATTCCGTTTTGAAGGAATCGAAAATGGGCATAGAATCTATACGGTTTTACCAGAAGATAACAAGATCTGTTAAAATGTCTCAAGAAGTTACAAGGATCTTACTAGTCAATTATTAGAGAATGAAAAAGCCTTTTTGAATCTTAATCCGTGTTAAAGTGATCTTGTCACAAAGAAAGGAAGAGAAGATCATGATGAACACGAAAATGGTTAAGGGGCTTGTAGGGAGCCTACTCTTAGGAGCTTTAGTCCTTCAAGTGCCAACAACAGCCGATGCGTCAAGTCAATCGGTTCATTGGACCCCTCGGACGAGTGAAGAGATTACTAAGTCTTTGAAAAAAGGCGCGAATGGTAAAGAGCTAAGTTATACAATTGTTTGGGGAGACACCTTATCTCAAATTGCAGAAGCAATGGGGGTTGATGTCGATCATTTAGCCCAAATCAATTCTATCCAAAATAAGGATATCATTCATCCAGCTACGGTTTTGACTTATAATAAGGAAGCACATACCGTGACAGTTGAAGAAAAAGATGGAGATAAGGCGACATATAATCTACCAGACCCTACACAAGGTCAAACAGAAGTGAAGCAAAGTAAGCTTGCCCCAAAATCTGAGGAGCAATCAGCAAAAACTTCTGAAGCGGATCAAGTAGCTCCTCAAGGACAAGAGCCTGCAACAGAAGCTCCTGCAACAGAAAAACAAGAGGCAAAATCTGATAATAAAAACAGTGAAGCTAAAGAGGAAGTAAAGGAAACGGTAAGTCCTCAAACTAATGCTACAGCTGAAGAAAAAAGTAAGCCACAAGGGCGGGTGATCACTGTTGAAGCGACTGCTTACAGTCGTCATCAAGCAGGTTTATCCAATATGACAGCCAGTGGAGTGGATCTTTCTAAAAATCCTCGTGTTATCGCAGTGGATCCTCAGTTGATTCCATTGGGATCTCGTGTCTATATTGAAGGCTACGGAGAATTTTTAGCCGCGGATACGGGGGGAGCGATTAAAGGGAACCGCATTGACATCCATATGGAAAGCATAGCAGACTGTCAAGCATTTGGACGTCGGACGCTTCAAATTACAGTCTTAAACTAAATTATTCTTGTGATAGTGAATAAAACAGGAGTCAGTTGATCTAAGGGTCAACTGGCTTTTTTATAAGCTAGAAATGCATGAAAAGTCCTAAGAGAATTGAAATAGAACTAAATGACCATTTCTATGGACAAAAAAGTAAGTCTGGAAGGCTTTACCCCCTTTTTAAATAAGCTTATAATAGAAACAATCCCTAAATGAAAAATATATATTCAAAATGTTCATGGGAATAGTTCAAAAAATACAAATTATGATCTAGGGAAGCCCCTAAGTTAGTCAATAGAGATAAGAGGATAAGTTAAGAAAAGCTCTTATACAAACTTAGCTTGGCTTGAAGGGAAATTTTTAGGTCATAGGCATAAGGAGAGATGGAAATGACAGAATTAGCAACGGCCATTTATTCAGATGGAGCAAGTATAGACGATATGTTGGAAGCACTCGCACAAGGGACAGTGACAGGCTTTACAACCAATCCGTCCTTGATGAAAAAGTCAGGAGTGACTTCTTACACCGATTTTGCTAGTGAAGTGGTACGACAAATAACGGACTATCCCGTCTCTTTTGAAGTCTTTAAAGATGATTTGGAAGGCATGCGACAAGAAGCGTTAAAGATTTCTAGCTTAGGGTCAAATGTGTATGTTAAGATTCCAGTGATCAATTCCAAGGGAGAATCTACTGCTAGCTTGATCAAGGAATTGAGCCAAGAAGGGGTCAAATTAAATGTGACGGCTATTTTTACGGTAGAACAAGTGCGTGAAGTGGTGGATCATTTGACAGATGGCGTGGATAGCATTGTGTCCGTATTCGCTGGTCGCTTGGCGGATGCAGGGATCGATCCTATTCCAGTGATGAAAGAAGCTTTAGCCATTTGTCGTGAAAAGAAGGGTTGTCAACTCTTATGGGCCAGCACTAGAGAAGTGTATAATATCTATCAAGCCGAACAATTAGGGGTAGATATCATCACTTGCCCTCCAGCTGTGATTAAAAAATATGAACAAAATCAAGGGAAAACAGCCCTAGAAGGTTCTTTAGAAACCGTCCAAGGCTTCATGAAAGATATAAAGTCTCTAGGCTTCAGTATTTTGTAATAGAAGCATTGCATTAACAATTAACAATAGGAAAAGTCCAATGGTTTGGTGGTTTATAGTGACCAAATCTTTGGGCTTTTTTAGCCTATTATTAAAGGCAATTTTCTTTTTTTAAGACGGCTATATGAGATGCCTCTATAAAGTCAGTTTTTTATCTGATTTCAAAGAGCTAGTTTTTGTTAAAGGAGATTTACTTTTAAGGAAAATGTGGGCTTATTTTTGGGCATTGTCTAAAACGAAAGTAATAGAGATGAACTAATGGAGATTCATAGGCCTAGAGAACATAGCTTTTGCTCAAGAAGATTGGTATTTTTTGATCTTCAGACTAAAGGCTTATGGTCTTTATCCGCCAAGTATATTAAACTAATAATAGTTAAGATTTCTTAAAAAAGGAGGCGACAAGTGGATGGATAGATTCTTAAGATGGTGTTTTTGCCTATCGCTTAATGTCTTCTTTTCCTGGTGGATTATCTTAACCTTGATGAGCTTATTAGCGGGCGCTTGGTTACTTGTCGGTTCTTTTTTGGCCACGCCTTTTATATACGCATTGTCTGTTTTTGAGGTTATTGGGGAGCACTTCTCTTTACCTAGTTTGATCGTATCTCTTCTTTTGGGCGGAATTGGTTTCTGTAGTATTTATCCCATGCTAAAGCTGACGGATTGGCTAAAGGATCGATTTTTGGACTATTGGAGATGGAACAAACGATTTGTCAAGCTAAGTTCCAGTGAGGCGGATGAAGAGGGAGATTGTTTGACATTAGGGGATCGAGGGCTTTTTGATGATGAAGCTTGTGAGGACACGACGTATTTTGATGAATTTTAAAGATAAAGTCCATCTGAAGCATAAGCCGATAAATGTGAAAGTGGATAATAAATAATGATGCTGCTAAATGTGAAAGTGGATAGGAAATAACGTAGTATTTTTAAAGCTCTGTCGTTAGTGCTTCATGGGGTAAAATCTATACAAAAGGTAAAGGAGCGATGTCATGAGTACAAAAGCTTATACAACTTATTGGGTTAATAGACGCGATGATGTTCGTAAAGAGCACGGGACATATGCTAGCGAAGAGGAAGCCGTTAAGGGTATAGAGGCTTGGTGGGAAATCCATCAAGAGAAACCTCATCATGTGGAAAAGCTACGTACGAATACAGGAGCTTTAGAGATTTATTATGGTGAAGATTACTATTACTACCGTATTGAAGAAAGAAGACTAGACGGTAAGTTACCAGCTGCTCATGCTAAAAAACGTAGCCAAGCGGAAGTTGAAAGCTTGCGGAAAAAATATGATGTGTCAGAAGAATTATATCTTTATGAAGAACTAGCTGAGCCTTATCAAGATCGTTTAACTTTAGCGATGAATGATGGGAAGAAAATCTTAAATTTGCTTTACGATCATAGGGGGCGTCCAGTAAAGCCTTTGCTTTTAAAGGGCTAGTTAGCTAGCTAAGAGCTTAAAAAAAGTGTTTTCTCTCCTATACTACTTTATAGCTTAGGCCATGAGATAGGGACAAAAGGTATTCAAGCAACCATTGGGACAAAGATTTTTTTAGAGCTTAGACCATGTGTTAGGGACAAAAGCCTTAAGAGGTCATTTTTGTGATGTAGATTAGCTGTACAGGCAATCGTCTGTCTCTTTCACCAACATCAAAAAGTATAGAGCCTAAATAAATAAAAAACAAAGCGAGTATAAATGTTGTTAAATCAACATCTATACCCGCTTTTCTTGCTTTTTTACTGTCAAAGTCAGCACGTCAATTGTACTTTTTATTAGCTACGATTGACGTGTTTTTATAATGAAGATGAAGCATTTTTCATCCTCTTGGTTAGGAAGAAAGGGAAAATAATTAGCCTTGTCTCATAAGATAGTCGTGGGCACTCAAGGCAGCTGTAGCACCAGATCCCATCGAAATAACGATTTGTTTATAGGTGGAGTTGGTGCAATCACCGGCAGCAAAAATGCGTTCTTGGTTACTTTGGCCTCGTTCATCTACAATAATTTCACCCTTATCGTTGAGCGTGAGACAGTTTTTAACAAAATCGGTATTTGGAACTAAGCCAACCAGGATAAAGACGCCATCAGCTTTAATCGTATGACTTTCTTGACTGTCTCGGTCGACATAGGTTAAGGATTGAACTTTTCCTTGACCTTCAATGGCAGTGGTATTGGCCTTTGTCACAATTGTTACGTTGGATTTTTCGCGTAATCGTTCAAGAAGAACAGCATCAGCTTTTAAATGATCGGCATATTCTAAAACGGTGACACTTGAAGCTAAATTGGCCATATCTAGGGCGGCTTCTATACCGGAATTGCCACCTCCAATGACGACAACAGGCTTATCTTTAAATAGTGGACCATCGCAGTGAGGGCAATAAGAAATGCCTTTTGCCTTAAATTCCTTTTCACCAGGGACATTAATGAGTCTCCAGTGGGCACCAGTAGCGACAATCAGTGTTTTAGAAGTGAGATAGCCCTGTTCACCAAGTGATACCTTTACTTTTTCATCTTCAACTTCTAAGGAAGATACGGTCACATTTTCAATGAGGTCAATCGGATAGTGTTCGACATGCGCCCTAATTTGCTGCATGAGTTTTGGCCCTTCAGTGTAAATTTGCCCGATCATGTTTTCTATACCGAGAGTTTCGTTGACCTGACCTCCAAAACTTTTAGCCACTAAAGCTACTTTTAAGCCTTTACGAGCGGTATAGATAGCAGCTGATGCACCAGCTGGGCCTCCGCCTATGACAAGGCAATCGTATGGCTCATCAACTTGATAAGTAGGTTTTTCTTGCGGAGAAAGTAAGTCTAAGATTTGGTCTAAATTTTGCCGACCAGAAGCCCATTCTTTGCCGTCAAGGAAAATAGTCGGAACAGCCATAACTTGGTATTTATCTGCCAAGTCTTTAAAGCTTCCTCCTTCAATCATACTGTGAGAAATATTGGGATTGAGGAGAGAAATGATGTTTAAGGCTTGAACGACATCTGGGCAATTATGGCAACTAAGGCTGACAAATGTTTCGAAATGACAAGTTTGTTTTAAGCCTTCAATACGGGCTTTTTGTTCAGGACTAATTTTTGGGGCACGACCACCTACTTGCAAAAGGGCGAGAACAAAAGATTCGAATTCATGCCCAAGAGGTAGACCAGCGAAGCAAATACCGCTATCGTAGTCCTTTCGATCAATGGTAAAAGAAGGTTTTAGCTTAAGATCAGCGCTTGTTAAAGAAAGTTTGCCGCTTAGAGCAACAACTTCCTCCAGAAAGCTTTTGACTTCTTGAGAAGCAGGATCCTCGCCTAGACATGCTTTCAGGACAACTTCTTTTTCTAATAAAGTCAAATACTGACTTAGTTGTTGTTGAAGTTCAGCTGTTAAGACCATGAATCTACCCTAAATTTTACCAACGAGGTCTAGGCCAGGAGTAAGTGTTTGATGATCTTCTTTCCATTTAGCAGGGCATACTTCACCTGGATGGCTACGAACATATTGAGCGGCTTTGATTTTATCGACTAAGCTAGAAGCATCCCGGCCGATACCATCAGCATTAATTTCTACGGTTTGGATGACTCCATCTGGATCGATTAAGAAAGTAGCACGATTAGCTAAGCCACTTTCCTCATCCAAAACGTCGAATTGACGAGAAATTTGTTGGCTTGGGTCACCGATCATCACATACTCTAGACTAGAAATGGCTTCTGAATGGTCGTGCCATGCCTTATGAACGAAATGAGTATCTGTTGAGATAGAGTAAACTTCAGCACCTAACTCTTTAAATTTGGCATAGTTTTCTTGAACGTCTTGTAATTCAGTAGGGCAGACAAAGCTGAAGTCTGCTGGGTAGAAAACAAGGATACTCCAATGACCTTTCAAATCTTCATCGCTAACTTCGATAAATTTTTCTTGGTGGTAGGCGTGCGCCTTAAAAGCTTCAACTGTTTTTCCAATCAATGACATAAGAATTCCTCCTAAGATAAATTAGAATGATTCTACATTCTTCTACTAGTATAACTCTTTCAAATAAAAAATGAAACAGATTTCAGGAAATATACTTCTGCTTTTGTACTAAGAAAATGTTAAGATACCCTAAAAAAAAATAAAGCTGGGCTTTGAAAAGTCTTTTTCTTTGTCGATAGCTGGCTAATTTCTTTAATCTCAATTGAATGATAACGAAAGGCCAAAGTTTGACGGGATAGCTTGCAGGTGATCTAGAAAGTTCACTCGAAAAAACCTAAAATCCAACAAAATTTATCCAATGCAGAATGGTGGACAAATTTTTGGGGGATTTAGTCTATAGGCAAGAAGACAAGGGAAGAGGACAAGGGAAGAAGACATGGTAAGCAGATAAGTCAAGAAGACATGGCAAGAAGACAAGGGAAGAGGATGAGAAAAGTTGACAATAAAAAAGCAAGTCAAGGGTAGAAGTTCCCACTAAAATTAGCTGGTGTGGTCTAATATTAGGGGCATTCATACACATCACTTGCTTTTTTTACATCATTAGTTGAATTATTGGCTAGGAGTGATCTAGTCACTATATTCTTCTGATTGACGACCTATTCTGTAGATAGGGTTTAAGGTTGATATTATAGTTATGTAAGCCTTGTTTAAATGAAGCTATTCTATGGATAGGGTGGAAGGTTGACTTTATAGCTATGTCATTATTGTTTAAATGAACAGATTTCTATGGATAGGCTGAAGTTGACTTAGATTATTGGCAATTTTTACAGTCGCCATTTTCGCAGTTCTCAAAAAGTTGAGGGCTAGAGCTTGGTAGAACAGCATTGGATTCTAGCGCTAAACTCATTTTTTCAAAAAAATGTGGCGGTAATTTAATTTGATGAATAGCGACTCCACTTTGTTCTAACAGGTGGATCGCATAGGCATCGTTTCGGTAGTCATTGAGATAATTGATTTTTTTGATACCAGCCTGAATTAAGCTCTTACTACAAGATAGACAAGGGAAATGGGTAACATATATCTCTGCCCCATCTGTTTGAACACCAAATTTGGCACATTGCAGTAAAGCATTCATTTCTGCATGAATAGTTCTAACACAGTGCCCATCTTGTAAATAGCATCCTTCATCTATACAGTGTGTTTCACCAGAGACAGAACCGTTATATCCTCCTGCAATCATTCGTTTATCCCGAACGATAACGGCACCTACCATGGCACGTTGACAGGTGCTTCTTGTTGCTAGAACAAGACTTTGAGAAATGAAATAGTGATCCCATGGAATACGTTGCGTCATAAGCGTTGGCAAGAAGTACGATTTTCTATATGTTGAAGCTTCTTGCGCTGCCTCCTCTCGTTTTAAAAGATTTAAAAGTCTAAAATATCTTCCTTTATTATACGAAATTTTCATTTCAAAAGGAGAAGAGAATGGAAAATAGTGAAGAAGAAAGGCTTAAAAAGAAGTTGGCAAACAAAAATATAAGAAAGCGCTATGAAATTTTGCGTCCTATTAATGAGAATTGTATAATAAAAAGTTGTGTATCTAATGACTTAAGGAGGAAAATATGGAACGTATTTGGATTTGTGGATCTAATGGGCGTTTAGGTAAGGCTTTGGAACATCATTTAAATCCGATTGATGCGGAAATCATCTCAACGGATATTGATACATTGGATGTCTCTGATTGTGATGAAGTCATCTTATTCGCTCGTCGAAATCGGCCAACCGTTATTATTAACTGTGCTGGGGTGACTAATCATCAGTATTGTCAAGACCATCCAGAAGAAGCTTACAGAGTGAACGGCTTAGGGGCAAGGAATGTGGCGGTTGCTGCTCAATTAATTAATGCCCAACTCATCCATCTTTCTACTGACCAAGTTTTTGGTCAACATATAGATGGCCCTTGTAAAGAGTGTGACCAAGCTTCTCCACTTTCCATTTTTGGGAAGTCTAAATTGTTTGGGGAAGAGATGGTGTCTAGGGTGTGCCCTCATCATTTCATTATTCGCACCAGCTGGCTATACTCTAATGAAAACCATATGGTGGAAAAAGTTTTAGAAAAGGCTAAAAAGAATGAAGTGATTTCCATTTCGAGAACGGCTATTGGGTCGCCAACCTCTGCCTATGCCTTATCCTTGTTCATTATTCAATTGATGAAAAGCCATGAATATGGGGTTTATCATGCAAGTTGTGAAGGTTATTGTTCTCAACGAGAATTTACGGAAAAGATTTTGGAAAATGCGGGATTGACCGCCCAATTAAAAGAAGTAGAAGATTATTCCGACCAAATTTTCCGTCCCAAATCAGTTGCTTTGGAGAATTTTATTCTTAATATTTCTGATATTTATCAGTTTCCAACTTGGCAAGAAACCTTAGCGGACTATATGACTCATAATGGCTTGATGTAAAAGGAGAGACGGATGAAACGATTGAAGAAAATGACACTAACGTCAAAAATTATGTTAGGCCTTGTTTTAGGTTTAATCGTTGGTATTTTGATTAACCAATTGATGCCAGCCTCGACTTTACGAGATAAAGTATTGGTAGATGGGATTTTATATATCGTAGGCCAAGGCTTTATTCGCCTCATGCAAATGATTGTTGTTCCCTTAGTCTTCTTCTCCTTGGTTAATGGAGCAATGAGCATGGGTGATCCTAAGAAATTAGGGAAAATTGGGATTCAAACGGTTATTTTTTATCTAGTAACAACCACATTAGCTGTTGCTTTAGCTTTGATTATTGCTCATATGATTCAACCAGGTCAAGGAATGGACTTATCTAAAATGTTAGCTAGTGTTAAAGGGACTAAGCCTCTTTCAGCTGCAAATAAAATATCTATGGTGGATACTTTAGTGAATATTATTCCGACGAATCCTTTTGCTGCCTTGGCAAATGGTGAAATGCTCCAAGTGATTGTTTTTGCCCTCTTACTGGGTGTGGTGCTCGCGAATGCTCCTAGTAATTTGCAAGCCATTAGCAATTTGATGGAAGAAGGCAATCATTTGATGATGAGCTTGACGGGGATTGTAATGAATATCGCTCCTTTTGGGGTCTTTAGCTTAATTGCCAGAACTTTTTCCAATTTGGGCTTATCTGCAGTGGCATCTATGTTTGCTTATGTGGGGACGACTCTTTTAGGATTGACTGCCCACTTGGTATTGGTTTATTTGTTCTTATTAGTCGTTTTAGCACGAGTCAATCCTTTTACTTTCTTAAAGAAATTTTTCCCTGTGATGAGTTTTGCTTTATCGACTTCAAGCTCTAGTGCTACAGTTCCTTTGAATATTCAAAAGTTAGCGGAGATGGGAGTGAGCCGGAAGATTTCATCCTTTACGATTCCTTTAGGAGCAACAGTGAATATGGATGGAACGGCTATTATGCAGGGGGTAGCAGTTGTGTTTGCTGCTAACGCCTATGGGATGCATTTGAGCTTAACGGATTATATCACCGTTATTTTGGCGGCTACCTTAGCTTCTATCGGGACTGCAGGAATTCCGTCTGTGGGGATTATTACTTTAACCATGGTCTTTAATTCAGTGGGCTTACCAGTGACAGCTATTGCAATGATTATGGGGATTGATCGGATTGTTGATATGTTCCGTACAACTGTCAATATAACAGGAGATGCGGTTTGTACGGTGGTTATGGCCAAATGGAATGGAAGCGAAACTTTTGACCAAGAGAAATACGATAGTTAATTGTTGATAGAATAATATATTTGTTGTAAAAAGTGGGATAGTTAATTGCCGATAGAATAATAAATTGTGGCAAGAAGTAGGCTAGTTAACACCCTTTTGAGCGATAGAATTTGATGTAGAAAAAGTACTATAGGTCATCATCTATATAGATATTAAGTTTTACTTACAAAAATGAATTAAAGATTAAAGGGAGTCTATCCTAGAGACCTAGTCTTGATGAGAAAGATAGACCCCCTTTTATTTGCTACTTGTTATTTCAAATAAAAACCACTAATATAACGGTATTGAGACTGAAGAAGTATAGTTTTAGAAGCAAAAATGTTGAGAAAAGGGGAAATGATGATGAGCCGATGGTTTGCGCCACAAAAATTAATGAATTATGCGTATATGCTTGGGGGAACCATGCTGATCGCTGTAGGGATCAACTCATTTTTCGTACCTTTTAGCTTGGTTGCTGGTGGGATGAATGGGGTTAGTATTTTGCTCTATCGCTTATTTGCTATTAGCCCAGATGTTTCCCTATTTTGGTCTAACTTCCCCCTGTTATTAATGAGCTACTTTTTTATCGGGAAACGGTATACATTGAATACAATCGTTTGTTCTTTTTTGCTCCCTGTCTGTGTTAGACTCATGCAAGCTTTTCCGGTCTATTCAGGGGATCCTATGCTGGCAGCCCTCTTTGGTGGGATTATCGCTGGCCTAGGGATTGGTTTGGTATTCCGAGGGGGTTCTTCTACTGGCGGGACAGGTATCCCTATTCAAATTCTCCATGATTATTTGAAGATTCCCTATGGCTTAGGGGTAATTATAGTAGATGGGTCAGTTTTAATGTCGGCGTTTATCTTTTTGGATTTTACAACTGGTCTTTATTCTTTAATCGCATTAGCTTGCGTTTCTAAGGCAGTGGATTATGTTCAAACTGGTGGGGTATCAGCCAAAACTTGCTTTATTATCTCTAACAAGAGTGCTAGTTTAATTGATAGCTTGGTTAAGAAAGATTTTGGGGTAACTATTGTAGAAAGTCGCGGAGCCTACTCTCAAGAAGATAAACAAATGTTGGTTTGCACTTGCCCGCAAAAACGTGTGAGTGAATTGAAGGAAACCTTGAAAGCAGAAGATAAGGCAGCCTTTTGTGTCATCTTTGATACGAAAGAAGTGGTGGGCAATCGTTGGGAAAGCCTAGATGCTGATTCGAAATAAATAGTGTGAGGGGTAAAGCTTAGATGGTGATTGGAAATAAAAGTATGAGGGGTAAAGCCTCATGAAGAAGCCTTGCTTTACATAACTATTAAGGACTGAGTCAAGTAAAAAGAGTTCTGTTAGCTGAATAATGTAGGGAGAAAGCCAGAGATTCGCTTTTGGGAGCATTAGTTCAGTTGATGAACTCTTTTTTATTAGGGAATGACAGCTTACTTTTTCCTTACTTAATTTAAATAGAATAATTGTGAAAAAACTATTATCATTTCCGAATAGTAAATGAGAATACTTCTGATTTATTTGACTTAGATTCTTAGGTTGACTAAAATTTAAGAGGCTAGAAGATTTGGATCTTTGTAGAAGGGTCTCTTGTTTGCTTCAAGGCAAGATTTATTGAGAACAAGAAGTGACAATTGGACTAAAATCCTTCCTTAGCAATAGCGATGTTATATGTAATAAACAAATAATGTAGAGGAGTAATTATGGTAGAAACAGTAGTGGCTTTTTTTAAAGAGTATTTGACTTCAGAAATGATCGTTTTTATCGTTTCTTTAATGCCTATTTTAGAATTACGTGGGGGCTTAGTAGCAGCAAGTTTATTAGGTTTACCTTGGATGAAAGCAGCAAGTATTGCTGTTATTGGGAATTTATTACCCGTTCCATTCATTGTATTCTTTATTGAAAAGATTTTGGAATATTTGGCTAAGCATGGTCCCATTAAAAATTTAGCTCGAACAATGATGAAGAAGGGACGGTCAAAAGGCTTAGAGCTTCAAAATAGATACCCCAATAGTATCTTGTTAGGGCTTTTCTTATTTGTAGGTATTCCCTTGCCAGGAACAGGAGCTTGGACGGGGTCTTTAATTGCCGCTTTCCTTGGGGTTAAACCTAAGAATGCCTTATGGCCAATAGCGCTAGGTGTTCTACTGGCTTGTTTGATTATGTCCGTTCTGTCTTATGCCTTGCCAGGAGCTTTTGGCTTGAAATAGGACAAAAGACTATCGGGATAATTGTCTTTAGGCTTAATTTACAAATTTTAGAATGATTATCAAAAATAGATGCATATGACTTGATCTTTCTCAAACAGTAGGGGTATAATGGATTCAAAAGATAAAGGAGGAAATGATTATGGCATATCAAGAAACACAAAAAGTTTTGAATCAATTAGTAGCAGATCTCACTCAAATGGCAACAGTTATCCATCAAGTTCACTGGTATATGCGTGGGGACGGTTTCTTATACTACCATCCTTTAATGGACGAATGGATGGATGAAGTGAATGGCCAATTGGATGAAGTAGCCGAACGTTTGATCACATTGGGTGGAGAACCTTATTCTACTTTGGAAGAATTCTCTGAACATAGCAAGATTAAATCTAAGAAGGCTAACTACAACTTAACCCTAAAAGAACACTTTGAAACTTTATTTGCAGCTTACACTTACTTGAATGAACAATTTGCTAAAGGGATTGAAGTAGCTGATTCTGAAGGGGATAACCCAAGTTCAGATATGTTCCATGAATACAAAGCAACTACTGATAAACGTTTATGGATGTTAGCTGCTGAATTGAACAAGGGAGCAGGCCTTAAATAATAGGCGAATCTTTTGAGCGTTTTTTCCCTAAAGTCATCAGCAGATCACTTATATAGGATCATGATGACGGAAAATTTAAATATTACCTCAAAAAGTGCTGAGTATTCAGCACTTTTTTTATTAGATAGCTCCTAGCCTTTTGCCTTTTCTCTTTGCTTATTTTATGCTTCTAGTGGATCAAGTGAAGCTTATAACTTAAGGAGTAGAAAATAACAAAAATCTTCTTAAGTTATAATGAGCTTTTCTAAAATGAGAATGACTTAACTTAAAAGAACCATTTTTCTAGCTTGAAACTTTCTTTTAGGCCAATGGGATTCTTTTTCTAGGGCTCTAAGAGAAGATGGGGAAATGTCCAAGAGTAAATATTTGAACAAGGAAGATCTGTTTGGGCGATTTATAAAAAGTAAAGGAAGTATTTCATAAAAATTTATAGCATGCTAAACTAGATCTAGTAGTAAGGGCTTACGACTAGTGAGCCGGTTGAATGGACTAAAAGGAGGACCAACGTGCAATTACCTAAAGCTTTCATCGAAAAATATCAAACTCTCCTAGCTGAGGAAGCTGAGGCATTTTTTCAATCTTTAGAAAAAGGCAAAGGGGAGAAGGCTTTTCGCTTGAATCCTATCAAGGCAAAATTGGCGCCAGAATTGACAAGTGATCTGATAGGAAACTGTTTGAAGGCACCATTTGGTCATCAGGCCTACTTTGGTGAAGTCAAAGGTAAAAGTCCTGAACATGTCGCTGGACTGGTCTATAGTCAGGAGCCATCTGCCATGATTGTAGCGGATGTAGCTGAAGCGAAGGCAGGAGAAAGAATCCTAGATTTATGTGCGGCTCCAGGTGGCAAGACAACCCAATTAGCAGCGGATATGGCTGGAGAAGGGCTTTTAGTGAGTAATGAAATTATTCCTAAACGGGCAAAGATTTTGGCAGAAAATGTAGAACGATGGGGTTATCCACATGTCGTGGTGACTAATCACTCTCCAGCAGAATTAGTGGCACATTTTCCTGAGTTCTTTGATGCGGTCGTCGTGGATGCTCCTTGCTCTGGGGAGGGAATGTTTCGTAAAGATAATCCGGCAAGTGATTTGTGGGAGGAATCTACTCCTATCATTTGTCAAAGACGTCAGAAAGATATTTTATTAGAAGCGGTTAAAATGTTGAAAGTAGGGGGACGTTTGATCTATTCAACCTGTACCTTTGCTAAAGAAGAGGATGAAGAAATTGTTTCTTGGCTGGTAGAGGAATTGGGATTAAGCATTGAAGCAATCGACCGACAAGGCTGCTCTCATGGTCGAAAAGAATGGGGGAGTGTTCCAGGCTTGGAGGGGACTGTTCGCTTATGGCCTCACCTTCAAAAAGGGGAAGGTCATTTTGTGGCTAAGCTAGTGAAAGGGAAGGCTAGTGAGATTTTTTATCAAGATAAGTCTGATATGCCTAAGAAGAACAAGAAAAAACGTCAAAAATCTCAAAAAACGCCTCGACAATTTTCAAAGGAAGAACAAGTTTACCTAGAGGACTTGCTAGCTCGTTTTCCTTTTGAAAAAACTGGTAAATTGGTGAGATTTGGGGATAGAGTATATTATCAAGCCGAAGATTTTCCGGATTCACAGGGCTTAAAGTTACCTTTGCCAGGCCTTGCTATTGGGGAATTTCGAAAAAATAGAATTGAACCTTTACATGCTTTTGCGCTATTGGCCGACCCTTGTGTAGAAAAATGGCCTAGAATTGATCTAACAGAGGAGGAATGGCGACTTTATATGAGTGGGCAAAGCTTGCCTTATAAAGGGCAGTCTTCTTGGGTTCTACTGACCTATAGGCATTTGCCTTTTGCTTTTGCCAAGCATACAGCTGGCCAATTAAAAAATGCCTACCCTAAAGGTTTGCGTTTTGTTTAGTCTGTAGGAAAAGAAGATAAAATAACAATAATATTGGAGGGATTCGATGGAAACAATTACAAACAAAAGTTTATTCGCCTTAAAGAATGTCTCACAGCCACATGTCAAAAATGGCTTGATATACTTTATGGAAACGCAAATCGATGAAGAAAAAAATCGTTATGCGACGGCCATAAAAAGTTTAAACTTAGCCTCTTCAGACATTCAGATTTGGGGATTGGCGAATGGGTATGACCGTTTACCTAAGTTAACTAAAAATGGGAAATACTTGGCCTTTTTGGGGCAAAAAGATGGAGAAAGCAAGAGTCAAATTTTTGTCATGGCGACGAGTGGTGGGGCAGCCTATGCGGTGACAGATGAAAAAGAAGGGGTATCGGATTTTTATATCTCTGACAATGGAGCCCGTCTTTACTATGTGACCTCTGAGCTTCTTGATAGTAATGAAGAAAAGGAAAAGGATTGGCCACATGCAACGAAATTGACTGACTATCCTTTCCAATGGGATGGGGGATCTTACGTTCAACCTACTCGAACGAAGGTTAAGAGCATCAACTTTTTGGGTGGAGAAGCAGAAACTGTTTTTGAAAAGGATATAGAGCTGTCGCTACAATATATTTCTGAAGATGAGCAACTTATTATCTATACACAACTTCGAGAAGATCAAGAATGGGGCGCAACTAGCACTTCTTATCAGTATGATCGAGCTCATCAACGACATAGTTTAATACTTCCAGATCAACCAAAAGGAGACTTTTATTTCCTCTCAGCTAGCCCAAGTGATCGTTACTATATTTTTGCAGGGAATGATTTTGAATATAAATATACTTCCCAAACTAAGGTTTATCTGTTAGATAATTTGGATAAATCGTTAAAATGCTTATCTAAGGATTTGGATGTAGAATTTTCTGATTTGATTTCAGCAGATTTCCAACAAAATATCACTGGAGTAGAAGTAGCTTGGCCTGATGAAGAACATTTTCTGATTGGGGCTAATGAACGAGGGCGCTCGACGATCTATCAAGTCAGTGTTAAGGGAGAATTTATCAAACTTTGGGAACAGCCAGCTCATTTGACTGGATCGACTTGGTGCCATAAGTGCCAAAGTTTGTTTGTGACCTATTCCACTCAGACTATTCCAAGTGAGTTAGGAAAGATCAAACTAAGTGCGGAAGATCCAGTTTTTGATGAATTGTCGATTGAACTTTTGTATAACCCTAATGCCAATTATTTGGCAGACAAAGTGTTGAGTACACCAGAACGCTTTATCTATAAAGGCTGTGATGATTGGGATATTGAAGGTTGGTATCTTCCACCAATTTCACCGAAGAATAAAGATCAACATCCAGCAGTCTTTTATGTTCATGGAGGGCCTCAAGTTTGTTATGGGGAAAGCTTCTATCATGAAATGCAAGCTCTTGCTGCTTTAGGTTATGGCGTGATTATGCTCAACCCTCGTGGAGGAAATTCTTATGGGCAAAAATTTGTTTCAGCTATCCTTGGAGATTACGGCAACAAGGATTATGGGGATTTAATGCTCGGATTGGATGACGTTCTTAATCGCCACCCAGAAATTGACAAAGACCATATTTATTTAACCGGTGGGTCTTATGGGGGCTATATGACCAACTGGATTGTGGGACATACAGATCGCTTTAAGGCGGCAGTAACCCAACGTTGTATTTCTAACTGGATCAGCTTTTACGGGACGAGTGATATTGGACCATTCTTTGTAAGTTATCAATTGGAAGATACACCATTTACCAATAGAGAACATCTTTGGTCTATGTCTCCACTGGCTTATGCAGACAAGGTAAAAACACCTCTCTTGATTCTCCATAGCATGGAAGACCATCGTTGCCCACAAGAACAAGGGGAGCAATTTTATACCGCACTAAAAGAACATGGCGTTGAAGTAGAAATGCGTCTCTATCCAAAGTCAAGTCATGGATTGTGTCGGATGGGTCTACCGAACCTTCGCCTTGACCGTTTAGAAGCTATTCAAAAATGGTTCCAATGCCATAAATAAAAGAAGAAGGCCTTGCGCATCATTTTTGATGAAGTGCTTTTCTTGCCGTACATGTAGAAGTGACCATTCTTAATAGGGACTCGCCTCGCTAGGGGCGGGTTCTTTTTGTGAAAAATAGCCAAATAAAAACGCTCACTTTATCACATCATGAAGAAAGCGCTTTTATGTTATGATAGACGAAAAGGATAGCTAGAAATTTGCTGGCTATTTTTAGGTCTTATCTCAATAGAAAGCTTAATGGATAAAAATCCTTAGAAAGTGGGATAAAAGGAAGGATAAGAAAGAAGGTTAGTCATGAAAAAGATTGGGCTAGTGGTCAATCCAATTGCTGGTATGGGAGGGCGAGTGGGATTAAAGGGGACAGATGGGAAAGAAATTCTTAAACGTGCTAAGGAACTTGGAGCTAAGAAAGAAGCCATTCTAAAAGCTAGTCTAGCCCTCAAACAATTTGCAGATCTTAAAGAGGAGTTTGTATTATATGGTGCGGATGGGGAAATGGGGGAGGAAGCTGCTCACTTGGCGAACTTAGCCTTGAAGCTTGTCTACACTAGTCCTTTTAGGGAAACGTCTTCTGAAGATACGAAAAAGCTCGTTCATGCTCTAATCAAGGAAGGGGTGGACTTGATTATCTTTGCTGGAGGGGATGGGACAGCAAGGGATATTTATGAAAGTGTCGGCTTATCTTTACCAGTTGTGGGAGTGCCGGCTGGTTGTAAAATTCATTCCCCAGTTTATGGGCGTTCCCCTGAAAATGCTGGAAAGTTAGTCAGAGAATGGCTAGAGGGAATCCCTTTAGAATTAGTGGATAAAGAAGTGATTGACATAGAAGAAGAGGCCTTTCGCCAAGATCGGATCGAAACAGCTGTTTATGGTTATTTAAAAGTCCCTAATGACAGCCGTTATTTACAAAACCTTAAATCCTCAACACCTCAATCGGATCGGCAAGCGCAAGAATCAGCGGCTTTAAGGCTAATTGACGAGATGGAAGAGGATGTCTTTTATATCATAGGCTCTGGTACGACGCCTAATGCCATTATGGAAGAACTGGGTTTGCCTTTTACAATGCTTGGTGTAGATATAGTTTACAATAAAGCATTAATAGCGAAAGATGTGAATGAGGCCGATATTTTAGAGCAGATCAAGGGAAGAAAGGCACGGCTAGTTATAACCCCAATGGGAGGGCAGGGATATATTATAGGAAGAGGGAATCAACAACTTTCTTATAAAGTTTTATCCCAATTAGCTAAGGAAGATTTGATCATTATGGCGACTCAAGGGAAATTAAACAGCTTAAAAAATAGCCCTCTTTTGATCTATTCAGGGAATGAAGAAATAGATCATTTATTTGAAGGCTATTATCGGGTTATTGTTTCTTATGATAAGTTTGTTTTGAAAAAACTTGCTCGACCATAAAAGGCCAGCTAGGATATTTAAAATAAAAGAGACTGTAGGGAATTGAACATAAAAGAGATTGTAGGTAATTAGATATGAAAGAGTCAGTAGGAAAGTAAAATAAGCTCAATCAGGCGGTAGATAGACGATTGAATCAAAATCGCCTATATGAAATAGAAGCTAGGTCGTTTATCTTCTAAAGATTCCTTTTTCAGAAATGACTATATCGGCTAGATGGTCATGGGGATCTAAAGGGATGTCATCGAACATTAAAGCATCAAAGCAGACGAGAACGGATATAGCCTTGGATCGGTCTAGGAAACGGTCATAGAAGCCGCCTCCATAACCCAATCGTTCACCACGTGTATTAGCTGTTACACAAGGTAGAAGGACGAAATCAACAGCTTCTGCTAGAATCTCTGTTTGATTCCTTAAAGGTTCTAAAGCGCCAAATTTAGCTTTTTCCAATGGATCGCCTGGTTGGTAGGATAAAAGACGCATTTTACCTTCTTTCATGGAGATCACTCTAGGAAGATACAAGGATTTTCCATCTCGATTTGCTTCTTCCATAAAATTATCAGTATTGAACTCTCTTTTCATGGACTTGAAGCAGAAGAGATGCTGACTTTTTTGATATTCCGGAAGGGAAAGGAGATATTGGGTGATGAGGGGATTTGCTTTTTTAAAATAAGCTTCAGGCAATTTACAACGTTCCTCTAGAATGTACTGACGCAACTCTTTTTTTGACATCATGAACCTCCTTGACAAGTTGATAGCTTTTCTTTCATTGTAGCTCTTTTTAGACTGAGCTCCAAAGTTTCTAGACCATATTTTTGAACAAAAAATAAAAAATACTTATTTGTTAATGGATTAAGTAAAAGAGGTTAACGAATACAGGGGAAATTTGTAATATATTCACCTCTATTTAGTAAATTATTCGAAAAGAATCAGTCTAATCCATACAAGTATGTGAATAAAAAGTAGCTAGAGGAGAAAGATGCATATAAAAAAAGGAAAAGAGCCCGAGCCGTTTTATCTCAGCAAATGAATTGGAAAGAATAAGGAGGGAATGCTGTATTCAGAAAAGCAGTGAATTTGTTGATATGATAGAGATATTCTGGGCTTTTAACCAGCAAAATGTCAGAAGAGATGGGAAGTAATTCCTGTTTAAATCTTTCCATTCATCTATAAATGTGCTAAATTATAGATGGAATAAAATGAAAGCGGTTAACAGTCTATTTTGACCATTTTTTCACAAAGTATGCTAAAAAAGAAGCCGAGAATAGGAGGAAAGGCATGAGTCAGATTTTAGATGGCAAAGCAGTTGGAAGGGCGGTTAAGGCGAAGGTAAAGGAAGAAGCTGTCCGCTTAAAAATGAAAGGGGTTACACCTAAACTGGTCATACTACGTGTAGGGGATAGCAAGGCATCCATGGCTTATGAAAAAGCAGCCATGAAAGTCATGAAGTCTGTGGAAATTGAAGTAGAAACTAGGACTCTCAAAGAAGAGTCTAGTACTGCTGAGGTTTTAGCAGCAATTGATGACTTAAATAATGACCCAAATGTGCATGGCGTGATCATGATGCAACCTCTACCCCAGCACATTTCTAGAAAGGACGTATCCAGTCGTTTAGATCCACGAAAGGATGTCGATGCTTTAAATCCGATTAATCTAGGCTTATTGATGGAAGGCGATCCTAAAGCTATGGCGCCTAGTACCGCTCAAGCAGTCATGGAAATTTTAGATTATTATGCATATGACTTAAAAGGAGCAGATGTTTGCGTTATCGGCTCTAGTCCTGTTGTTGGAAAACCATTAGTGAATATGCTACTCAACCGCTTTGCTACGGTTTCTAATTGCCACATTTATACCAAAGATAATAGGCTTTATTCGACTAAAGCAGATATTGTTATTTCTGCTACAGGTGCTTTGGGCTTAGTAGGGGCAGATTATATTAAAGAAGGGGCTACGGTCATTGATGTCGGCTATGGCTTTAAAGATGGAGTAGCTTGTGGAGATGTTCGTTATGATGAAGTAGCGCCTAAAGCCGGAGCTATAACGCCTGTCCCAGGAGGAGTAGGTTCAGTGACTACAGCTGTTTTAGCGGTTCATACGATTAAAGCAGTCAAATTACTTTATCCGGAACTGGAAGAAGAAAAATAAGTCCAGATGATTTTTGGATAGGGGAAAGAGTCGATTACTGTTGATTAGTTGAGATCTAGCTAGAAAAGACTTAGATGAAGATGCTCTATCAAAAGGTTGGATCAAATAAAAAAACTCCATATGAGGAGTGAAAATGACCTGAAGGGGGTTAATAGAGTTGATTGTTAAAAATGAATTAGGCTTACGCCAAACACCGCTTTACGATTATTTTGTTAAGGAAAAGCAAATGAATTTGGCTGATTTTAATGGTTGGGCCTTACCAACTCAGTTTACGAAAATTAAGGATGAACATCAGGCTGTGCGAGAATCTGTTGGTTTATTCGATGCTTCTCATATGGGAGAATTGCGAGTTAAGGGAGAAAAAGCTCTTGATTTTATCAATGGCTTAGTGACCAATGAATGTGCAGATTTAGAAATTAACCATGCTCGTTACACAGCAATGACTAAAGAAGACGGTGGCGTCTTAGATGATTTGATTATCTTCAAATTAGCAGACGATGAATTGATGATTACACCTAATGCGGGCAATTACGAAAAAATTTTTACTTGGCTAAAAGACCATAACGATGGGTCAGTAGTTATTACCAATGAATCAGCTGAATGGGGCTTGGTGGCTGTTCAAGGCCCTAAAGCAGTCCAAGTGTTGGCTAAAATAACCGATTGTGACTTAGACTCGATTAGTCATTATTGTTTCCGCCCTCACCAAAAAGTAGCCGAATTTTTAAATGTAGTCGTTTCTAGGACGGGCTACACAGGTGAAGATGGCTTTGAACTCTATTGCCCTTGGGATCATGCGACTGAAATTTGGAAGGCTCTTTTAAAAGCTGGAGAAGAATTTTCCATTGCTGAATGCGGTCTTGGTGCTCGGGATACCTTGCGTTTGGAAGCAGGCATGCCACTTTATGGGAATGATTTTGATGAATCAGTGAATCCTATCGAAGGAGGGATTGCTTTTGCTGTGAAGACAGGGAAGAAAAAGCCAACTGATTATATTGGCAAGAAAGCTCTAGAAGACTATAAAGCTTTACCAGATGAAGAACGCTATATGTCTAGAGGCTTTACCCTTAAAGGAAAGGGCATTGCTCGGCACGGCTTTGAAGTCAAAACAGAAGATGGTCAAGTGATTGGACTAGTGACATCTGGAACGAAAGCTCCAACAGTAGGGGAAGCTATTGGTTATGTCCGTGTGAAAAAGCCTTTTGCGAAAGTAGGAGAAAGAGTTTATATCGATATTCGAGGGAAGTTAGTGCCTGCTGAACTCAATAAGAAAGATTGGTTAGCCCATCGTTAATGGTATGGGGAGAAAGTAAATCTTGACTTATAGATCCGAAAGCTAAGTCCACGCAAGCTAAATATGGTGGTTAATTATTGCCTGATTGGATGACTAGTGACTTGAAAGTGTCGGTTATCAAAAATAAAAATGGCAAGTAAAAGATAAGTCTAGACCAATTGACTAAAATCTTGGACTTAGAAAGAAAATAGCGGAAATTAGAAGATTGGGCTAAGCTTGCAAGCTCAATAGAATAGTGATAAAAAGGTAGTAGGTAAATTTTTGAAAGGAAGTGCAAGAGATGGCTGATAAAGAAAACTTATTCTATACTGAAGATCATGAATGGATTGAAGTATTGGAAGATAATAAATTCCGTATTGGGATTACGGATCATGCGGCAGAACAATTGGGGGATGTGGTCTACATTGAATTACCAGAAGTAGACGATGAATTGGATGCCGATGAAGATGTTGCTTCTGTTGAATCCGTTAAATCAGTTTCTGACGTTAATGTCCCATTCGCTGGAACTGTGGTTGAAGTCAACGAAGCTTTAGAAGATGAACCAGAATTAGTTTCTAACGAGCCTTTTGAAGGAGGTTGGTTAGCTGTTATAAAAGCTGAGGAAGCTATTGATACATCTGAATTGATGAATGCCGATCAATACGCTGACCACATCGCAGAATAGTTTATTTGGGGGAAGAAGGGTATTTCACTATAGTAGTACGGGATGCTCTTCTTCTTTTTTGTCATTCTTTCATCTTTATGTTTGCTTAGGTCAAAAAATGGGTAAAGGACGTGAAGATATGGTAAAACGCAGATATTTGCCACATACTGACGAAGATCGTCAGGCCATGTTGCAAACAATCGGGGAAGAAAGTATAGAAGGTCTTTTTTCGGATATCCCAGAAGAAGTACGTACTAAGCATGAAATGAATATACCGAAAGCTTTAAGCGAAGTTGAATTGTTGGATCATATGCGACAACTTGCACACAGAAATGTAAACGCTACCCAAATGCCATATTTTATTGGGGCAGGGACTTATGACCATTATATTCCATCTATTGTCAGTCAAATTATCATGCGCCAAGAATTTCTAACCGCTTATGTACCTTATCAACCAGAAGTTTCTCAAGGTGAATTACAAGCTCTATTTGAATGGCAATCATTGATTTGCGAATTGACGGGCATGGATGTTGCCAATTCAGGGATGTATGATGGCTACAATGCTGTTGCAGAAGCCTGTAATTTAGCCTTTGGAGCGGTTAAAAAGTCGACTAGAGTCCTTATTTCTAAAGCTTTAAACCCACAAGCAAGTGAAACTATCCGTACCTATGGATTTGGTAAGGGCTACAAGGTAGAAAGCATAGACTTGAAAGATGACATTACAGATGTAGATGATCTAAAGGAAAAGATGGGGAAAGATGTTGCGGCAGTGGTTGTGCAATATCCAAACTTCTTTGGGTCAATTGAAGATATTCGCTCGATTAAAGAAGTTATGGCTGAAAGCAAAGCTCTTTTGATTGTGTCAGCTAACCCTCTTGCTTTAGCTAAATTGGAACAACCAGGGAAATTGGGAGCTGATATAACAGTGGGGGATGTCCAAGCATTTGGGATTCCTATGGCTTTTGGTGGGCCTCATTGTGGGTATTTTGCTGCCAATAAAAAATATATGAGGAAAATGCCTAGTCGGATCGTTGGTCAAACAAGTGATGCAGAAGGTAAACGAGGCTTTGTCATGGCTCTGGCAACACGTGAACAACATATTCGTCGGGAGAAGGCTACGAGTAACTATTCTTCTAATCAAGCCTTATTTGCTTTGGCATCCGCTATTGCAATGAATGCTTTAGGGAAGAAGGGTATTGTGGAAATGGCTCAACGTAATATTAATCATAGCCATTATTTGGCACACTTGCTTAAGGAAAAGGGCTTTAAGATTTTGAATTCTTCTCCATTCTTCAATGAATTCCTTGTTCAATTGCCTAAAGATCCTAAAGAGATCAATGAAGCTTTACTTCAAAAGGGCTTTGTTGGCGGATTTGACGCTTCTGATGTCTATGGCAAGAAAGATGTCATGTTGCTTTGTGCGACTGAAAAACGTAGTAAGGGAGAAATAGAAGCCTTTGCTAGCGCTTTAATGGAGGTGTCTAAGTCATGATTTTGAATAATACACAAGAATTTATTTTTGATATTTCTCGACCTGGGCGGACAGCTTATGACCTACCGGATTCTGACGTTCCAGCATATGATTTGGCAAGTGAACTTCCAGCATATCTAAATCGAGAAAGGGAAGCGGATTTCCCTGAAGTATCCGAATTGCAATTAGTTCGTCACTACACAGCTCTTTCTAACCGAAATTTTGGCGTTGAGTCAGGACCTTATCCATTGGGGTCTTGTACCATGAAATACAATCCAAAGGTGAATGAAGTTATTGCAGCTTTTGATGGCTTTAACCATATTCATCCTTTACAAGCTGCTTCTTCAAGTCAAGGAGCTTTGCAATTACTTTATGAATTGAAACAATATTTAGCAGAAGTTTCTGGTATGGATGCCATGACCTTGCAACCAGCGGCTGGAGCTCAGGGTGAATTAACAGCTATTCTGGTCTTTAAGGCTTATCATGAAGCAAATGGAGATGGAGAAAAAAGGACTAAGATTATCATCCCTGATTCGGCACATGGAACTAATCCAGCGACTGCCATGGTAGCGGGTTATGATGTGTTGGAAATTCCTTCTAACCCAGAAGGTACAGTGGATATAGAAGCTCTAAAAGAAGCCGTTGGGGATGATACAGCCGGGATCATGTTGACGAACCCGAATACGATCGGTTTGTATGAAAAAGATATCTTGAAGATTGCAGATATTGTCCATAAAGCTGGAGGTCTCCTTTACTATGATGGGGCTAACTCTAATGCTATTATGGGGATTTCTAGTCCTGGGGCCATGGGATTTGATGCTGTACACTTTAATCTTCATAAGACTTTTTCCGGCCCTCATGGTGGGGGAGGTCCTGGATCTGGTCCTATTGGGGTGAAGAAATTCCTTGAACCATTCCTTCCAGAACCACGTATTGAAAAAGAAGGAGATCGTTATGTGATCAAGGATGATTTCCCTCAATCCATTGGACGAATGAAGGGAGCTTTTGGTAATTTTGGCGTTAATGTTCGAGCCTATGCCTACATTCGTGCCATGGGACCAGATGGGTTGAAGCAAGCGTCTCAAGATGCTGTTTTAAATGCCAACTATGTTAAAGCACGTATTGCTAAATATTATGATGAACCTTTTGAAGCCTTTCACTGCAAACATGAATTTGTAGCAGCTGCGACAAGGCAAAGAGATCAAGGAGCAAATGCGAAAGATATTGGCAAACGTCTCATGGATTATGGTATCCATGCGCCAACAACTTATTTTCCACTCATTGTTCCAGAGTGCTTGATGATTGAACCAACAGAAACAGAATCGAAGGAAGACCTAGACTATTTAGCAGATGTGCTCATTCAAATTGCTAAAGAAGTAGAAGAAAATCCTGAATTGGTTGCTAGCGCTCCTCACAAGACACCGGTAAAACGGTTAGATGAAGTTGGAGCATCCAAAAATCCTATCTTGATTTATCAAAAAGAAGCGAAGGAGTAGAGTTTTTTTCTCTAGCTTTTGAAGATCTAGGAAATGGCTGATTGACAAGTTTTTAGAGGATGGAATCTCTTGACGAGTGACAAGTTCTCAGATCATTCCAATGAAAAGATAGTTAAAGGACTTTGATTATAAAATCAAGGTCCTTTTTCTTATGTCCTCATTATCGGACTCTAACTCAAAGAAAATAGTTGACTGGCTTTTAGGTCGAAAATGAATAAAAAGAAACAAATAGGATAAAACGAATGCATATAAGAAGAAAAGACGTATAAAAAGATACTATGAAGAAAGTGAAAATTCTAAAACAATATACATATGTCAAGCTTTTTCGAAATATTTGACAAATTATAATGGTAAAACAATTCTAATAAAGGTAGAATAGTCAATAAGGATATTTATATTCATTATTTTAAAAAAGATAAAGCTAAGATAGAAAGCGGAGGAAGATAAATGAGTAAATTGAAACATCTACAAGATGCTAAAAGACATGTACTTAATCGTAAGCCTCGTTATGGCTTGCGCAAGTTGTCCATTGGATTGGTATCCTGTGCGCTAGGGTATATGACGCTTTATGCACCTGAAACTGTCCTAGCTGCTAATGAGCCATCGGAAACCCCTGCTAGTCAACCACTCTCTGAGGATAGATCTCTAGTGGCGCCTACAGAAACGCCTGCTAGTCAACCGGTGAATGGGGATGGAGCTTTAGCCACACCAACAGAAGTGAATGAAGAATCCAAGGGCAAACTTGCCGAAGATGAAGCCAAGATCGCCAACTATAGCGACAAGGAACGCTACCGCACCTCCGAAATGGAAGGGGGCAATGGGGTTGTAAAAAACCTGACCAATGAAGAAAAAGGCGAGATGAAGGAAGGTTTTAAATACAATAGCCAAAACCCGAAAACGACTGATGAAGACAAGAAAACCTATGGGATTGAAGTAGAAGTCGATAAGGAAAAAGCCAAGAGAACCTATACCTATATTGGGATCTCCGATTCGAAAAACCCAGCCCCTTCTAAGAATGGTGAACATGAGGCTCTAGCTAACGGTGAAAAGCTGATTAAAGACCCGATAACTTATCAGCCAAAAGCAAAACTTAATGTCGATGGAAGCACCCTAAAAATAATCTTAACCGAAGACGACTTAAAAAAAATCAACGGCAAGGACAACAAGAAAACTATTGCTGCTTGGAAAGATAAGTACGCTAAACGTACAACCAATCCTAAAAAACAATATTTTAATGGCGATAACTTTCGTGTGACATTTGCCGTCAACCCTTATCCAAATGAAAATGATGCCCTCGCCGTCATGAAGGTGGAAACCGAAAAACAAAGTCATGACAAATACTTTGTTAAAGGGCAATTGATTCGTACCGGAGCTTATATCTCCAATATCCTAAAGGGCGACCAAAGTCGTATCGCAGGGGAAGTCTACCATCCAGATGGGACTTACCTTAAGGATGCTAAGGCCTTTATTATCACGGATGAAAATATTGAACAATACAAGAAAGAGTTAAAGGCAGATGACTTAAAGGTCGGCGAAATTATCTTCAAAATGCCAAAAGGCGCCTTAGATGATCCTAATTCTGTCTTTAATACGGATAAATTCCGTGGCATTCAAAATCTAAAGGTGAAGATGTATGCCCGCCCAAGAACAGGGGATGAATTTAAAGCGGCTTTGCCAACTTATAATGATGATGAAGGTTTGGGCAAAAAAATTCCCGGCAAAAAAGATGTGATTGGCGAAGATGGCGAAGTTGAAGAAGAAGCGCCAAGATATGAGGTCAATGGTCGCTATACAGGTCCAGTCGACGGCACCAAAGAAATCACCCACAATGGCAAAAAGGTGACTATTGATAAGCAAGGGATCGACCGTTATGATCACTATAATGTATTAGGGGATTTGACCATCAACTTGGATGATACCAAAGACCACGACCAAGTTTTTGACACCAAAGTCGACAAGCCAACAGACAAGATGACGGCAGTTAAGCCAGATAAGCCGGTTGAAATCAATATCAATGATAACTTTGAAAAGAAGCCAAATGATCCGCGTGAATCAGCTGCTTCTATGAATGAGCTGAAAAAAGAAGGCAAGACCAAGGCAGAGTTTGACAAGGGATTCCTTGAAAAAGCCAAGGCTGAAGGTTGGGAAATCAATATAGCGGACGGCGATATCTCCAAATTTACAGTTAAAGCTCCAAAAACGGCTAAAGCTGGGGAATTTATTGCCATTCCTTTAACTTATACCTATACCAACGGCTCTAACGATACCCACTGGTTCCACTTTGTCGTCCAAGATACCGACAATAACAAGCCAGAATATTATGCCCCGGTAGGTATACCTGGAGAAAGTCTAAGCAATACGCCAATCCTTACGCCTAATCCTAAAAAATATGAACCACAAGGCTATGAATTAGACGGGACGGAATTTAAGGATGATAAGGGGAATGTATGGAATAACGTCAAGGTTGACCCTAAGACAGGTGTTGTCACAGCCGATGTCCCAGACAATGGGAGGATTGTTGGTGGGGAAAGACTTTTTGTCCCAGTTAAGATAAAATATATTGACCCTAAAACACAAGAAGAAAAATTTGAATATGTCAAGGCAGAATTCGTTGCCAAGCCAAAATTCCAAACAGAAGTCACGACTACTGTGGATAAAGACATTCCATTCGATACTGAAGAAAAATTTGATGAAAACTTACCAGCCGGCGAAATTGTTGTAGACCAACCAGGTGAAGTTGGAAAAGCAACCGTTAGCTTTAAGCAAGTCGTCGTTAATGGTAAGAAGGGGATCATCGACGAAAATGGTAAGTTCGTCGCCGGTGATGACAAATTCGTCAAAGAAGAGAAAGTCACCCAAGCAAAGAAAAATCGCAAAGTCCGTGTTGGGGTGAAACCGATTGAAGAAAAAGTCGTCATTCCTCACACCACAGAATACGAATTTGACGACTCCATCGAATCAGGCAAGGAAGTAATCGTTGAAAATGGTGAAGATGGCGAAGTGACCGTTAAGACGACCAAAGACCCTAAGACGGGCAAAGTGACAGTCAGTCAAGCGAAGACTAAAGAGGCCAAAGCACGTAAAATTAAAGTCGGTACCAAGACAGTCGGCGAACTCGTCGATACCGATCCACTTCCATTCAAGTTTACTGTCGAAAAAGACCCTAGCCTTAAAAAGGGTGAATACAAGATTGTAAAAGAAGGGACAGCTGGATCGATTACAAAGACATGGACGATCACTAATTCTAAGATTGACGGCGATCCTACTATTAAACGGGTAGAACCAGTGGATGGACTCGTAAAAGTGGGAGACTCTGATTTCACGGGTAAGGTAACGCATGATGTCACAGAAGAAGTGCCATTTGATGTCGAGATCATTGAAGATGAAAATCTAGAACCAGGTAAGTCCGAAATTGTGACGCCAGGTAAGCCAGGTTCTAAGACGACGACCTATAGCCAAGCCATTAAGAATGGGGAAGCAGATGGTCCGCTTGAATCTAAGCTAACGAAAGAAGTAAAACCAGTTAAACAAGTCATCCGTGTTGGGAAGAAATCCCTCAAAAATCAAGACAAACAAGATAAAGACATTCCTGTTAACATTGAGTATGTCTATGACAAGGACAAACCGAAAGGATTTACAAAAACCGGTGAATTAACTCCTGGTAAAGTTGAAACAGTTGTGACGAACCAATACAATCCTGCAACAGGGAAAATTGAAACCAAGACGGAATTGGTCGTAACTCCTGCCAAGCAAAAGATTATTGTTGGGGTGAAAGATTATACAGGTAAAGTGGAAGATGTGATTGATCATGTGATCCCTTATGACACTGAAATTAAGGTAGATAATACGCTTCCTGCTGGTGAAAAAGTCATTGATAACCCAGGTGAAAATGGGCATATGAGGGAAAAAGTGACCCAACATATCCTCAATGGGCATGTAGATGGAACAGTGAATAGTGCAGTCGAAACCACTAAGAAACCAGTCAATCGCGTTCTACGTGTCGGGACTTTGACAGAAGGTAAACACAGCCATGAAGAAAAAATACCATTTAAATATGACATTCAATACGATCCGACATTGAAAGCAGGCGAATACAAAGTAGAGGTTGCGGGCAAAGAAGGAACAAGAACGACCGAATGGACCATTAAGAATTCCAAAGTAGATGGACAACCAGCAGTAACTGAAACAAAAGCTGTTAATGCCGTGATCAAAGTTGGTAAGAAAGATTTCACAGGCGAATTCAAGACCGTTGACAAGAACCCAATTCCATTTGAAGTGGAATACAAGATCGATCCAAATCTAAAAGCTGGTGAAGAAGTAGTGGATCAAGAAGGGGCTCTGGGTGAAGAAGAAACAACGATCACCCATAAGATTAAGAATGGTCAAGTAGAGTCTTCCGTCCAAGGTGAAAAGAAACAAAGCAAAGAACCAGTCAAGAAGATCGTCAGAATTGGTGCTAAGACTGATGGTACTTATGTTCATAAAGAAGAAGTCCCATTTGAAGTGGAAGTGAGAGTCAATCAAGACCTTCCTGCTGGCGAATATAAAGTTCTTCAACAGGGTGAAAAAGGTGAAAAGACCACGACGGTTAAAGTTGAAAACTCTAAAGTAGTCGGTGAAGCAAAAGTGGAAACGACTAAAGAAGCTAAGAAACACATCATCGAAATTGGGACTAAGCCAGCCGTTTGCCCATTGCCACAAGGAACGGAAACCCCGATCGACCAAGATGTCCCTGTAGAAGTCGAATTTGTTTACGATGCGACTAAGGATAAAGGCTTTGTTGAAAAAGGCAAAGTGACAAAAGGTAAGACCGAATCGAAAGTTGTTTCTAAAGTCGTGAATGGTAAGGTAGTCAACACAGTGGAAACAGTGGTTACGCCTGCGAAGCAAAAGATCATTGTGGGGACGAAAGATCTAACAGGTGAATACAAATACAGCAATACCTGCCCAGTACCATATCCAGTGATCGTGCGTGAAAATAAAGACTTGCCAGCTGGAACAACTAAAGTGGTCCAAGCAGGACTTCCTGGAAGCAAAGAAACCCATTATATTCAAAAACTGAAGAATGGGAAAGCAGATGGGGATCCAAGGATTACTGAAGGTAAGTATGTAGAGCCAAAAGCACATATTATTGAAGTCGGCACTAAAGTAGTTGTAGCCTCTAGCGAACCTTCTCAAGTAGACCCAAAAGCTGATGAAGGGAAAACAAATGAACATTTGCCAGAAGCTGATCAAACAGATAAAAAGTCGGAAAGATTAGCGAAGAAAGAACAAGAGTCCGAAAATGTAAAAGTCAGTGAATCCTCTAATAGTGAGAAGGATAAAGTTGAAGAGGATAAGCTATCTAGCAAAGAGACAGATCCTCTGGTTAAAGAAAAAGAAGCTTCCATTTATACAAGCATTCAAGCTTTAAGTAAAAAGAATTTGCCACAAACTGGTGAAAATTCTAGTTTAACAAGCCTTACTTTAGCAGGGTTGACCCTATCTTCTGCTTTAGCCATCAAGCTAAAGTCAGGGAAAAAGCGCGGGGAATAGATGACTTTTACTAAAATGGATAAAGATAGTAGCTATAAGCTAGTCGTTTGATAAAAAGTTACTCGAGCTTTTTTGATCGTGATGGTTAGAATATCCACTTAGAATAGCCACTAGGAAAATAGTCAAAAGATAAGGCTGGGGTCTATACCCCAGCTTATTCTTTTAAATCAGCTTAAAGGAAGAATAGGAAATTTTTCTTTGGGGATAGGAGAGGGCGAAAAATTAAAGGAAGAATGAGTAGTTTTTACTGTTCGTGGATTTTTAGACGCTATACTTTTTTAAATAGCTATAACTAAATGGAATATCAGCCTATCCATAATAAGTATGACGCAATAGAGAAAAATAAGCCGATAATTCTTCATTTGTGAAATAGAATTTGTTACATTGGACAATGTAATGTTTTGATCACATGATTAGCTATATGAAAAGATGTAATAATAATGGAGGAGAAGCGATGAGCAAAATTCTAGATGGTAAAGAAGTAGCCAAAGCCATTAAGGTCAAGGTGAAAGAGGAAGCATTAGCCCTAAAAGAAAAAGGCATATATCCCAAATTAGTTGTGCTACGAGTAGGTGAAAGTAAAGCTTCAATGACCTATGAAAGAATGGCCATCAAGGTAATGCGGTCTGTTGGAATAGTAGCAGAAGCGTTGACACTCCCTGAAGAAGCTACATTAGACGAGCTGTTACAAGCGATTGACGGGCTGAATAAAGATGAAAGTATTCACGGCGTTATCGTTATGCAACCTTTACCAAGTCATATCAGAAGACATGACATTGCGAGTCATTTAGATCCTCAAAAAGATGTGGATGCAATGAACCCAGTTAATTTAGGTTTATTAATGGTAAATGACCCATCTGCAATGGCACCAAGTACAGCGAGGGCAGTGATTGAAATATTAGATCATTACCATTATGAACTTAAAGGGGCTGAGGTCTGTGTGATAGGGTCAAGTCCAGTGGTGGGAAAACCACTTGTTAACTTGTTACTTAATCGTTATGCAACGGTTTCGAATTGCCGCTTTTCGACAAGGGACTGTACCATTCATACCACGAAAGCAGATATTGTTATTTCCGCTACAGGATCTTTGGGCTTAGTTGGACCAGAACATATCACTAAAGGAGCGACTGTGATTGATGTAGGTTTTGGCTATAAAGATGGGAAACCGTGCGGCGATGTCCGTTTTGATGAAGTAGAACCAATTGCCAGTGCAATAACTCCAGTCCCTGGTGGAGTAGGATCTGTCACAACAGCTGTACTAGCCCTTCAAACCATTAAGGCTGCTAAGATGCAAAATGGGATCCTAGAAGCTTAAAGAATAGGTCAAAATATTTTCAATAGAAAAATAGCCGAGGAGATGCTTAGTTTTTTGGAGCAATCCTCGGCTATTTCAGTAAAATTCATTTATTAGGAGATTAGCCTTTCACACCTTGCTGACTAAGGCCACGAATCAAATGCTTTTGAATGAAAAGGAAAATCAAAAATGGCGGGAGGCTAGTCAGTACCGAAGCAGCCATTTGTGTTTCCCAAGTGGTTTTATAAAGATCTCTGAAGTCGGTTAGGGCTAGAGAAATCGTTCGTAGATGAGGAGAAGTGATGAAGGTTTTAGCAAACATTAAATCTCCCCAAGAGGCTATAAAGGCAAAAAGTCCAGCTGTCATTATTCCAGGAAAAGCAATAGGAAGAATGATGTGGAATATAGCTTGTAATCGGCTAGAGCCATCCATAAAAGAAGCTTCTTCATAATCGATTGGAATTTGTGAAAAGTAGGCATAAAGAAGCCAAATGGTCATTGGCAATGAAGTGGCAGTAGAGGAGACAATCAAAGCAAATTTTGTGTCTAGGAGATTGAGTTCTCTAAAACAAACATACATTGGCCCGATTAACAAGATGGAACTAAACATTTGAGTTAGTAGCATGGTGAGTAAGAAAATCTTTTTGCCGATAAAGTTGAAGCGAGTGACAGAATAGCTAGCAAGTAGACCGATGATCACACAAAGAATCATTGTTATTGTAGATATTTGCAAACTATTAATAAAAGGAAGCAGGATGGATTTTCGCCCAGTGATGACTTCACGATAGTTTTCAAAGTGAAATTCTTTAAACCACTTAGGTGGCCAAGTAATCAAGTCATTGTAGGTTAATAGTGAAGAATTGATCATCACGAAAATGGGGAATAAAAAGAGGAAAAGCAAGCTAGCGAGAAAGATAGTTTGTAGAATGCTCTTATTTTTTTTCATCGTGTAGCCTCCTTATATAGATCGTTGATAGGATAAGGAGAATAAGCACCGCTATAACGGATAAGCTTGCGCTTGCCCCAAGATTGAAACGGTTGAAGGCCTCTTGGTAAATCTTAATGATCAAGGTTTCTGTAGATCTCATTGGACCACCTTGTGTCAAGATGAAGATGACATTGAAGGAGTTAAAAGTCCATATAGAGACTAAAATAAGGACGGTGATCAAGGATTTTTTCATTTCCGTTAGGGTGATGTCGACAAATTGCCGCCATGGTCCTGCTCCATCCATTTCTGCCGCTTCGTATAGACTTTGAGGGATTTGTTCGAGGCTAGCCAGTAACATGAGGGATACAAGAGAAATTCCTAGCCAGGCATCCACAAAAGCTAGACTATAGAAAGCGGGTATAGGTCGAGCTAAAAAGAGAATAGGCTGCTTGATCAGGTGGAATTTCATTAAGTAGTAATTAATATAACCATATTTACTGTCTAATAACCACTTCCAAAGTGTCGCTACTGCTACTTGAGGGATTGCCCAAGGGACAAGAGTCAAGAAGCGAAAGGTTTTTTTGAAATATCTTTGTCGGTAAAGGAGATAGGCAAAAAGGAAACCTAAGCCCATCTTTAAGGAGACAGTAACAAGCGTATAACGAAAAGTTAAGCTTAAGACTTTATAAAAAGTATCATCTTCAACAATCCTGCGATAATTATCTAAACCAACAAAGCTGGCTTGATTATTTAATAAGTTGATTTGATGGAAGGATTGATAGAAGATGAGCATGATTGGATACCCATATAAAACTATTACCATGACTAAGCATGGTAATAGCAAAATATAGGGCAAAACCCGTTCTTTTTTCATTTTATTTTGTTAATTCCTTTTGGCAGTTATCCAAGGCCTCTTTTGGAGATGCTTCACCAGTTAAAGCTTTTTGAACAGCAGTGATAAAGGATTTGTTGAATTCATCCCAATTTGGTACTTGAGGTTCAGGTGTACCATATTGGATAATATCATACATTGGTTTGTTAAAGTCGCTAGAGTATTTTTTATCTTTACTTTCTTCTTTAAGAATAGGGAACCAACCATATGCTGCAGTCACAACTTTTTGGTTGTCAAGTTGGCTCATAAAGTCTAAGAATTTGTAAGCTTCTTTTTTATGTTTAGACAAAGAACTCATGGCATAAGAGTCGGTTACAATAGTCACGCCTTTTTTCTTTCCTTCTGGTAAGAAAGCTGTAGCATAAGGCGTTTTGTCTTGGTTTTTATCCATGGTTTCTTTTTCCCAACCACCGGAGATAAACATTGCTAAATCAGCGTTAACGAATTGTTTGGATTGGTCACGACGAGAGGTAGAAACTGGATCTGGAATGAATTTCTTTAAGCTGACCAAGTAAGTCAATGTAGCGATATTTTCTTTAGAATTAATGACAAAATCGCCTTTTTTATCGACGATTTGACCGCCACCTTGGTAGATAAAGTTCAAAATTTCGTCTGTTCCAGAAGTAACATCGGTAGGGATGGCAAAACCTTTTTGTTTATCTGTGGTTTGTTCTTGAGCCACTTTCTTTAAGTCTTCCCAAGTTTTTGGAGCTTCTTTAATTAAGTCTTTGCGGTAGAAAAGGCAACGAGAAGATAGAGCCATTGGTAGACCAAATTGTTTCTTGTCCACTTGACCAGTCGCTAGGACATTTTTAATATAGCTATCTTTCTTTTCTTTAGTCATATAAGTAGAAAGATCTTCTAAAGCGCCTAATTCACCAAATTGGCGAAGTGAACGAGAACCCACTAACATCAAGTCAGGAGCTTGTTTAGCTTGATATAATTGAACGATTTTTTCATTGAGTTCATCCCAACCAGCACTGACGATTTTAACTTTGATAGTAGGGTTTTTCTTTTCGAACAAGGCGATTCGAGAATCAAGTTGTTCTTTCAAATAACCTTCTTCATAACCTGGAACCAGCAGTTGGATGGTGGTCTTCTTCGCTGATTTTTCAGCGGCATTTACATTGGCTTTAGCACCACTTAAGAAGAGGGCTAAGACAGCGACTACAGATAAAACAATCGAAAAGATTTTTCTTTTCATGATATTCCTCCTAAAATAATGACTTTTTTTAGAAAATAAGCTTCAAGAAGTAGATGACTCCTTAACCGCTATTTTCTAAGTAGATCAGTTTTAAAGTAGACATAAGAGGGACTCCTTTCTTTAGTGAATGATATAAAAGTCTAATGAATGGAAGATAGCCTTTGACCTGATTGTTGATCGAAATAATAAAGATCAGCTAAATCGAGGTAAAAAGTATGACTTTGTTTCTCTTTTAAAGGAGTCAGTTCGAAATCTCTAATGACAACTTGTTTGCCATTGAGACTAATAAAGACATGATTTTCAGCTCCTAAAGGTTCGATATGGTCGACCATAGCCTCGAATTGAATGTCCTGCCCTTTTTTATGGCAAGAAACTTTTTCAGGACGAAAGCCTAGATCTAAACTGTGCGTTCCACTGCCTAGTTGAGTGTCATTAAAATGGAGAACTTCATCAGAAAAAGAAAGTATATTCATTGGAGGATTGCCGATAAATTCTGCAACAAAACGGTTAGCTGGCTCAGCATAAATTTCTGTAGCTGAGGCAATTTGCATTATTTTGCCATCTTTCATGACGACAATACGATCACCCATCGTCATAGCTTCTGTTTGATCATGGGTGACGTAGATGAAAGTTTTATGTAATTTCTTTTGGAGTTGGACAATTTCTGAGCGCATTTGAACTCTGAGTTTTGCATCTAAATTAGAAAGGGGTTCGTCCATTAAGAAAGCTTTAGGGGTACGAACCATACAACGACCTAGGGCAACTCTTTGTTTTTGCCCACCAGAAAGTTGACCAGGTTTTTTATCTAACTGGTCTTCAATAGAAAGAAGTCGGGCAGCTTGAAGGACTTTGGCTTTCGTTTCTTCTTTAGATAGTTTCCTTAATTCTAAGGGATAGGCCATATTTTCGTAGACTGTTTTATGAGGATAGAGGGCATAGTTTTGGAAGACCATCGCCAAATCACGATCTTTAGGTAATTTATTGTTAGCCTTAACTCCATCAATGAGCAATTGACCAGAACTAATCGATTCTAATCCTGCGATCATGCGTAAGGTGGTTGTCTTTCCGCAACCTGAAGGCCCAACTAGGACGATAAATTCACCGTCTTCAATATCCAGTGAAAAATCTTCGACAGCGTAGTTTTTTTGATCGTATGTTTTTTTGAGATGTTGCAAGCTAATTTTCCCCATAAGGCCTCCTATGATATACAAATAACCCCGATGGATTTCAAGAAATGAAAAAACAATAGTTTACATGAAAATTTTATAATATGTATAAAGTGAATGTCAACGACTATGAGAATATTTTTATTCGATGAAATGAAATATACAAAAGTATAAGGAGTTTTTGCCGGGATGTCATGAAGGGTAGGAGGAAGGAAGATTTATGAGCAAACAAATAGGCGTAGAAAATAAATATCCTTTTATCTATTGAATTTTTAAATAAAAAAAGGAATAGTTTGAGTCGATAAAAAAGTCTAGTTGAAATAAAAGTCAATTTCCCAGATGAGTTTTTTCATTCTGCTTTCTTTTCTCTAACTTCTATGCAAGTAGGATGGATGTGAAGATAAGAAGGGGACAAAAAGAGGAATTCCACAGCTAGAAGAAAAGTCAAAAAGCATGCCAAAGCAATTGTAAGAGGCTGTTGACATGCTTCTTGTGTAGAGCTTTAAGTGGAGATGAACTCTTAGTGTTTTTGCCTTAAGCGCTTGAAATAAAAAAGAAAGGCTAGTGCTTCATTCAAGACTTACCATAGAAGGACTAGATGGCTTAATTTAAGTCTTGGTAAAGATAAGTTCCGACACGAATAATGGTGGAACCCTCCTCTAAAGCTATAGGGTAATCCCGACTCATTCCCATGGATAATTGATTGATTGGACCATTTGGCAAATTTTGGGCGCTCCATTTATCACGGAGTTGCCGTAAACGTCCAAAAATCTGATGCAGATCGTCTTCTTTTGCAGAAATTGGTGCCATGGTCATTAAACCGACGATGCGGATTTTATCGTATTGGCCTAACAAAGGAAAAACCTCTTCTAATTCTTCTGCTTCAAAGCCCGCTTTAGAATCTTCTCCAGAAACATTTACTTCTAGGAAACAATTGATAGGGTGACTGGCTCTCTTTTGGATCTCTTTAGCTAGAGAGAGTCGATCGAGGGAGTGGAGGACATCGATATGATCGATAATCTTTTTGACTTGTCTACTTTGGATTCGACCGATGTAATGCCAAGTGACAGGTAAACCGAAGTTTTTAAAAGCTTGAACTTTGTCGAGGAAAATCTCCACTCTATTTTCACCAAAGTTATGGATGCCTAATTGATAAAGAGCAAGCATCTCAGCTAATCCGACCGTTTTGGTGACGGCTAAGACTTGAGCTGATTGACCCTTGCTATTTTTTTGACCTAGTGTTTGGATATTTTTTTGAATCTGGGTCAGTTTAGGGGCAATAGCCTCTTTACAGCGAGAAACTTCCTCTTGCAATTCTTGAGATGGACTTGTTTGTGTCATTGAAACACCTTCCTTCTTTATCTATTGTAGACGATATGTTAATAAGAACAAAGAGCCCCATAAAAAAACGGTGGCTCTTTTTAGCCACCGAATAGACTAGAGACAAGCTATAGCGTTGCTGAGTGGGCAAAAAACTTAGCAACAAGTAGCTTAATAGCTATCTTTTGTTCTTTATTTAGCGTTCAATTGAACCAATTCTAATAAGGTTTTAACCCCTTTTTCCATACTTGTAACGGAAACAAATTCGAAACGGCCGTGGTAGTTATAGCCACCAGTGAATAAGTTCGGGCATGGCAAACCCTTATAAGATAATTGAGCGCCATCTGTGCCCCCACGGATAGCAACGATTTGAGGGGTGACATCAGCATTTTTCATTGCTTTTTCAGCTAAATCAATAATTTCCATGTGTGGTTCAATCTTTTCACGCATGTTGTAGTAACTGTCTTCAATCTTAATGCTGATGATATTGCCATAGCGTTTGTTCAAGAAATCAACAATATCTTGGAAGTAAGCTTTTTTGCCTTCAAATTTTTCCTTAGAGTGGTCACGGATAATATAGGACATTTCAGCCTCGTCTACAGTTCCTTTGATTTCATCTAGGAGGTAGAAACCCTCATAACCTTCAGTGTATTCAGGCTTTTCATTAACGGGTAGGAGGCGATCAATTTCCATGGCAATTCTCAAGGCGTTAACCATGATATTTTTAGCCGATCCAGGGTGAACATTTTTACCTTGGATATGGATTTCAACTGAAGCGGCGTTGAAGTTTTCATATTCCAATTCACCTTCAGGCCCTCCGTCTACTGTATAGGCAAAATCGGCGTTAAAACCTTCAATATTGAAGCGATCAGCACCACGGCCTATTTCTTCATCTGGTGTAAAGCAAATAGGGATATCACCGTGTTTGATTTCTGGGTGGTTAATGAGATAGTCCAAAGTGGTCATGATGATAGTGATTCCGGCTTTATCATCAGCCCCAAGCAATGTCGTACCATCTGTTGTGACCAATTTGTGACCAATGACGTCCTGTAAGAAAGGAAATTCTTTGACGGTTAAGGCGTATTGATCATTTAGACGAATATCTCCACCCTTATATTCTTCTATAATTTGAGGATTGACGCATTTCCCATTTAGATCCGGAGAGGTATCCATGTGAGAGACAAAGCCAACTGTTGGCACTTTTCTATCCATATTGCCTTTTAATCGAGCGTATACATAGCCATCTTTGTCTTGATAAGCATCTGTTAGGCCTAGTTCGTGAAGTTCTTCCACCAAGGCCTTCCCCAAAACCAATTGACCAGGTGTAGAAGGGCAAGTAGGGCTATCTGGGTCGCTCTTTGTGTCAAAAGAAATATATTTGAGAAAACGGTCTAACATTTTTTCCAATAGGATCGCTTCCTTTCTAAGTTTATTGTTGATTTAGTATAACAAAAAAACAGTAAAATGATAAGGCTTACGGAGAAGAATAAAGGCCGTAAGCCTGCTAATATTGATCGTAAGAAATACTAGTAAAAAAGTGGCCATTAAAAGTTGAAAGATGTAAATGGGCTTAGGTGTCTATTTTTCCTGACTAGCTCCTAGCTTGAGTCGATACAAAAAGAATCTTTAAGCCCAATCAATAGAATCTTGTTTCAATAGAGCTGTATCATGTTAAAACTATAGCATGGTTTGAATGCCGAGCATGACGAGGGCAAGAGCACCGATTGTCATCATGAGAGGTAGAACGAATTTCAACCATTTGTCGTAAGTCACGCCAACCATTTCTAAAGAAGCCAAGATTAAACCAGTTGGAGTGATGAAGGACATCCAGCCTTGACCATAGTTATAAGCGGAAACAACAACATCACGGCTTAAATGTACAGCGTCCGCTAAAGGTGCCATGATTGGCATAGACAAGGTGGCTAGACCAGAAGAAGAAGGAATAAAGATCCCTAGAATAGAGAAGAGGGCGGCTTGGGTAGTAGAGAAGAGGACACTATTCATTCCGTCAACAGCTCTAGAGGTATATTCCAAGAGAGTATCAGAAATCATCCCTTGATCCATGATCATGTTAATCCCACGAGCCACACCAATGATCAAAGCCACACCGACTAAGTCTGCGGCCCCGGCAATAAAAGTATTCACAGCATCTTTTTCAGATAAACCAGATATCGCCATAATGATTAAGCCGGCTGTTAGGAAGACAGCAGATAATTCTTCAAACCACCAGCCACCAATAGAAACACCCCAGATCATTACAGGGAAGGCCAGAGCAAAAATAATGAGAATTAACTTACGACGTGCATCGAATGGCACCACTTTATTTGGATCATAGTTCTTTAAGAAGACCTCTTCGATACGTTCTTTATCAGCGTAGATGAGCGACTTGCTAGGGTCAGCCTTAACCTTTTTAGCATAGCGACCGATGAAGATTAAGGTGACTATTTGAGCGAGAACTAGGCTGACTAAACGAATAGGCATTGCGGAGGCAAAGTTAATCCCTGCGGCGTTAGAAGCAATGACAACGGAGAAGGGGTTGGTTGTGGAGAACATGGTTCCGATGGTTGAACCTAAGTAAATAGCAGCAATCCCGACAAGAGCATCGTAACCAGCTGCTAAGAAGATAGGAAGAAGGATTGGGTAGAAGGCGATAGTTTCTTCAGCCATCCCGTAAGTTGTCCCACCGACAGCAATCAAGCTACAAACAATAACAACTAACATAAATTCATGACCTTTAGTCTTACGAGAAAGAGCAGCCATAGCCGCATCAAAGGCTCCTGATTTGTTCACTACACCAATAACCCCACCAAGGATGAGAACAAAAACGATGATACCAACACTATCTCCAATCCCTGAAATAGGAGCTAAGATGAAGGAAGCAAAGCCTTGAGGTTTTTGCTCTATCCGTTTATAAGTCCCTGGAATCGCAATAGGTTTACGAATAGCGCCTTCTTTAAAGCTCTTTAAAGGGATATTGATATGGTATTTGTCTAAGGTTTTTTGAGAGGCTTTTTCAGTCTTTGTGGATCCGTCGATGGCGGTCACTTGAAATTGACCGTCCTCTGTATAGGTTAAACGCTCGAATGAACCAGCAGGGACGACCCATGTTAAGACAGCGGCTAAAACGAGTACCATGAACAGTACGGTAAAGGCTGTCGGAAAACTGCGTTTCTTCTTAGCTTTTTCACTTGTTGCCATAGAAATTCCTCCTTTTTGATCACTTAAAATGGCCACAAGTTAATTATAACGCTTTCAAGTATTGAATTATAGAGGGAGGAGTTAGGAAAATTACAAAAAATATCGTTACGTTCAATTTTTAAGAAATTCCTTATGGTTTATATAGAGAATTAAGGGGAAAAGAGAGGATAGTAAAAGCGCAGAAGTTTTCTTTGTGGATAAAGGGGCAAATAAACTGAAAATTTGTTCTTTATATTGCCATCTAGCGTTAAGCTTCCTTTTCTATATAAAAGTAGAATCAGATAGAAAGGAAAATAGTTGGCAAGAATAGATGAGCACAATAGATATAGTTAATAATATATAATGAGCTAAGAGGATTGATGAGACAAGACAATAGCCAAAAGGCAACATATGATTTAAAGAAAGAGAATAAGAAGAATAGACAAGGGATAGAGCCTTAGTTTCAAATGAACAACAATAAAATACTATGAGAAAAAAATAGTAAGCAAGTGGGATGAAGGGAATTTTCCTATCGCATGAAATACAGGAGAAAACGGATAGTTTGAGGGTTTAGCTAGTCTAGAGTAGAGGGCGTTCTTTGTGGTATAATGACTCTAAGTGGTTGTATGATGCCCCTTATCCTAGATTCTTAGAATGAAATGAGGGAGAATAATGAACGAAATTCACGCAGAAAAAGATGTAGCAGTTGATGGTGAAACGGCTTGGGTGGCTTTAACACACTTTAATGAATGGGTGGAAGAAATAGAATTAGTCGATAGGATTGAATATGATAAAACACCAATCTTTTGCTATGTCGGGCGGAACTATAAACTTCATATGCCTGAAGGCTTCCCAATAAAGTACAGAATTTCTATGTTAGATCGAAAAAACTTAGAAATACATATCGAAGGTCATGCTTCTATCTTTAAAAATGAATTAATTTGTAAAATTATTCCATTGGGGGATCGGAAGTGTCGCTTGATTCGCCAACAAATTTATGAAGGCTTACCGGGTTCTTTGTTTAAATCTTTCTTTAGTAAGCGTGAAAAGTCCGAAGGCCAACAATATGTTGAAGCCTGGGCAAGATATGCAAGGAAGTTAGACAAAGAAAGATACGATAAAGACAGTCATTCTAAATAATAAAGCATACTGGTCTTCTTTATATTCTTTTAAGAGGATGACGGGACTTAACTTTCTATTGGAGAGCTAAGCCTAGCCTAGTATGTAAGCGTTATGTTTTTGTTGAGTTCAATGGAGAAAGCTAGTTAATGAATTGACCAGTCTTTTAGGAGTCTATGAGATCTATAAAAAGCTGCTTGTGGGAAATTTTTCAGTCAGCTTAAGCTGTATAAGGAGTTGAGAGGATGTCCTATGAAAAAAATAGAAGATATCTTCAGTGGATCGAGGTAAAAGAAAAGATCAAAAGGATTTTTAAGTCAAGATCAAGGGGACAACTAAGCCCTGCTCACTCGAACTTGCAAATCACTAGTGGTCTAAGGGAACTGCTAGGGAGGAATGGGAAAACATTTTGGAAGAAAATAAGGCATCTTGGCCTAAAAGTTTTAGCTCCGGTTCTTGGCTTAACCCTTGTTATTTTCTGCCATGTATTGTCTTTAATGGGCATTGGAGAGTTTTCAACGCCAATCAAGATATTTAATCAACAGCCTAATGTTTTTTGCCCAGCTGACTATACTTGGACTTTGTGGGCTTTAGTTTTCTTATCTGTGGGGAGAAGTCTATATTATCGTTACCGTTATCGAGAGGACTATTACTTCGTCCATCTCTATGACAAGTTATATTTTGCCCTTAATCTCCTGTGGATGCTTTGCCACATTGTTTGGTTAGTTTTCTTGTGTAAGGATCATTTACTTCTTTCCTTTGTTTTCTTATGTGGCTACTTAGTTTGCGTGAGTTTAATGGCCTTTCGACAAGCAGATTCTGTTATGATGCAACAATTTCAATATGAGATAGGCTATGCTATAGGTCTCCATGCAGCTTGGGTTTTAGTTGTGCTATTAATACAATTATCAACTTTGATGGGAAGATTTGGCGTTTCTGGTATTGGATTGATTGGTATTCTCTGGGCAGTTATCTTTTCAGCCATTGGACTAGCGATTAGTTATTATTTTTATCGAAATTATCATAATGTGGCCATGGTTATTCCAATGAGCTGGACTTTACTAGGCATAGCTTTAAAAGAACGGCAAGGCAGTTCATTTAACCAGAGCGAACCATTCATGGCTTTTATTGCTTTGGCTTTTTTATTGGCTTTCTTAACTTATGTTTTACAGATAGAATTAACCAATTATCGCCGTAAACGTAGCAAGAGCTATTAGTTGAAGGGAGTAAGAATTATGCGTCAACATGGAGCGAATGTGTTTGAATTGGCTAGTCAATATGGTTTTCCCTTGCAAGATATTAGGGATTTTTCTTCTAATATTTCTCCTTACGGACCGCCTAAAAAAGCCATGACACAGCTCAAGAATAATCTCCATTTAGTGACAACTTATCCTGACCCTAGCTATCAGGCCTTAACTCAATCAATTACAGAGTATATTGGGGTAGATGCAAGGCAAATCGTTTTATCGAGTGGGACAACCCCTTTGTTGAAAGAGGCTATCCAGCTTTTGCATCCACGACATGCGCTTTTGTTAGAACCTTGTTACAGTGAATATGCCTATGAATTAAAACGCTTGGGCATTTCTATCTCAATATTCCCTTTAAAGGCCGAAAACAATTTTGAAATAGATGTGGAGGCCTTGATTAGCCTGCTTAAGGAACAAAAGATTGATTTTTTAGTCTTTGCTAATCCTAATAATCCAACGGGGAGTATAGTGACAAGGGAAGCTATAAAGAAGATTCTTATAGAAACGTCCACTTTTATTTTAGTAGATGAAACTTACAATGAATTTACAGATCCTTCCCTTTATTCGGCAATTGAATTAGTGCATTCTTTCGAGCAATTACTGGTTGTTCGAGGGGTTAGTAAATTTTATGCTTGCCCAGGTATTCGTTTAGGTTATGGCGTGACGGGGAATTATTCTTTATTAAAATGTCTCAAAGCTAATTCAACTTTATGGGAGATTAACATTTTTGCTGATGTGATGGGACAATCTTTGTATAGTGATAGAGGCTATCAAATGGAAACACGAGAAAAAACAGCTGAGGAACGTCTGTATATGATGGAACGATTGAGCCGGCTGGATGGTCTAAGAGTTTTTCCGTCTGCAGGAAATTTCATCCTATGCCGTTTAGAGAACGGATATAAGGCAGAAGAACTGCGAGAGCATTTATTAAAAGAAGCTCTTGTGATTCGAGATTGTTCGAGTTTTGAGCACTTGACAGCAAGTGATTTCCGCTTTTGCCTCCTTTCACATGCTGACAATGTCAAGTTAGCAGACGCTATTGAAAGTTTTCTCTTGGATAAAGCAAAAGAAGTTTAAAATGAAGGATTTATATTGGCAAAAGCAAAAGAAGTTTAAAATGAAGACCACCTCCAAAAAACGGATGCCATCCAATTTTTAGGAGGTGTTGTTTATTTCAAGAGAGGTCTTTCTAAAATAGCAATAGAACAATAGATTGATTAAGAATTTTCTATAAATGCTTATAGCCTTATGGTAAACTTAAAAGCATCTAGTTAGTCTTTTGGAATGCAAAAAAATAGCTGAATGATCGTCTCATTTTGATGAGGAATAGATCGTTAACGGTTTATCACAGACTGATAGTCAAATATGATAGGAGCTTGTTGGCTTAGCTTTGACTAAGTATATGGAGCTATCGTTTGAAGGAGAAGGGTCAAGATTAGGACAGCATTGGGGGAATAGGATGGACAAAGAAAAAAGGGATAAGTGGGGGAGATCCTTTCAGAAGGACACGCCATCATGGGGAGAAGAGAGGCCTTGCTCTTGTAGTGATGAAGAGGAAGAAATGGATGAAGAAGAAAAGACTTTTAGCTTTTTTCGATGGGCAAAATGGCTAAAATCGCTTTTACTGGCACGTAAGTTTTTAGTGCTACTGATTGCCTTACTAGCGGTTTTAAATATTGTCTTTTACTGTGTCTTGGAAGATGTAGAATTTGAAAGGACCTTATTAGAAGAGGATTACGAGATTCTCTTAAAGCATGATGAAAAGATAGAGAAGGCTTACCGCAAATTAGTCAAAGAGCACAAAGAATACAAGGAAAAAATGGCACCATATGAGAAACAGTTAGAAGGCCAAAGAAATTAAAAGAAGCCTAGTCTCTCCTTTCATTTATCGCTTGATAGCTTAAAGAGACAGATGGAAACTTTTGAAAGATTAATCGTCTTGAAAAAAACGATGAGAAAAGCGTTATTTCATTGACAAATAAGTATTTTCAAGGTACAATGACGGCAATTGTTATAGAAAAAAGTGAAAGAAGAGTAACTGTTCAAAAGGCAAATAGAGAGCTTCGTTAGGGTGAAAGAAGTGGAATTTTGAACAGTGAAGATGGCCTTTTTAAAATGAGTCACTGAATAGTTAAGTGACTACGGGATGCCCGTTATAGCATAGAGTATTATGGAATACTCATAGAGTTTATTATTGAGAAATAGTAAAAAATTAAGGTGGTACCGCGAGTCTTCGTCCTTATCGGATGGAGGCTCTTTTTTTATTTGAAATAAGTAATATCTAAGAGTTAAAAAATATAAGACGCTTTAAGCTTGAAACGGTTGAAAAATATTTCAGGCTAGTAGATTTTGCTTGTTTCAGTTATATACCAGATCGCAAAATGAAGGGATAGTTTTAGGAGGGGGATTTTATGCCAGTTATTCTTCCAGAAAATTTGATAGATACAACGGAATTGCTACGTCGTCAAATTTTTGCTATAGATCAAGAACGAGCTCATACACAAGATATAAGACCTTTGCGGATAGCTATTGTGAATTTGATGCCTAATAAGGAAGAAACTGAACTTCAGCTCTTGCAGCTTTTGTCTGGTCATGCTCTGCAAATTGAAGTGGATTTTATACGGACGGAAACCTATCAAAGTAAGCATGCAGATTTGAAACGTTTGGGACGATATTATCGGACTTATCAAGATATTAAAGATGAAAAATATGACGGCATGATTATTACTGGGGCTCCATTAGAGCGTTTCTCCTACGATGACATAGCTTATTGGAAAGAATTAGAGCAGCTTTTTGAATATGCTCGTAGCCATGTGTATTCTACGATATTTATTTGTTGGGCTGCACAAGCTGCTCTTCATTACTATTACAATATCCATCATTTGTTAGAAACAGAGAAGATTTTTGGGATCTATCCCTTTAAGAAAATTGCCGAAAGTCCCTTGCTTTATGGAATGGATGATATCTTTTATATTCCACAATCCCGCTACACCCGTATTGAAGCCGATCAATTAGAAGCTGTTCCTGATTTGGATATTCTGGCGACAAGTCCTGAAACTGGAGTGGTGCTAGCAGCGACACAAGATCAACGATTTATTTTCTCTTTGGGGCACCTGGAATATGATAAGGAAACTTTACATCGGGAATATGTTCGTGATCTAGAGAAAAACTTACCTATAAAGCCTCCTATTCATTATTATCGGAAAGTTGGGCAAGCCGATTCTATTGACATGTTGTGGAAGTCTACAGCAAGTTTATTTTTCGGTAATTGGGTCAATTATGCGGTTTACCAAAACACCCCTTACCAATTAAAAGAATTGGAAGTGAAATCTGTAGCCAAATTTGGTGGATCTTCTCTTTCTGATGCCAATCAATTTCGTAAGGTAAAGAAGATTATTGAAGGAGAAGAAAATCGGCAAATTGTTGTGGTTTCAGCCCCTGGCAAACGCAATCCTCTTGATGTGAAGGTAACGGATCTCTTAATTAATGTCGATCAAGCCAATCAACATAAGAGAGAGATTGAAGAAGAGATTAGCCAATTACAAAAAAAGGTCAACGGCATAGAAAATGATCGTAACCAAAGTTTAGAACGTATTCACCAACGATTCCTAGAGATCATCCAAAGTTTATCTTTGGATAGTTCATTGGATGATGTGGTCAAAGATTGTTTAGAAAAAGTCAAAGTATCGGATTCCTATGACTATATTTTGAGTCGAGGAGAATACTTAAATGCCCAACTATTGGCGAATTATTTACATTATGATTTTGTGGATGCGCAAGATCTCATCGTCTTTGATGGCGATAAAGTCGATTTGCCTCGTTCCTATGAATTGATTAATCAGCATATTCAAGCGAAGCAAAAAGTAGTTGTTCCAGGTTTTTATGGGAGCCGAGATGGAAAAGTTAAGGTCTTTTGGTGGATTTTAGAATGAACTTAGCCACTCAATTGTGAAAAAAAAAGACGCCATGTAAAT
>NZ_QXPZ01000022.1 GCF_003664595.1 Atopobacter sp. AH10
ATTACAAAACCAGTAAGTTAGTCAACCATCTCGTTGAGTTAAAGAAAATGGGAAAAGAAGACCATTTTTGGAAAAGATTAGAAAAAGCTACGCTCTTAATTTTAGACGAATGGGGCTATCTTCCATTTGAACGACTGGAACCCCAATGCTTTTTGAAGTGATTTCCAATTGTACGAGAGAATGAGTGTGATTTTAACCACCAATTTACCATTCAATGAATGGAATACGATCTTCTATGATCAGAAGCTAGCCGTCGCTATTTTGGATCGCATGGTTCATCACGGCTTACTCATTATGCATGAGAGAGATAGTTATCGCTTAAGGCATTCATCCATGCAATAAATAACGAAGGGGTGGCTGGATTTTAATGGCCACACTGATTGGATTTTAATTGCCATAGTGGTTGATTTTTTAATTGCCAAACACACAGAAGTGAAACTCTAGTATATACAGGTCAAAAAAAGCAAAGCGAGTATAAACGTTGTTAAATCAACATATATACTCGCTTTTTTATTTTTCAAGTGTCAAAGTCAGGAGTTTCTTTCTAAACAAATTTTCTCTTACAATTTCAAGCCAATAATTTTTTTAGATCAGTCTTTAAATAAGCTATAATAAATGAGTGGCTTATATTATCTTGTCCTATCGTTCTTGAAAGGAGTATTACTATGAGAAAAAAAGTAAAATCACCCCACTCTTCTTTAAACAGCTGGCTATTACTACTAGTTGCCTGCCTTAGTTTGGCTTTTGTCCTCAGTAAAACTTTACATGTTCCAAGTATAGGAAGGCAATCCTCCATTACAGCGGCCCAAAAGGGGAAAAACCCACATTTGAAGGATCCTTGGATTTTAAAAGGTAAGACAAAAGGTGAAACAATTTCAGGGCAAATTGTACAGGTTACTCTTGGAAAAGAGGCTTTTAATGAGATACATAAGAATGATCCATTTCAAGAAAAGCCTCCTGTTGGGACACAATGGGCTATTTTTACCCTTAAAATAAAACGACTCACTAAAGGACAGCCTTTGCAGGGGTCACAATTGCTATTTTATTCTAAGAAATCTGATGGTAGTATATTAGACCAAAAATTACGTACTCCTGCCCTTCTAGCCAAAGAATCTTTAAATGCGCAAGTTATTGAAAACAAGGAAAAGAAATTAAAAGTGGCTTTACTTGTCCCAGAAGAGGCAAGTAATTCGCAATTACAAATAGCTCTCTATGGCAGTAAGCAAGTATTAAGCTTAGATTTTCAATAATTCTCTTATAAAAAAACTCCTAGCTCACCGCAAGCAATTTGCCTGAACTAGGAGTTTTTCTCCAATTAAAATACTTGAATTACCATATACGGTAGCCAAAATTTGCAATTAGGAGGGAATCTAATCCCCCGTCTTCTGCCGGCCCTGTTGTCACAATATCTCCACGACAATATTGTAAATAGATCATTTCTCGCTTGTCTTTAGTCCCGTCAAAAACAAGTGATGGGATTAAATACCCGTTATAATACTGCTTTTGCTGAGTATGACGGACAAAGGAAAAAATATTAGTGAATTCATATCCCTTTGAATAACCATCTTTGTCCGTGATTATGGCTATAGAACCAGGTTCGATCAATTTCATTCGTGGAACGATAGTAAATTGGAAATCGCTGGAGAGGTTTTGATGGTTATAATGACCGAAAACTGCTCGTAGTCCATTTTTGCCGGTAATGACGATATGGCTATTCAAAGTCTCTACTAGCCGATTGAAATCATCTCCTTCCCCTGAAAGACCTTCCATATCAACATAAGAGAATTCATGATCTTTTAGATAGAGGGTATTAGCCGGATAGCCTCTTTTTTCCCCTTTTTTGCTGAGTTGTTCTTTGGGCTGACCGTTGATATAGGATTCTGGATAAGTTGCTGGGTGATTGATAGGATTGCCTGAGTTTACTTCATCAGCAAACACGATTTTGTTGGAAGCCTGCTCCACATTAAAGAAGAAAGGCATAAGGCAAAGGGAAGTAAGAACCATACACATATGTCTAGTCTTTCTTTTGTTGCTAGAATAATATTTATGATTTCCCCATAACATTTGCCCCAAATAATTCAAATGGAATCGCATAGTTTCCCTCCTCTATAAGCCACGGTAACCATATTTTAACATCAATAAAAATAAGCAACAATATGAAATACTTAAAGGCTCGAGAACTTTTAGTAAGACCCTTTAAAAAGATGTGGAACAGCTATAGGAAGTAATTGATCCGCTTCAGTAAAAGCCAAATAACAAGCTATTACGGGCTTTTTGTAGGCTGCTTCTAAGGCAATAGCATAGGCAGATAGTTGTGGTATATAGCGCTTGGCATATTCTTCTAGAGTTTTTCCTTTTAAGTGATCAGTCTTATAGTCAAGAAGAATGAGACCATCCTCTTTTTCTATAAAAAGATCTATAATCCCGTGAATAAGTAGCTGGTCATTCTCTTCTAGATCACTTTCGTTAAAGAGCCTATTAGCCGGCAAAACAAGGGTAAAGGCTTCTTCCACATGTAAATGATCCAGTGGGTCCTTTAAAAAGCCCTGAATATGTCTATCAAAGAAATTTAAAAGTCGGACTTGTTCATCACTACTTAGGCCTTTTTTGCCTAGAGCTAGTTCCTGATAAATAAGCTTGAATTCTTTTTCTTTATCTTGTGGGGGATGGGGTAGGCATCGTAAAGCCCATCTTTTAAATAGTTCATGAATCAAACTCCCTCTTGCTGTTGGAGTTAGTTGGCTTTCACTGGCAAATGCAGGACTGGACTCCATTGGCTGTCTAAAACGATTAGATAGAGAACAAGCAATACTTTCTATTGGCTCTAGTTCTAATTCATCAGGATCAACCACTATCTGTTTTATCTCTGAGACAGCTTGATAAGCCGTTGTTTGTGCAGCCACTTGATGTGGATAGACTTGTTCAAGTAGACTAGCCCAGTCCATCTGTAATAAGCTTTGGCTGCTATGATCTTTTTCACTTGAGTCCTCTTTTTTGCTTTCAGCTAGCAGGTCTTCCTTACGACCAGCAATTTGCTGTAGCCATTGACTAATAGAAGAAGATATATCATCGACAATTTCTAAAGAAAAGTTAGTGTGGTAGGCAACAGGGGCTAACCAATCTAAAAAGGAAGTAGCATGCAGGCGATGGTAGGCACTTAATTGGTCATTTTCTAGGCGACGTTCTGCATATTCGACTCGTTTTTTAGGGTCAGTTTGCCCGATCATTACGAGTTTTTTCTTCGCTCTAGTCATAGCCACATAAAGTTTTCTCATTTCTTCAGCTAAGATTTTTTTATCTTGTCTTAGCTGTAAAATGGTTTTCAATAGAGAAGGATAAATGATTTTTTTCTCCTCATCAATAAGATCTAAGGCTATTCCATCTTCAAAGGATAGAAATAGTCTATTTTTCTTTGAAGTGGATGGCGTTTTGGGAGTATAGAAACGGAAACGATTATCAAGTCCCATTAAGAAGACATAAGGGAATTCTAAACCCTTACTCCCATGAATGGTCATTACTCGGACAGCATCGATGCTTTCACTAATCTCCTTAGAGGATGACGATAAATCTTCATCGTAAGAGATCATCTCATTCAAATGCGTAATAAAACGAGAAAGGCCTAAAGAGCCTAACTTTTCAAAGTCCGAGGCATAAACAAGTAGAGCTTCTAAATTCTGAACCCGTTTGTCTGCATTTGGCATTAAGGCTACACGTTCTTTAAAAAGAGTATCCCTATACACTCGGCTTAATAAGCCCACTAGTGATTCTTGGTGAGATAGATTGCGCCATTTCGTTAAATCACTCAATAATAGGAGAACTTGTTGTTGATATTGCTGAACTTGAGGATCTTCTTTTGATAGGTCTTCATGAGCAAAATCACAAACAGCTTGGTAAAAAGCTTTTGCATTTGACCGACTTCGTATGTGAGATAAAGCCTTTTCTTTAAGACCGTATATGGGTGAACGCATAAGACTTACTAATGGAATATCTTGGTAAGGGTTATCGATGACTTGCAGTAGAGAGAGGACAATGGCCACTTCAGTTCTTTTGAAATAATCCTCTGCTTTATCAGAAATCAAAGGTATTTGCCACTTACTTGCTATATTCTCCAAGTCTTCCAGACGATTCCGATTAGGTAAAAGAATAGCTATTTCTTTGTAAGAAGCTTTTTTACTGGCCACCAAGTCAGAAATTCTTGAGCATAACAGATGAAAATCAGAAGAGTTCGTCCAATCAAAGTCTTCCATCATGTCCTCTTCCAATGTTTCGCTAGGCTTATCGACCAAAATAAGTTCTGTCTCTAAATCATCATTCTTATCTGCTTGTAAACCGGCAATTAGTTCGGCTTTTTTATCGTAAGCCATATCCCCCACTTTTTTATCCATGATAGCCCTGAAAACCTGATTGACTGATCCAATAACTTCTGGAGAAGAACGGAAGTTTTCGGCAAGAATAATAAGCTTCCCCTCTTTTTCATCCCTTTGATAGCGTTCGTATTTATTCAAAAAGAGATAAGGATTAGCTAATCGGAAACCATATATAGATTGTTTGACATCCCCTACCATAAAACGATTATGGTGAGAAACAGCCTGTATTATAGCTTCCTGTAAAGGATTAATATCTTGATATTCATCCACCATAACTTCATTATATTGCTCTTTTAGTAGATCCCTAACCATATCAATGGAAAGCAGTTCTAAAGCAAAGTGCTCTAGGTCCGAAAAATCAATAGCATGTTGCTGTCTCTTCTTTTCTTTTAGAATCTGACGATAGCGTTTGGCAAGAGAGATCATTTTTTCAGCCTTTATTTTCGTCAAGCGCAGGATCTCTAAATGCCCTGCTCCATCTTCAAAGAATACCTGTTCTTTCAATCTTTTCAAGGATTGTAAAATGGATTTTGACAGCTTTTGCATGTTTTCTAATGTCGGAGCATCTTCTGATTCTTTCATTTTTTTGCTAAGGACAGGCGTCTTTAAATTCTCTTGACCTATTTTTTGTATCAGTTGATAGGCGAGATCAAAATTATTGAGCTTTAAGGCATGGATGACGTCTTTTATCAATTGACGAAGAGCTGGTGGATGAAGCATCCATTTTTTTAAACTTCCAGAAATTCCTTGAGACAGTTGATTCAGCTGTTCGGCTTCCTGGAAAATTCCTAGCAGGTCATCCTCTAAATAGGCTAGTAAATATTTTTGATAGAGGATAGATTCACCGAAAATCTGGCAATCTTCAATCCCTTGATAAGCTTCTAAGGCATGGTCATAAAAAGCATCTGGATCTGGTGTTACCCGAGAAAAAGTATCTAAACATTCAATCATCGAGCGAAAATCATTATCCCCTTTATGAGAGCCATATTCTTGGGCAAGTTGAATAAAAGCCATGTCTGATTGATAGCCTTCTTCTTGTAAAGTAGTCCAGGCATCTTCTTTAAAGAGATTTAACTGAGAATCTTTCGTTACTAGGCTAAATTGTGGATCAATATCCAGCAAAAAATAATACTGGTCTATTAGTCTTTTGCAGAAAGCGTGTAGGGTCGAAATATAGGCATCTGGAAGAGCCAGTAGTTGCCCTTTAAGATAATGAGCCTCCTGCCCTCTAGCAGTGTTTAAAGCCTCCTGAAGGCCTTTTTCAATCCGCTCTTTCATTTCTTTGGCTGCTTTTTCAGTAAAAGTGACGATGAGCAAACGGTCAATAGAAATACCTGACAGTATTTTTTCCATAACTCGTTGCACTAAAACAGTCGTTTTGCCAGATCCAGCTGATGCTGAAACTAAAAGATCCGATCCAGATTGATAGATGGCTTGCCATTGGCTGTTTGTAAATTTTGAGCTTTCTGGTTTTGGTGGAATAGATGAATTAGTCATGGCTGTCACCTCTTTCTAAACAGCTTTTCATAAATTTCAACGGATCGTCTTTGGCTTGTCTATCTATTAGACGATAGCGATTTCCCATTTGACTTGGATCAAATAAACTGATTGGGAAATATTTACCAGTAGCTATCGTATCGACAAATGTCTGCTCCTTAAGGGGTTGCATTTTAATTTGGCCACTTAAAATATCTAAGCCTGCATTTTTCATTAAATATAAACTATAGTCTCTGATAAGAGAAAAATCTTCTAAACTGAGAAGTGAGGCCTTTTGCTGTTGGTTTAAACTGCCAGTATTCGTTAGTCGGAAAGGCAAACTCAAAGAAGACTGCCCCACATCAGTTCCAGGATTTACAGCTTTTAATAGATCAGGATCTGCTAGGACAAAACCTTTCGGCCGTATTTCTGCTAATGACTGTCTTTCTCTCATTTCTTCTGACATCTCCTTTTGATGAAGGACAAATGGATATTGCAATGGAGAATAAACTGCCCCTAAAAAATAGGCTTTCTGATCTTGATGAAGCAATACATCCATGTAGGCTATCAATTGAAGATTTAACCCTTGAACAAGATCACTTAGGCGAAGGTCTTTTGGACTTGACTTGTAGTCCGTCACAAGCAGGTAAGAGTCTTGATTCACTTGGAAACGATCTACTCGGTCTATCCTCCCCCTTAAAATGAGCTGATCAGATCCAGAAAGATGCAAACTTAAGCCTGGTAAGGAATCTTTATCTCCTGTTCCAAAGCTTTTTTCTGTATAGATAGCGTGTGGGATAAAGCTTTTTTGTTGTAAATCCTGTACCCTCACTAGGGAGAGAAGACTGTGGCGAATCTGTTCGAGTAAAAATTTGGAATAAGCCGTCCTCTGATAAGCACGAACAAGCAGGTTTTCTTCCTGATTCAAATAACGATTAATCGTATCTACTAGCTTTTGATGATTATCCGATTGCCAATTTTCTATCTGATCATAGACATTTTTAAGGGAATCATGGAAGAGGCTACCTCTTTTTAAGGCATCTAAGGCAAAAATTGGGCGTTCTTTCAATTTGAGTCCATAAGTCAAAAAATAGGCGAATGGGTCCATGAAATAGGATTCCAGTTGAGTCACTGACATCTTAAGCCTATTTCCATAAATCTGATGAGCTAAATCACTCCCAATATTTTCTGGAAGATTGGTCCACTCTTTTGATCTTTCAAGGCTCTTTAAACGATCCAGCAAAGGACCTTTTGGCAGCAATTTTAATAATTGAGGCAGATTTTTGGGATTCTCTAATACCCAATCTAGGATATCCCCCTGATCAAGGAAATTGTCTATTGTATCCCTCAAATTATCAACTGCCCCATCGACTAAGCTCTCAAGATGAGATAGATAAGGGGATGGTCGTAAGATAGTCCCATCGATTTTTTCTTCATGGTAAGATAAGAATATTTTTTTATTGATATGAGAAAGGGCAAGCGCAAATTTATAGCTTTCTGATGCTAATTGGTCAGTCTTCAAATCTTTTAATTGTTGTTGCGCTGTTAAGTGCTCCTTTATAATATCACGGTCTTTATGATCCAATAAGGATTTTTGACTTTGTCCTGAAGGTAAGACATCATCAGAAAGGCCAAAGAAAAAGCCATAAGAATACTGCCCAAATTGAATAGCATCGAGATTGGTCAGGCTTAGACCATCAATCCGAGATGGAATTAACTGATAGGTCGATTCCTGGAAAGCCATCTTCAATAGTTGGAAAAAATGGTGGGCTTCTAGCTTACCTTCTTGCCCATATTCAGCCATTTCATCTAGGAGATGAATCAATAGATCCCATGCTTGTTCATCGTGTTTAGCTCTTTCTAAATCACCAGATTCTATTGACCATTCACGCCAAGCATTGCACCATTCACGGACTTGATAAGTCTCACACCATTGATAGAAAACTTTTGCCATATCTGATAGATTGTTTCTAGCTGTGAGTTGCTGACGGAAATCATCGAAAATTTGGCGAATAGCTTGATAGTCATCATACAGTTTTTTTCGTTCTTCTGGACTCATATCTGTTAAAATATTAGCCAAATCTTCGTCCTGAGCTGGATCTTCTAATAGAAGAGGATGAAAACTATCTACGCCAAAAGCTAGCAAAACATTGTCCAAATGGTCAATTTGGCGTAACCATTCCTCGCTTCCAGGAGTATAAGTATCTAAGGAAAAAAGTCCAGACCGTAAACAGTGAATCAAGTCTTTTCCGGTATAGTAAGGCCGACACATTTTTTCTAAGCCTAAAATCAATTGGTTGAGTGGATGATCTACCATTTTTTCTGCCTGGTCGATAAAAAGTGGGATATGATATTGAATGGCTAATTCCATCGCCAGTTGCCGATAATCTTCCAAATGACGAGTTACTAAAATAATATCTCGGTAGCGAACCTTTTCCTCTTTCACTAAACGCCTTATTTCTTTAAATATTGCTCTTAATTCATGCTTGGCTTGATTAAATGAAGAAATGGCTAATGCAGATGTTTTTACTCTAAGAAACTTATTTGAAATAAATCCTTGAATAAGTTGAACAAGACTATCAGATTTCCTAGCTAATAAATCATAAACAGTAAGGGGGATAGACCGTTCGTGAGCCAGTCTTTTTAAGCGATCTAAACTTCTATAAGAAGGATAGAAAGCTGAAAAATGGGGATGGCTTTTTTCGATTGCCCCTTGATCTTCCTGATGAGCTATATATAAATCAACGGGGAGAACCTCAGCTAAACTGAGAATAAAATCTTCTTCCATAGAAGAAAATTGGTAAAAGTGGCTCACGATTACTCGTTCAATCCCCTGCTCTGTCAACTTCATTTGTTCTTTAGCGGCCTGCATTAATTGGTCCTGTTGAGCTATAACATTAGGCAAATGTTCTTCATAATAGCGAAAAATCATTTGTAGATCATGTAATTTCTCACTTAATAAAAAACTTTTCCCATTCCCTAGTTTTTCTAAATTTGCCAGATCAATTTGACCTTTATAAAATTCCTGATAGAGTTCGACCAAGGACCTTACAAAAGTAGGATATTGAGCTGACCTCTTTAAAACCCTCAAATCGTTTTGACAAGCTGTTAGTGCTTTTGCCATCAACATATTCATTAAGCTTTTAGCAGGTAAAATTTTCTCTAGTATAGGATTGCCTCTCAGGAGATACCAAATAAAGCGACTAATGGATAAGACTTTTATGTTGAAGGAAGCTGAAATGGAATCCTCACTGAGTCTTTGAATAATTTGTTTTTCACTTTCAAATTTAATATGATCAGGGACTAAAATGATCCATTCTTTCTTGTTTTGAATACCAGCTTTTAGCCGATCTATATAATAAGTTTCTGCTTGATCCGTAATGGGATGGCGATACAATTGAAGAGACATGGCTCCCTCCTTAAACTTGACTTATGAAAAAGAAAGCTCCTGAACAGAATATTCAGAAGCAAACTTTTATCTAAACTTGGGCGGCTTTTTCAATAATGGCAATAACGACTTGAGCGGCTTTTTCCATAGACTCAGCTGAAGTAAATTCAAAGCGGCCGTGGAAGTTTTCTCCTCCGACAAAAATATTCGGAGTAGCTAGCCCCATATAGGAAATCTTACTCCCATCAGTTCCACCACGAATTGGACGTTTCAAGACTTTAACCCCAACAGATTTCATGGCTTCTTCTGCTAAGGACATCACTTGAGGAAGCTGATCAATAATTTCTTTCATATTGTAATATTGATCGAACAAATCTAGTTTAATGCGTCCAGGATAACGTTCATTCATTTGATCAACACAATCTTGAATAAAAGTTTTGCGATAATTGAATAGGGTTCGGTCAAAATCACGAATGATTAAATCTAATACCATTTCTTCAACAGAACCATTTAAATTAGTGGCGTGATAGAAGCCTTTTCTTCCATCCGTACGTTCAGGAACATCGGATTCTGGTAGCATATCTAAAAATTGCCGAACCAATTCAATCGCATTGACCATGTGTCCTTTAGCTGTACCTGTATGCACATTTTTACCTTGGAAGTGGATAATAGCTTTGGCGGCATGGAATGTTTCGTCTTGCAGTTCACCTACTGGTCCTCCATCAAGAGTATAGGCAAAGTCACAAGCAAAATGCTCAACATCAAAATGATCTGCTCCTCGTCCAATTTCTTCGTCTGGGCCAAAAGCAACACGAACTTTCCCATGAGGAATTTCTGGATGTTGCAAGAAGTAATGCATTGCTGTCACGATTTCTGCAATACCAGCCTTGTCATCTGCACCTAGTAAGGTATGTCCTGAAGTGGTGACCATTGTATGCCCAATATAATTCAAAAGATTTGGAAAATCGTCTGGGTCTAAATACAAGCCAGCTTCTTCATCTAGGGGCAGTTTCAAGCCATCATAATTAGGATGAATTCTAGGCAAGACATTCTTACTTTCAAAATCTGCCGTATCCACATGGGCGATAAAACCAATAGTAGGTATATTTTTGTCAGTTGTTGCAGGTAAAGTTGCTGTTAGAAAGCCGTTCTTTTCATTGTAAAAGACTTCTGATAGCCCCATTTCTTCCAACTCTTTCGCCAATCGTTTGGAAAACTCAACTTGACTTTTTGTCGTTGGGATAGTGTGGCTGGATTCATCAGAACGCGTATCAAAAGTACAGTAATGGACTAAACGTTCAACTAATTCATCTTTCATCAATAAACCTCCTAAGTGACCGAATTTCTATCCTTTAATAGCTAATGAACACACTTATTGTACACCTAAAAGGCCAATAAGTGTGTTCTGAGATGAAAATAATTCTTTTAGAAAGCTTAAGCCAAGCGGAATGGATCAGTCGAGATTTTTGAGGCAATGACTTCTAATTCTGGGCAATTCTTTTTGAGCCAAATCGGTAATTCTTCACGAATAATAGCCTCCATAAAGTGCCCAGGATCTATGGCCATTAAAGGTAGAGACTCTATATCATGACTGGTATGATAGTAGAGATCCCCTGTTATGAGGACGTCTGCCCCTTTTGATACAGCTTGCTGATAAAAAGAGCCTCCATCACCAGCTAAAATAGCGACTCTAGAAACATGATCAACCTGCCCTACTAAGCGAACATTTTTCCAATTGAAGAGTTGCTTGACCAGCCGGATGAAGTCTTTTGCTGGTAGACTGTCTTCTAAATTCCCAATTCGCCCTAGACCGACACTTTCTGTATCAAGACTAGGCCTAACGTCAACAGATAATAATACCCCCTCATGGGCTAAGTGATGGATAAAAGCATCCATTTCATTTTGGTAGCTAGCAAGGACAGTACAAGCATAGTGATATTCCCCATTCTCAATCCATTGAGACCATTCGATATCTCTTTGCCCTAAACTAAATTTTACAGGCCAGTCGATTGCTTCTAGCTCATTAGTTATATCAAGGGAACAGACTAATTGGACATCGATCAAAGGTAAATCTTTGGTCTTTTCTAAGACCTCTAGATGGTTGAGACCTAATTTCTTTGCAAACCAGTCATTCATCCCTCCTGCTACAATGTCTAAATTAGTATGAGCTGAATACACACTGATACCTGCTTTAATTAAATCCATAACCATCTTTTCTTGTACCCGATCATAACGTAAATGTCGCAAAGGTCGAAAGACAAGTGGATGGTGAGAAAATATCAAATCAATCTTGTTTTCAATGGCTTCTTTGACAATTGAAGGGCGGACATCCAAGCTGACTAAAACTCTCGTAATTTCCTGGTCTGGATCCCCAACTTGTAAGCCAACTGGATCATCTTTATAACGTAGAGAGATCGGACAGGCCTCTTCAAATTGTTGGATTAAGTCCCTTAATTTCATCCAAAACCTCCTTTAACCACTGCAATCGAACTTTAACCAAGAGCACTTGGGGATGACCTTCTGGTAATTGTTGAAGCACCTTGTTCCAATGTTTGAATTGACGTTGATATCTTTCTAGAACAAGGGCATCACTTGAAGCTTTAGTGAGTAATATAGGTCCCATAAAATACTCTTTATCTGATAAAATAGTTTCATCTAAACTTGGCTCAGCTACGATAATAGGATAGACATGACCTTTTTCATAAACAAGAGTCTCTTCAACGATTTTCAAGGATAAGGCTGAAATTTGTCTCCGCAATTCTTCTTCACCGACGTTTGCTTGCAAAACAAAACGCTTAATGGATGAAAAAGCAGGGTTTTTAGCTCCTTCAGCCAAAATTTTACTCATCAAGTCCCCGCCCATACCACAAATCGACACCACATCAATTGGATCAGTTACTTTCAAGACAGAAAAGCCATCACCCAAGCGGCCTTCAATAACAGATGCAAACCCTGCTTCTTGAATCTTTTCTATAGAGTGCTTCAGAGGACCTGGCGCGACTTCCCCTGCAATTGCCCCTTTTATCTGTCCCTTTTCCATCAAGGAAATAGGTAAATAGGCATGATCACTCCCTATATCTAAAAGATAGGAGCCCTTTTTAATATAGCTTGCTACTTTAGTTAATCGTTTGGATAAGGTCACCATTATTCTAAGAAATCCTTTAATTGTTTGGAGCGACTTGGATGTTTTAATTTACGGAGCGCCTTGGCTTCGATTTGCCGAATCCGTTCACGTGTCACACCAAAAACTTTCCCAACTTCTTCTAAAGTCTTTACTTCATTATTGTGCTCTTCTGAAAGGCCAAAACGTAACTTCAAGACATTTTCTTCACGATCTGTCAATTGCTCTAAGACATCATCTAATTGTTCCCGAAGAAGAGTAGCTGTTGTATGGTCGGATGGACTAGTTGCCCCCTCATCCTCGATGAAATCACCCAGATGTGAGTCATTTTCTTCCCCAATCGGCGTTTCAAGTGATACAGGCTCTTGAGCAATTTTTAGGATACCGCGCACTTTTTCAGTGGACAGATCCATTTCTGCACCAATTTCTTCTGGAGTAGGTTCTCTTCCTAAATCTTGTAGCAATTGCCTTTGAACACGAACTAATTTATTAATCGTTTCTACCATATGAACAGGAATTCTGATCGTTCGAGCTTGATCTGCGATAGCCCGAGTAATCGCTTGACGAATCCACCAAGTAGCATATGTCGAGAATTTAAAGCCTTTCGTGTAGTCGAATTTTTCAACTGCTTTCATCAAACCCATATTGCCTTCTTGAATTAAATCAAGGAACTGCATTCCCCGACCCACATATCGTTTGGCAATAGATACAACTAAACGTAAGTTAGCTTCTGCTAGTTCTTGTTTAGCGATCGTATCTCCTTCTTGAATACGTTTTGCTAAATCAACTTCTTCATCAGCAGTTAACAAAGGCACTCGACCAATTTCTTTAAGGTACATCCGAACTGAGTCATTGATTTTAACTCCAGTAGGCACACCAGCATTTTCGGCGACAGTTTTATCTAATTCCTCATCACTATCTTGACCGGAATTCTTCAATTGGGCTTTTGTTGGACCCCCATCTACATCCACAACTGAGACACCTGCATCTTCAAATTTTTGAATCAAATCTTCCATTTGTTCAGCATTCAATTGGTAAGGAGTAACTAATTTTTCCGTTAATTCATCATAAAGAATTTGCCCAAATAATTTCTTTTGAGCGATTAAGGTCTTAGTATCTCTTTTGAATGCGTTGGAAGTCATTTCTTTTTTATTGTTATCTGTCATTATCCTATCCCTCCAAATGCTGAGAATGTCTAATGGTCTTAATTAATTGTTGTGCTAGTTCTTTTGCTTTCAATAAATCGCCTTGCCGGCTTGCCTCCTCTATTGCCTCTTTCAATTGTTTCACTTTTATTTGGGCTTGATAACCACTGGTCATGGATAGAATCAAGTCTTCTATTTCTTCTTCTTTTGCCTTGCCAGGATAATCTCCTGACATAAGAGCGGACACTAAGCTTGCTTGTTTCCCTGCTGGAATAAAAGTCAGTAAATGCGCTATATGAAAAGGAGCCTGGTAAGTTTTATGATAATCTTCCAGAAACCAGTAGAGAACCTGAAAATCTTCATTTGGAAAAGAAATATCCTTCCCTTGAATCATGGCCCAAGCACCTTCGTCTGACATCAGACGATAAAGTAATTGCCTTTGAGCCCTATCGTAATTTGTCAAGATATCTGGCATAGGAAGAAGAACTTCATCTTTTAGAGGCCGTTTGAAAGGAATTTTCTTCTTATCTATCTGAGGAAGTTCTTCAAAGCTTTCCTCTAAGAGCCGAATAGGGACTTTTAAAAGTTCACTTAGTTGCTGAAAAACAAGATTGCGCTTTATAGGCGTTTGCCCTCGTAATTTAGGTAAAATTTTTGTTAAATAAATTTCTTTATCATGGGCATTGTCGAGATTATATTGATCAGCATAGAATCTCAGATAAAAATCCACGAAAGATTCTCGTTTATGCTGGTAGTGACGCTGGAAGGATTCAGCTCCATAGCGTTGAATATACTCGTCTGGATCCATCCCAGGAGGCAGTGGAAGAACATATATCTCATTAACTCCCATTGAAAGGAGCAGATTGATCGCACGATCTGTTGCTTTTTGCCCCGCTTTGTCTCCATCGTAACCTAATATAAAAGTAGAGCTGAGTTGTTTTAGACGCTTTACTTGCTCACTCGTTAGACTAGTCCCCATTGAAGCAACAGTTTGTTTTATTCCAGCTCCGTAGACACTAATGACGTCCATGTAGCCTTCTAAAAGGAAGACTTCTTGCTGGCTTTTAATCGCTTTATGGGCCAGATCTAAATTAAAGAGAAATTTACTCTTATGAAATAACCGTGTTTCAGGACTATTGATATACTTAGCAGAAGATAGTGCATCTTCTTCTTTGGCCTCTCCTAAACGTCTTCCAGACAAGCCCACAAGCTGCCCTTCTTCATTTCGTAAAGGAATAATCAGACGGTCATAGAAACGGCTAATCCAATCTGCAGAAGAAGCTCCATCTTTTCTCGGAATAAAAAGCCCTGTTGCTTCCATTAGCTCTGTATCCTCGATAGCCTCTTTCGGAAGAACAGAAGACAACAAAAGACGGTTTGAAGGCGCATAGCCTATCTGGAATTCCTCTTGCAATTCTAGAGACATGCCTCTTTGTTTGACGTATGCCCTAGCTTTTTCTCCGCCTTGAGTGTGGAGGTAGCTATGATGAAAAAAAGCCGAAGCCTTGGAAATTATATCTATAGCAGGATCAACACTTAGCTTCCTTTTAACCTGTGTTTGAATCTGATTAGCCACAGAAAGATGTGCACGATCAGCCAAATTTTTTAAAGCTTCGCTAAAAGAGCAATTTTCTATTTCCATTATAAAGCCAAGCGCATTGCCTCCCCTACCACAAGAAAAGCAATGATAAAGTTGTTTTTCTGGATTTATAGAGAAAGATGGCGTTTTTTCCTCATGAAATGGACAGGAGCCAAAATAGTTACGACCCACTTTTTTTAGATCAATATATTCTTCTACTAGGCTCAGTATATCTGTAGCCTCTAAAACTTGATCTATAATAGTTTGGTCAATTTTTTTCCCCATGGTTATGTCTCCGAAATAGCCTCAGCAAAAAGATCAGTTAAGGCTTCAACGCCTTGACCAGATATAGCTGAGAAACGATAATAGCAGTCATCATCTGGAATAGCAAAGGCTTTTTTTATTTGTTGAAATTGACCCTCTTGTTGGTTTTTCTTTACTTTGTCCACCTTGGTCAAAATAATCCGAAAAGGCAAGTCTAATTCTGCTAGAAAATCTACCATGTCAATATCAGTTGGCATAGGCATATGGCGAAAATCAACAACAAGCCCCACCAAGACAAGTTTTTTACGATTGACCAAATAGCTTTGCAACATTTTTATCCAATTTGCTCGTTGACTTTTTGATACTTTGGCATAGCCATAACCTGGTACATCTACAAGGAAAAAGGATCGATTCATCTTATAAAAATTTAAAGTCTGCGTTTTCCCAGGTTTAGAAGACGTTTTGGCGAGTGACTTACGGTTAGTCACCCGATTGATTAAGGACGACTTGCCAACATTTGAACGACCCACCAAAGCAATTTCAGGTAAAAATTCACTAGGATACTGCTTGGCTTGAACTGCTGAACAAATAAATTCCGCATCTTGAATTCGCATAGAAACCTCCTCTTCCTAAAAATAACAGACGATACCCTATTAGTCCCTAGTAAAGTCGCTAAAGAGTAATGAGTTAGAATCAAAAGGAGTAAACAGGTAAAAGCATTAAGCATTTAACCTGTTTACACAATTACCCTTTGACCTATTTATTAAAATTAAGGCGTTTCCCCTCTTTATCATAAATTAAAGGTAAACGAGTTCCCTTAACACTTGCTTCAGTAATGACTACTTTAGCAATTTCTGGCCTACTTGGCACTTCATACATAATCTCTAACATAAGATTTTCGATTATAGAACGAAGGCCACGAGCTCCAGTGTCACGCTCATCAGCTAGTTTAGCAATAGCAGAAAGAGCCTCTTTTTTAAACTCTAATTCAACGTTTTCAAGAGCCATTAAATAGCTGTATTGTTTCACCAATGAATTCTTTGGCTCAGTCAGAATATTGACGAGATCATCCTCACTTAATTTTTCAAGTGTTGAGATCACAGGTAATCGTCCAATAAACTCTGGGATTAAGCCAAAACTTCTTAAGTCTTCGGGAATGACTTGCTCCATAATAGTTTTGGATTCATCAACTTTTTCACTAGTTGATCCAAATCCAATCACTTTAGCACCTAATCTTTCCTTAACAATGGTTTCAATGCCTTCAAATGCTCCACCAACAATAAAGAGAATATTGCTCGTATCCATTTGGATCATTTCTTGTTGAGGGTGTTTGCGCCCTCCTTGTGGTGGAACGGAAGCAATCGTCCCTTCTAAAATCTTTAAGAGAGCCTGTTGAACACCTTCCCCCGATACATCACGGGTAATCGACACATTTTCGCTTTTGCGAGCAATCTTATCAATTTCATCAATGTAGATGATCCCATGTTCAGCTCTTTCCACATCATAGTTAGTGGCTTGTAAGAGTTTTAAGAGGATATTTTCAACATCCTCGCCAACATAACCAGCTTCAGTTAATGTCGTAGCATCTGCAATTGCAAAGGGAACATTAAGAATACGCGCTAACATTTGTGCCAAAAAAGTTTTCCCTGACCCTGTAGGTCCGATTAAGCATATATTAGATTTTTGCAGTTCGACTTCTTCTTCCTTAGCTTTAGAAGCTGTAGCTCTTAATTCACAAATCCGTTTAAAATGATTATATACAGCAACAGCAAGAGCTTTTTTTGCCCTTTCTTGGCCGATAACATATTGGTTCAAGCCCTCAACAATTTCATAAGGGGTTAAAAGCGAGATATCTTCATCGATTTTTTCGGCTGATTGGTCCTCGATTATCTTTTTACAAAGATCGACACACTCATAACAAATAGATACTCCAGGTCCAACAATAATATCTCCTGCTGCTTCTTCTTGCGACCGACCGCAAAATGAGCAATGGATAGGTTCTTTGCTTTTAGACATTTATTCACCTCTCCTATAGGGCTTAATGGCGAAAACAGGCGGACCTTCATCCGCCTGTTCGCTTTATCTTTGTTATGCTTGATTGAGTTATTTTTCTACGACAGAATCAACAATCAAGGCCAAAGCTTTCTTTAACTTGATATCAGAAGAAAGCATTTCTTTAGAAACGGCTTGACGGACTTTTTCAGCTTCCATTTCGTAAGTTTCAGCTAATTCCTTGATTTCTGCTTCAACTTCTTCATCTGTCACTTCAATCGCTTTATCTTTAACGATTGCTTCTAAGATCAAGTTAGTCTTGGTGCGAGTATCAGCACCTGCAGCGAATTGACTACGTAAGTCAGCTTCGCTAGTACCAGTGATTTGGTAATATAGTTCAGGATCAATCCCTTGACGGCGCAAGTTATTGAGGTAATGCTCTAATTGTTTGTCAATTTCTTGATCTACCATAGCTTGAGGCAAGTCAACAATTGTTGCATTTTCAATAGCTTTGTTAATAGCTTCTTCTTGGATAGCATCGACAGCTGCTTCCTTTTTAGCATCAACTAATTCTTGACGTTTCGCAGCTTTCAAGTCTTCTAAAGTTTCGTATTCATCTGATACATCTTTAGCGAATTCATCATCTAGTTCTGGAAGTTCTTTTTCCTTCACTTCATGAACAGTTACTTCAAAACGAGCTTCTTTACCAGCTAGGTCAGCGGCATGGTATTGTTCTGGGAAGGTAACATTCACAGTCACTTGGTCGCCTTCTTTAGAACCGATCAATTGGTCTTCAAAACCTGGGATAAAGCTCTTGCTACCAAGTTCTAAGGCATGGTTTTTAGCTTCGCCACCTTCAAAAGCTTCATCACCTACGAAACCTTTGTAGTCGATGATTACAGTGTCGCCTTCTTCAGCAGGAGCATCTTCTTTTAAGACGAGTTCAGCTAATTTTGCTCGTTCTGCTTCAATAGCTTTGTCCACATCTTCATCAGAAACTTCACGATCTTGTTTAGCAACTTCTAAGCCTTCATATTGGCCTAATTTTACTTCAGGTTTAACTGGGACTTTAGCACTAACTGTCCATTCTTTACCCTTTTCAAGGCTTTCAATAGACAATTCTGGTTGACCTACAACATCAATTCCTGCTTCTTCAATAGCTTGTGTATACACTACTGGCAAAATGTCATTCAAGGCGTCTTGATAAAGTGATTCTTCACCAAACATTTTATTAAAAATAGTGCGACTAACTTTCCCTTTACGGAAGCCAGGCACGTTTAAATTTTTCTTTACACGGTTAAATACGCGATCTACCGCTTCTTTGGATGTTTGTTCATCAATAGTAAATGTTAGTTTACCATATCCATTTTCTAATTTTTCGAAATTCGTTGACATGACGTAACCTCCACTGTTATATGAAAATATTGCATACTAAGTAATTTTACTATAGAAATAGGGTCTTGTAAACCATAAAGCCAGCATTCTCGCATTATTTTTCTGTTTTTTCGAAATGTTATGTAAAAGATAAATGAATTTCACAGTGATTTCTTCTGTTTTCTTTGCATGATTTGGTATAATAAGGCAAGAAAGGGTGACACAATGAGTATTAGCTATCCAAAAGGGGCCAAACGTCCGATTCCCCTTAAGCATACCCCGACATTTTCTTCTCGTGGAATGCATTTTGAAGAAATGATTAACCAAAGCAATCTTTTTTATCTCGACCGTGGCATGGCCGTCATCCATAAAAAACCAACGCCCATTCAAATCGTTCAAGTAGACTATCCTAAACGTTCAGCTGTAAAAATTACTGAAGCCTACTACAAAGAAGCTTCCACAACCGACTATAATGGTGTCTACAAGGGCTATTATATCGATTTCGAGGCTAAAGCAACACAATTGTTAACTCGCTTTCCCTTAGACAATATTAAAGCGCATCAATTAGACCATATGAAAGCCTGCCAAAAGCAAGGTGGGATTAGTTTTCTCTTGGTCTATTTTTCTAAACGGCAAGAATGTTATTTACTTCCTCTTGACTTTGTCACTAGCTATTATGATCAGAAAGAAAATGGTAGAAAATCTATCCCATATGAAAAAATTCAAACTGAAGCTTTTCTTGTCCATCAGCAAGTAAATCCTCGCTTAGATTTTCTTCCTGCAGTGGATCAGTATATTTCAATAAAAGGAGAATACTATGAAAACTAGCCGCCAGCAACGCTATAGAAATCACCGTCATCCTTCCAGTAAATCGAAGCAGGTCCGCCTATACGTGACCAGTGCTATACTTGCTTTCTTATTAGGCATTATTTGCCTAATTAGCTTTTATGCTATCACCACTCCTGAAATCACGCAAAAAGACTTAGAAGGCTCTATCGAAACCAAAATTTACGATAGAAACGACAAACTTATTACGGAAATGGGCGGGGAGAATCGAGAAATCGCCAAGGCTAAAGAAGTGCCTGAAATGATGAAAGCTGCCATTATTTCTATTGAAGACCAACGTTTCTATTCGCACTGGGGGATCGATCCTATTCGTATAGCAGGAGCTGCCTTATCTAATATAAAGAGTCGAGCTGTTGCTCAGGGGGGATCCACTATTACCCAACAATTAGTGAAACTATCAAAATTTTCCACTAATGATAGTGATAAGACCATAAAAAGAAAAATCCAAGAAGCTATTCTCGCCTTAAAAATCGAAAGAGAATACACTAAAGAAGAAATTTTAACCCTTTATTTAAACAAGGTTTATTTGGCCAATAATATTTATGGGGTAAAAACAGCAGCCGACTATTATTATAATAAGCCCTTAAAGGATTTATCTCTGGCTCAAACAGCCATGATTGCGGGGATGCCACAAGCTCCAAACAATTATGATCCTTACCAGCATCCGGAAGAAAGCACCAAACGTCGCAATCTCGTTCTAAGTCAAATGTTGAAGATGAAATTTATCAGCCAAGCCGACTATGAAAAAGCCTGCAAAGAAAACATTAAAGACGGATTGGTTTCTCAACACGAGCATGAGCAAGAACGCAAAGATTTGATTAACGACTCATTTATACAAGTATTAATTGATGAAGTTAAAGAAGAAACAGGTTTAGATGTTTATAAAGATGGTCTTGTTATTAAAACCACTATGGATCAAGACTTGCAAGAATATCTCTATAACATCGTGAACTCAAAGGACTTTATCAACTATTCATCTGACTCTCTTCAAAATGCTGTGACGATTTTAGATACAAAATCAGGCGGGGTTAAGGCTATATTAGGAGGACGTAGGCAAAAAGTACTTCTCGGCTACAATAGAGCGACTCAATTGGAACGTTCTGTTGGGTCAACCATTAAGCCTTTAACTTCTTATGGACCTGCTATTGAATACCTCAATTACTCGACTGGTCATACAGTGGTTGATGAACCTTATAAATATTCCTCCGGGATTCCTATTCATAACTGGGATAAAGGTTATATGGGGCCATTAACTATACGAGACGCCCTTTCCCAATCCCGTAATATCCCAGCGTTAAAAGTTTTCCAAGATGTTGGAACTGACAATATTGAAGCCTTTCTGAAGAAATTAGATATCAACTTAAAGAATGACGGTGCTAATGGTTTGGTGGAGGCCAATGCTATTACTGGTGAAATATCCCCTATCAAATTAGCTGCCGCCTACCGAGCTTTTGCCAATCAAGGTAATTTCCAAAAGCCTTATACTGTCAAAGAAATTATTACACGGGAGGGGCAAAAAATTCGTCCAAAACACCAAGACAAACCCGTTTTGAAGTCCTATACAGCCTATATGATTACTGATATGCTAAAGGATGTTTTCAAGAGAGGTACAGCTAGTAATATCAATCGTCCGGATATTCCTCAAGCTGGTAAAACAGGAACGACCAACTATACTGACGAACAAGCGACTAAGTTAGGTATATTAGGTACACCAAATGTTCCGGATTCCTGGTTCGTTGGCTATACCACAAAGGATGTTATTAGTGTTTGGACAGGTTATGATAGTCCCTTTGTCAAAGGTCATTCTTTAGATTACGCTGATCAAGAAATTTCTAAAGAAATTTACAAATACTTGATGAATTTCCTCACAGATGAAAAAATACCTGATGACTGGAAAAAACCTCACTCTGTTGTTAAAGAAGCTATTGCTTATGGGAGCCAACCATTACAACTAGCAGGTCCTTACACTCCTAGTCATTTAATTCGAACAGAACTTTTTGTTCGGGGTCACCTACCAAAAACTTATTCCTATCTTGAGCCACCAGAAGACCCATTTAAAGCTCCAGTAGGTTTAGCTGCAGAATATGATCCAGAAAGCCAAAAAGTTACAATATCCTGGGCCGGAACAGGGCCAAAAGATATGACCTACAGCATTGAAATTAATGGCCAAAAACAAGATTTAGACCAATCTACTAGTGTTGTGGTCAACAATATTAAGCCTGGCATGGTCTTACACATAAAAGTAACAGCTAAAACTAAAAAAGAAGGTAGCTCTTCTGCAGAGCTTAACTATACAGTGCCTGAAGAAAAACCAGACAGCAAGGATAAAAATGACGAAACAACGGATAAACCAAGTGATTCTGAAAATAAACCTGATAACAATAACGATCAACAATGATGTATTAGAAACCGCCTCACTCTCCCATAGAGCGAGGCGGTTTCTTTCTTATGAAGCGGTTACAATAATGGCATTTAAAAACCTAGACCCTTAGGAGCCTAGGTTTTTAAACATAAAATTCTGTATAGAAATCTAAGAAGATCAACTTAACCATTTGGTTAAAGGAACTTTAGGATATTCCTTTTTGCTTTCCAATTCAGCGGATTGAACAGGATTCTTAATGGACAAATGTCTTTTAATATCCTCTGGACGATAAAGCCCCTTTTCTTCCCAATTCAACAAAATTCTATCCGTGTAGGTCAAGCTATTTGCCTGGTTAATAATGGTTTCTTTAACGGCTAATCTTACCATTTCAACTGGATATTTATTCACTTTCAACCAATCATTAACTAGCTCAATATCCTTGGCTGACAATGAATGGCGTATTTCTTGTTCGATTTCTCTTAAAAGTGATTGCCCTTTATCTTCAACTAATTTTGCTTGATCTTCTTCTTCTAAAGCAATGACCTTATCGACAAACGGGGAAATATCGTAGTAATCACTTTGACGACCATCTCCCAGTTCTTCTGTCTTTAAGAGGATCACTTCTAAATCCAGCAGTTCTTGAATTCTAGCGAACAAGTCGATGCTTTTGATTCCCATATCTCGAGCAAGTTTAGCTATATCAACTCTGGATCTTTCTCCCTCACGATGAGCATACAAGTGTATATAAAGCATCATAGCTTCAGAAGAAAGGCCTAGACGATGATAATAGGACAACCAAGATTTTGGCAACACTAGAGGTACGCTTAATACCAAGTCCCTATTTCGCATGACAGAAAGCCCCCTCTACTTAAAATAGTGTAAAACTTATGGGTAAATACGGTTAAGCAATCGTGGGAATGGAATAGCTTCACGGACATGCTCAGTACCTGTAATAAAGGTCACAGCACGTTCAAGGCCTAAACCAAAGCCAGCATGAGGTGTATCCCCATAACGACAAATGTCCAAATACCATTCATAATCAGCTACATTTAACCCTTGCTTTTTAACATTAGCCAACATGGTATCGTAATCTGTTTCCCGTTCAGATCCACCAATAATTTCACCATATCCTTCTGGGGCAATCATATCCGCACAAAGAACCACATCATCACGAGTAGGATGTTTCTTCATATAGAAAGGTTTAATACTCTTAGGATAGTTGCAGATAAAGACTGGTTTGCTGAAATGGTTAGCAATAAAGGTTTCATGTGGAGAGCCGAAATCATCTCCCCATTTTAAATCATCGAAGCCATTTTCTTCTAACATTTTAACGGCATCATCATAAGAAATACGTGGATAAGGGAGTTCTGTATAACGTTTTAAAACTTCCTTGTCACGACCTAATGTATCTAATTCAAGAGAGCAATGATCTAGAACACTTTGAACTAAATAGGCCACATATTTTTCTTGAACTTCGAGTGATTGTTCGTGGTTACAGAAAGCCATTTCTGGCTCAACCATCCAAAATTCAATCAAGTGCCGACGTGTTTTAGATTTTTCAGCACGAAAAGTCGGTCCAAATGAGAAAACTTTGCCAAAAGCCATTGCTGCTGCTTCAGCATAAAGTTGCCCAGATTGAGATAGGTAGGCATCTTGGTCAAAATATTCCGTATGGAAAAGTTCACTGGTCCCTTCAGGTGCAGAACCTGTCAAAATAGGAGGATCAACCTTCACGAAGCCTTCTTTATTGAAGAATTCATAGGTTGCTCGAATCATTTCATTACGAACAGTCATAATAGCATGTTGTCGACTGGATCTTAACCACAAGTGACGATGATCCATCAAAAAGTCGACACCATGTTCTTTTGGAGTAATGGGATAATCTTCAGATTTACCGACCACTTCAACATCTTCCACTAAAAGTTCATAGCCAAAAGCAGAACGTTTATCTTCTTGGATTTTACCAGTAACGATCATTGATGTTTCTTGATGAAGAGACGTTAGCTCCTGGAATTTTTCTTCCCCCACTTCATTCTTTAATACGATCCCTTGGAAGAAGGAAGTCCCATCACGTAATTGCAAGAAAGCAATTTTCCCGCTTGACCGCTTATTGGTCAACCAGCACCCAACTTTAACCACTTCCCCAACGTGCTTAGGCGCATCTTTCATCGTCATTAACTGCATACATTACACCCTTTCTTAAATGTTACTGATATTTTTTTGCCATTCGCCAGTTTTGGCGGAAATATAATAATATCCCATTTTTCCTTTGTAGAGATAGTTGATTTCCCAAACCGGTTCGCTATCATTCAAACCCAAACGAGCTTCTTTAATTGCCTCGGCTTTTAAGGATAAATCATTCATGGTAATCTCCTTGGCTTCTTTTTCATCGATCAGATCTTTTTGCTTAAAGATCCGTTCTTTTTTATTTTGAAGGTCTATAATGCTATAAAAATAGCCTTCTTTTTTAGATTTAGCCACAAAAGTCCCATAGGATTTCTTCCCATTAAACCAATAGAAACTTTTAATCGCTTCAATCTTGTGTTTCTTAGTAAGAATCGATAATCCTTGCTTTTGAGCCTCTATAAATGGCTTTTGACATTGCCTATAGGATAAAATAATCACTAATGACATGATCAAGAAAACAAGGACGGCGGTATTAATTACTTTGCGTTTCATAGTAACCCTTTCTATTGGTTAATGCTTTTTTCCCCCATCTAACTGATAAAATTCAGCAAACGGGCTTAGGCTATTTTGGACAGTTTGCCCATAACTTTGTTGTAACAAACGTGGATCAAAGAGTACGATCCCTTTTTTTGACCCACAGATCTGTCCTGCGTAACGAACAAAGCTTTCCAAATGTTTGATCATACTTGGTACTTGGAAAGAAGCAAAATAATCTTTTGCTCTGGATTGATAATAATCCTTCGCCATCAGTTGAATCGGAGAGTCAATTGATTCAAATGGCAACTTAGTGAGTACAGATCGATCAAATTCAGGTAAAAGATGGGCATTGGCTTCAAAGGTGTTTAATGTCATCAAAACTATTTTTCCAGAATTTCCTTTAGCAATTTGCCTAATCAAAACATCCTTTTTGCTAATAGATTGTGACATAACGCCTTCTTGACCTAACTTCCTTATTTTATCATACAATTCCCATAAAAAATCATAAGAATGACAAATGACTAAAATACTTGAATTGGAATCTTCTTTCCTCCACTCTACTAGTTCTTCTGCTAAATATTTCACTCGTTCATTTTCGCTTATAGTATCTTTCTTTGCCCAAACGGCTATTTCCCTTTTTTTAGCTATGTCTAAAGGGAAAATATTGCCTTGATAGGCCTCCCATTCATTAAAGGCATCTATCCCATTGAAAAAGAATGTCATCGGTTGATAAACATGATTATGGAGCCAATCTTGTAAATATCCCCTCATTGGAATAGGCACCATATAGATAGTTTGATTTTCATAGTCAATGTGGTATCTTATCCTACTATCACATCTTAGGGAAGTAGCGATTTTATTATCTGGTAGGGCTTGTGCTAATTGCATAAGTGAGCCTGTAGCTTTTCCTACTTCAGCAAAAGGCCATAAACCTTCACCATGGTGGCTGGCTATCCGCCTAACTGCTTCTCTTATCAATTTGCCAGCCTGATCCATCCCCCATCCCACTAACCAACGCTCTAGTAAGTATGGTGGCATTTCTTGACCTAGACGGTAATAAGTCACTTGTGTCATTAAGATAGCTTGTTGGTGAGAGGCCTTGCTTGCTAGACTCCAGAAACAAGAAGAGGAAACCTTCTCCTGAAGATGGCAACAAATAGATTGTGCAAGATGTTTTAAGGTTGATAGCCGATACAAACCTGACATATCACCTGTTTTGGTTTTCGTTAACCAGACAACAAGTCCCATTAAAGCAACAATTTCCAAACGAGTAAAATCTACCGTTGAAGATAAGATTTGTTCGACCTTGTAAAGATCAACATAACTTTCTGGAGCATTAAGAATGGCGACAGAAGCATTTACCTTTTTCCTTTTTAGATAAAGCAAGAAGGCAGTTAATTGATCTTGTCGAGATGCTATCACAGTAACTGGTAATCCCTTAGGCAATAATTCAAGTGTGTAGCTATAGATATTATGTTCATTTAAATCTGCTGTATCTAAGAATGTCTCTTCTCTAAAGGCTAGTTGATAAAGTGGTTGATCGATTTGGGCTAATCTAAAGTGATCTTCCAAATACTTTTTAAGGGAAGGCTGAGAAAAATAGTCGTCAATAGTCAAATTATCTTTGCCATTGTCTAAGGCTTTTTGAGCCACCACATGAGGGAACAATCGAACTAAATCCACTCGATCAGCTAATGCTTGACTTGTTTGAACAAGTTCTTTGAAAAGTTTTACTGAGCTTAAATCCTTCTTTGCCCCCAGACGAATCAGTTCATTAAGCACAATTCGTGGCAACTTAGCTATTTCCTTCCGACAAAGCAAGTAAATTTGAGCCGTTACTCTTGCATCTTCAATGGCAGAATGTGCAAGAAAATCTCCTAGTCCAAGATCTTGAGCTAGCAACTCTAACTTATAGCGTCTAAGGTCTGGGAAAAGAATCTGACTGAGCTCTACTGTATCCAGTATTTCTGGATTAAAATCTGTAAAGCCTAGACTAGCAAAGCTTTTCTTCAAAAAACTGACGTCAAAGTTGGCGTTATGGGCAATTACCCTGCAACCAGCTAATACTTTGGACAGACTTGCTCCTAGTTCCTCAAAATAGGGCGCATTTTTGACATCTTCTTGGCTAATGCCAGTTAATTCAGTTATTTCTAGAGGAATAGATCTTTGAGGATTGACATAAGTGGATAATTCATCAACAATTTTCTCATTATCGATGAAAACACACCCTATTTGAATAATACGATCCCCTTTATCATAATCCGGTCCTGTTGTTTCCAGATCAATGATGACATCCATTGCTCCGCCTCCTCGTCAAGTGATACTTTTTCTTTTAATACTTACAGCTTAGAGTTTCCCCCATCTCGATTATTTCGAGCAATCCAGTCCATACCACTTTCAAAATCATTCATTATCTTATCTATTACTATAGCACGTTCTAGTCGATCAAGAAAGTTCCCAATTTCTGCACCTCTATAGCCCGCCTTTAAAAGATCATTACCTGTAATTGCCATATCTTTTTTGGAATGAATTGGTAAATTTTGATACATATCTATGGCAGACTCATGATGAAATTCCGGGAGTAATTGTTTAGCTAGAGGAATCACCCATTTAAAACTGTCTCCGTATTGGTAAATATCCCAAATAGTCCATTCCCCATCTTGAAGTGCTCTCAGTGCTTTTAGCCGATGCTTTATGCCATTGACAAGTTTATTCGACAATTTATAGCTTTTTTGTAGTTGGGTTGTGTAAGAACTATCAAGCTGAGCCAAATAAAGAATAGTTGTCCAGGCATCAGCTTCATCCACAAAGAAAATTGGATTTTTTATTAAATGAAGAATAGCTGATTTCAACTCTTTCATTAATGGGCAAGCTTGATAAAGGCCTGTTGACATAAATGTATTTAAAGCTTGTTGATAGTGCTTACTGAGCAAGGTTTTATGCCACTCATTCGTTAAACGTTCCACCGAAACATAAGACAAACTCTTTGCCTTTTCCCTCATAGCATCTAATGTAGATGCCTCAATTGTAAAATCTAATTGACTTTGAAATCTAACAGCTCTTAACAAGCGTAGGGCATCTTCTTCGAAACGTTCTATTGGCCGCCCAACACATCGAATACAAGAACGCTTCAAGTCACCTAGGCCATCATAATAATCCACTACACGACCCTTACGATCTACGGCAAGGGCATTTATCGTAAAATCTCTTCTTAATAAGTCTTCCCTTAAATCTCGGACGAATGTAACAGAGTCTGGGCGTCGATGATCTTTATAATCCCCTTCTGATCGAAAGGTTGTAATTTCATATGATTGCCCTTTATGTCTCACTAATACAGTTCCATGCTCAATACCTACATCGATAGTTACTGGAAATAAGTCTTTCACTTCATAGGGAAGCGCGCTCGTAGCGATATCGACATCATGGATCGGCCGATTTAAAAGGGCATCCCTTACACAACCACCGACAAAATAAGCTTCATAACCTGCTTCTTCAAGCACTTCCATCACTTCAAGAGAATCTTGAAAGATAGGGATATCTAAGCTAATTTGCATTATTATAGCCACCCTTCAACTCTTTCAAGCGAGCACTCAATTTTTCTAAAGTAAGAAAATCATTTTTTTCCAATGCTTGGTCAATAGCAGTTCTCACTTTTTTTATTTCTTGATCCCGGCGCATTTCATCCATTAGTTCCTTAAAGGTGGCTTGTATTTCTTCCTCTTCTGCTTGGCCTTGGTCAAAAAGATCAAAATATAAATAGGCGGCATCTACATCAGGGAATCTTAATTCAATATAATAATCATCTCGCCAATTACAACGTATGGCTTGAAAAGCCTCTTCAGGATTCTTGGACACTTTTCCTTGATGGTAAAAGTAAAAATCACTATCCTTCATGTCTTCAGTTGCCATTACTAAACCATTAGGATAGTCGCTAGCCTCTTGTATAAAATGAATGCGGGATAGAAGGAAATCGTGGTTGAGTAAATAATGTAGGATCCACAAACTTTCCTTGTCTTTAAGTTGATGGTGTTGTAAAAACCACTTTAAGAATTGACGCTTCTTATCATCACAGGACATAATCATCCTCACCCTCTCCAATATTGTCCCAAAATTCACCACTTAAGCCTCTAGAAAGAGCTAAGGCTTTCACTTGATTTAGTCCGTCTTTATCTCCTTCATCTCTTAAGAATAGAGCATATTCTAGAAGAAATCTTGGGTCGTCTTGATACTGTTCAAAAGCCAACTCGTAGGCCTTAGCTGCTTTTTCGTAATCTTCAGCCTTATTGTAAGCCGTGGCTAGTATCCAAGCGTATTCCATATGAGCAGATAAATTATAGTTATCCGCTAATGTCAATAGGCCTTCCTCATCTTCCAATTCTAAAAGCAATTGTAAGTAATCCGCAAACCATTCTTCTTGACTAGGATCTTCATGATCAGCAAGATGAGTTTGATACAGTTCCAAGGCCTTTCCTAGTAAACCCCATTCTTGATAAAATCGTCCAAGGATTTGAACAGCTTCTTGGTTAAGTAAATCCACATCCAAAACAGATAGCAAGCTTGCCTCGGCCTTCAAACTATTCCCCAATTTATTTTCATAAATAGCTTTGTCGACCATGACTTCTGGGGTGGATTCTATTTGGTTTAAAAGTTGAATGGCCTCTTTTAGTTTTCCATCTTGAGCAAGTAATTGAGCCTGATAGCGCCATAAACTATCCGTATAGGAGGATTCAGAGATCTCCTTTAAATACCTAACAGCAGTCGTATAATCCCCTTCGTGAGCTGAATAATAGGCTTGATAGAGAAGATAGCGATCCGCTTCTTCATCAGATAGGTCCAAACGATCTATCTTAGAAAGTAATTGTTGGGCATCTTCATACTGCCCGTTATTTAAATATTCTTCAATTTGCTCTAAGCTATCCACTAAATGGTTATCAAAGCCTAGGTCTTTTTCTAGAGAATGTGCCTGCTCTTGTTTGAATTCGGCCATATATGGATCGCCTTCTGCTTGATAAACTTCTGCTTCAAGATAAAGTTTTTGCAACTTTGTCAGATCATCCATATCTTTGAGATCATAAAGATAGGAACGGGCTAGATCATAGTCTTGCTGGTTTAAAGCCCATTGAGCCATAAACAAAGCTTCATCATTTGAGAAAAGAGGACGCCGATCAAAAAGTTCCTTCACCAAGTCTGCATAACCGAAGCTCAAAAGCTTTCGACCAAGTTCAATAGCTTCTTTAGAAGGCACTTGATCGAATTTTGGCAATAGTTGCTTGATCACTCCTTCAAGCTCCTCAAATTTTTCTTGATCTAGTAGCTTATTCACTTGTTCTATGACTTCTTCCATCCCTTATACATCCTTTCTCTTAAATGACTACGATAAATGGCAAAAAGGGGCTTAAAAGCTCAACCAAAAGAGAAAAAAGGACGGATCCCATTCTCTCCTTTAGCTAAGCTCTATCCTAGAAAGGAAAAAGTAGCGAAATCAAGGATTCCGCTACTTTCAATCGTACACTTATGCTTTAACTGCATCTTTCAAAGCTTTCCCTGGTTTGAAAGCAGGTACTTTACTTGCAGCAATTTCAATTTCGTCACCAGTTTGTGGGTTACGTCCTTTACGAGCAGCACGATCACGTACTTCAAAGTTACCGAAACCTACAACTTGAACTTTTTCACCATCTTTAAGTGCATCTTGAATCACTTGAAAGAGGGCATCGACGGCTGCTGTTACGTCTTTTTTCTTCAAATCTGTAATTTCAGCAACACGTTCGATCAATTGTGCTTTATTAGCCATTGGTCCTCACCTCCTCAATTGTAACATGTTTCCATGTCGGATGGTCCACTGACATGACTTGTCAATTGGCGAATAAAAACATCTTTTATTCGCTATTTACTTTAGCATAAAATAGTTGATTTGACAACGAAATTAGCCTCTAAAATCATTGAAATAGAGATTTTTAATCCCCTTACATTAACTTTTCACAGGACTTTCATATTCCTTATTGTCTTTCTCTCACTAATAGATGCAAAGCTGTTCCAGTGAAGTCAAAAGTCTGACGAATTTTGTTTTCTATGAAGCGTTGATAGGAAAAATGCATCAATTCTTTATCATTTACAAAGCAAACAAAAGTAGGTGGTTCAATGGCTACTTGAGTCATGTAGAAAATATTTAATCTTCTCCCCTTATCGGTAGGAGTTGGGTTCATTGCAATTGCATCCATTAGTAACTCATTGAGAATAGAAGAAGACACTCTACGTTTACGGTTAGCAGCAATAGTTTCCAGTAAAGGTAAAATTCTTTCCGTTCGTTGGCCTGTTTTAGCAGAAACATACAATATAGGCGCATAGGACAGGTATTTGAAAGCTTGTCTAATATCTTCTTCAAAGTCTTTCATCGTATCGTTATTTTTTTCGATCGCATCCCATTTATTTACGACGATAACGACACCTTTACCTGCTTCATGAGCATATCCGCCTACCTTTTTGTCTTGCTCTTGAATGCCCTCTTCGGCGTTGATTACCAAAAGTACAATATCCGATCGGTCAATTGCCCGCATAGCCCGAAGAACAGAATACTTTTCAGTACCTTGCTCGATACGACCTCTTTGCCGTATTCCTGCTGTATCAATGACACGGAACCGTTTATCTTCCATTTCTAATAAAGTATCTATGGCATCTCGTGTAGTTCCCGCTACATTTGACACAATGACCCTTTCTTCTCCTAACAATCGATTAACAAGACTGGATTTACCTACATTTGGACGTCCTATTAAACAAAAAGCAATTTCATCCTCATCTTTTTCTTCTGGGATGTCTAGAGGTATAAGCTGGAATATCTTTTCAAGAATATCCCCTAAGCCAACTCCATGTGCACTTGAAACAGGATAAGGATCACCAAGACCCAATTGGTAAAAATCATATATATTTAAACGTTGCTCAGGATTATCGACTTTATTGACTGCTAACAAGACAGGTTTATTACTTTTCATTAGCCATGTCGCAAGGCGTTCATCATCTATGGTCACACCTGTTTGACCATCCGCTACAAAAATGATCGCATCTGCTTCTTCCATAGCTGTTTCAGCTTGAAAACGAATTTGTTCCATAAAAGGCGCATCAGTTAATTCAATACCGCCAGTATCAATAATATTGAACTCTTTACCTAACCATTCTGCCCTAGCATAAATCCTATCTCGAGTAACACCGGGATAGTCTTCAACAATCGCAATCCGCTCTCCTGCTAAACGGTTAAACAAGGTTGATTTCCCGACATTTGGTCGACCAACAATCGCAATAGTAGGTAACATAAGTCCCTCCTTCTTTTATACTTTATACTATCGTTTGATAAGTGTACTTTTACAATAAGAAATGAGGCAAAGATTACTCCCTGCCTCACTTAGCTTTCGTTAATAAATGACTTATTTATCTTCAGCTTTAAATTCAGATAATTGGTCGCCTAAAAGATCGCCTAAAGTAAATCCAGATTCATCGTCTGCACTTTCGCTTTCAACTGGAGCAGCTGGGCGTTTAGCTTTAGGTTTTTGTGGACGTTCTTGTTTAGGCTTTTCTGTTTCCACAACAGGTTTTTCTTCTAAAGCTTTGATAGACAAGGATAAACGTTGTTCGTCAGCTTTGATTTCTAAAACTTTGACTTTGATATCTTGCCCTTCTTTAAGTTTTTCATGAGGTGTTGCAATATGTTCATGAGAGATTTGTGAAATGTGAACTAAACCTTCTACAGCAGGCATCACTTCAACAAAGGCCCCAAAAGAAGTCAAACGTTTAACTTTCCCATCTAAAACATCGCCAACATTTACCTTTTCAGCCAATTCATCCCATGGCCCAGGTTGCAAGTCTTTAATAGACAAGGAAATACGGCCACGTTCAGCGTCAACAGACAAGACTTTCACTTTAATATCTTGACCAATAGTCAAAACATCTGATGGGTGATTAACATGTTGATGAGCAATTTGAGAGATGTGAACTAAGCCATCCATATCGCCTAAATCAATGAAAGCACCAAAGTTAGTCAAGCGAGCAACTTTTCCTTCTAAAACATCGCCTTCGCTAACGCTTGTCAAGAAAGCAGAACGTTTTTCTTGTTGTTCTTTTTCAGCTAATTCTTTACGGCTTAAGATCAAACGATTTTCACTTGGTTCAATTTCAACAATCTTGAATTCAAGTTCTTGACCTTTGTAAGAAGAGAAGTCATCTACATAGTAATTTGCTACCATAGAAGCTGGTACGAAACCACGGATGCCTAGGTCAACAACCAAACCACCCTTAACAACTTCTTTAACAGGGCCTGTTACTGTTTCACCCTTGTCAAATTTTTCTTGGATGTCATCCCAAATCTTTTTAGCTTCTAAACGTTTACGAGAAAGCAAGAAACTACCATTTTCTTTATCTTTGTTAGGTTTGATGACAACTAAATCAACAACGTCCCCTTCAGCAATGACATCAGAGATGTTTTCAAAAGGCGCAGCACTTAACTCATTACGAGGAATAACACCTTCCACCCCGCTACCAAGAATACCAACAATGACTTGTTTGTCATCTTGAATGGAGAGCACTTCACCCTTAACTACATCGCCAGTGTTCACTTCTTGAACTTGTTCAAGGGCTGCTTCCATAGTTTGAGCTTCTGGCGTAGTTTGATCTACATGTTCGTTATGTTCCAAATCTGTCATAAAAAAAATTCCTCCTAATTTGCAATCCATGCTGTGCCAATTGCTTGATAAGGCTAATTAACACCATACATGGTATCATTTTACCACATAATTCCCTTGTGGTCTAGCCAAGTTAACCCTTTTCATGAATAATCTGGCGAATCTTATCAAGGACTTGATCAATTCCGATAGTTGATGTATCTATAGACACTGCATCCTCCGCTTTTTTCAAAGGAGAGTGTTCCCGATGACTATCATAGTAGTCCCTTTCAAGAATTTGCTGGTAAATCGCTTCGTAATCTGCAGGCAAACCCTTTTCTTGGTTCTCTTTGAAACGTCTTTTGGCTCTTTCTTTTGCTGAGGCCGTCAAAAAAATCTTTACATCTGCATTCGGCATGACAACAGTTCCAATATCCCTTCCATCCATGATCACTCGTCCTCTTCCAATATAGGCACGTTGTTGATCAACTAAAACCTGACGAACTTCAGGAATGGCAGAAATTTCAGAAACATTAGCCGTAACCTCAGGACCTCGAATAGCTAGCGTGACATTTTCACCATTCAACCATACTTCTTGTCCCTCTTCTCCTTTTTTAAACTCACAAGGAGTAGTTTTAGCTAGTTCAACTATCGCTTGTATATCATCTTTAGACAGGCCATGAGAAAGAACTAGATAGGTTAAACTTCTATACATTGCACCAGTATCCAAATAAGTTAGACCAAACTCTTTAGCTAACTTTTTGGCGATAGTACTTTTTCCAGATGAGGCTGGTCCATCAATCGCAATATTCACACAGAATCTCCCTTAAACTTATTTCACTTTTAACGTCATCCCAATAATCGCATCATTGTTCGCTAGACCATTGACCTGCTTCAATTCATCTAAAGTCATCCCATGATTTACAGCAATCCGATATAAATTATCTCCTGCTTGAACAGTATAGCTATTATTGTAACCCGCAGAGTCTTGTTGACCTTGGCCTTCTGACTGAGCATTTTGTTTAGCTAAATCTTGTTGATTTTGTTGTTGACGAGCCTGTTCTTCTGATCGAGCCTGCTCAGCTTGTCTTTCTTTTTCTTTAGCATCTGCCTTCTTTTGCTCTTCTTCGGCCTCTTCTTGCTCTTTACGTTCTTTTTCCTTCTTTTCTTTTAGTGCTTGCCTTTGCTCATTTTCAGCAGCTTTTGATACCATCACTTCTTCCGAAGATTTAGAGCTTAATTCTTGATTGGAACGATGGTTATCATAGAAATACCAAACGATCGGAATAGTAAACAAAAAGATAAAGAGCACTAGCAATGTAGTCGTCACTGGGGACGCGTCCTTTTTTTGGTAGTTTTTTGCCGTACGAGAAAATTGATGCTTTTCTTCGTTATCTTCCTCACCGAAAGTCGAAGACCATGGTTGATCATCGTTGAACTTTTTATCTGCCATTTCGACACCTCCTCCAAAACTAAATCCTGTTCTATTTTAGCATAAAGACTTGAATAATACCTTAAAATAAACCATCATTTTGCTAGCTTTCTTGAAAATTGAAAAATTAGTCATCTTTGCCATACAAAGAAGCGAATCGATCTTTCCAATGTATCGGAATTGGCTTTCTTTGCCAGCTTTTATCCTCTTGCATCTTTTCTATCGGCACGATTGAGCCCTCTTTCGCTATCCATTTTCCTGTTTCTAAATAATTCTGCATAGTCACTTCTGGATGTTCAATGCCTTTTAAATAAGCTTTTACCATCTGTAATTGTTTATTCTTATACTGGTATTGCTTGATAAAAATCTGCCGAATATCTTTTGGACTGATTCCTTTATCTTGGTAAAATTCATACACTAATTGCTGCCCTTCTTGATCAAAGAGTTGCGATAGATCGAGGGTATTTTCTTGCAAGTTTTTAACGTAAGTCCTATAAAGACCATCTAGCCAATTCAGATAAGCCTGATCTTCTATAGATATGCTCTGGCAAGGCAAACCATCTCTTCCTGCACGTCCGCTCTCTTGGATGAAGGCTTCAATACTTTGGCTTGGATGAAAATGAATCACAGTTCTTATATTGGCTTTATCTATCCCCATTCCAAAGGCAGAGGTAGCAACTACACAATCAATTTGATTATCTAAAAACATATCTTGAATCTTATAACGTTCCTGATCGGATAATCCAGCATGATAACTCAGGGCAAGGTAATGATGGTCTCGTAAGATTTGCGCTAACTGATCTGCTTTTTTACGAAAGGCTGTATAAATTAAGACTGGGAAAGCAATTTCTTTCAGAGTAGCTAAAAGGGCTTTTTCCTTTTCCCCTTCTCTCCAGCCTTCTTTAGCTTCTGGAATAATAGCAAGATGAAGTTGTTTTTCCTCATTGGGGCAACGAAAACATGTCACCTGTTCATCTTGCCTATAAACTAAGCCTTTCACGTCTTCAATCACTTGAGGAGTAGCCGTAGCGGTCAATGCTAGTGTTTGCGGATAGTTTAAATCCTTTCTGACGGATAAAAGATCCATATACTCGGGTCTGAAATCTCTCCCCCATTGCGAGATGCAATGAGCTTCATCTACAACAAGAAGTGGATCCTTTAAACTTGCGATTAATTCTTTGGCTAGAGAGTTTTTGGCCATTTCAGGAGATAAATAAAAAAAACGGTAGTCCTCTCTCCTCTTATAAATCATTCTTTTCTCCTGATTTGTTAACATTGAACTAATCGCAACGGCTTTCCCTAAACCTAACCGTTGTTGACGATTGACCTGATCAATCATTAGCGCTTTTAACGGGGAAAAAATAACAACTGGTCTCTTTTGATAAGCTCCAATGAATTGATAAAGCAAAGTTTTACCATAACCTGTTGGAAAAATCCCTAAAATGTGTTTCCCTGCCAATAAGCCTTTGATTACTTTTTCCTGCCCCTTACGAAAGGATTGATAATGAAATCTTTCTTTTAAAAATCTGTTTAGATCCATGGTACCCCTCCTTTAGTTTCCATTCTGGCAAACAGAACATAACTATATGGCAGTTTGGGATAGGAAAGAGCTTCCTTTAATTGATCAAAAGATAACTTACCAGCTTCTTCTAGCTTTTGAATTTCTTGAATAATGCCTTTATCGTGTGAAGATATAAAAGTAAAGTTTGGATAAAAAAATTGATATTCAAATAGATGGTCGTAAACTGTTGATGGCTTAATTCGCCTAAATTGGCATATGTCGTTCACACTCATTCCTTGCCTATATAATCGAGATGTCGATAAAACTGTTTCCGAAACTAGCGGGAAAAATCTTAACAAAAATTGATTGATTTTTTTCACGCTTGGACATTTTCTTTCGAGCTTTAAGAGTACTTGTAAAAAAAACCAATCTGAACTTTCCTCGATAAGTGGCGAAAAATAACTGAGCACTTGATCACTTAGCCCAGCTATTTCAAAACCTGAAATTTGCCCCCAGAAAATATCTCCCCACTCATTATAAAAACTATCAAAAGCAGTATACAATTCCTGTAAGAACTGGTCTGTGTCAAAGTCTGGCTCCTCCTTACAAAAGCGTCTTAAAACTTGTAAGGTGAAATAAGATGCTGGGATATGTCGATTAAAGGGCTTCTCCTTCTTCTTATAAGAAAGATATTGTAAGAAAAGTTTGTAAAATTCCAAAAGATTTTTTTGAATAGCGCTATAGCGCATAAAAGAATAGTCTCCCAGTCTATACAAAATCTTTGATTCTTCGTAGCATTTTTTGCCTGTGTCACTTAAATATAATTGTTGATCTTTGAGGTAAATTTTACCCTCTTCTATAAGCCCTTGCATCTCTTTTCCATAGGTTTGACTTCTTGAATATGGTAAACTACCAAAGTAAGCTAATTGACGATTGGTTAAAGTCTCTAAAAGTTGAAAAGAAGTTCTTTTCCCTAACAAAATATGTTTAAGGGTATTGATCTTAACAGGATGTTCCTTTACACTACCCACGATTAAAAACTCAGTAAATTGCATCTTTACCTCCGAAAGAAGTGATCCTATGTATTTTAAAATTGATCGAGAACAATGCATCGCCTGTGGACTATGCCAACTCTGCGCCAAGCAACTTATTTCTTACGACGAGGAGGGCATTGCTAGCATCATAAAAGATCAAAATTTAGGAAAAAAAGACTATCAAGCTGATGAAAATACCCTCTTAACAACAGCTGCAAAGCGTTGCCCAGTTGGAGCAATTCAACATAGCAATAAGCCATTCAGCGACCTATAGCTGAGGCTTTATCTATGCCTATTATAACCTATCTTTTGGCCTTTTATGGCGAAAAAGGTCAACTCTTCATGAACTTTACTACTTTAGCAACTATAGTAGTATAAATAATTCGCTCATGAACTTGTTGACCTTCTTCATTTTTAATAGATTATTTTTTTATAAATGCGCTTGACCTTCCATGCGACGACGGCTTAGTTGTGGCAATAATTTGCCAACTACTAGATAGACCGCTGTTGACACAACAAGGCCTTTAGCTAAATTGAATGGGACTACCCCAAGCAGGATGACCTCCCTCAAATTTCCTAAATTCATATGGAAAAGAGCTAGATAAAGTGGCGTTAACACTAGCCAATTCAAAATAGCCATGACCAATGTGAGTGTCAAGGTACCTATGCCTGCTCCAATTATAAAACGTTTAGCTGTCCAAGATTTTAACGTAAAGTAATAGATCGGTGTGATTAGAGACAAAGAAGCCACTAAAGAAGCAATATCCCCTATTGGATAACCCATATCTCCACCAGTTTGTATATAGTGCAGTAGAGTTCTAATCAATAGCGAAACAAATCCAGCTATTGGCCCGTAAATAACCGCTGAACTTAAAATGGCTAGATCCGAAAAATCGACTTTGAGATAAGAAATACCAGGGATAAGCGGGAATTGAAAGAGCATCAAAATAACCGCCACTGCACCAAATACACTTGCCCCAACCCATTGTCTATGTTGTTTCATTTTTCTTCCTCCTCTGAGATTCCTCATCAGAAAAAGGTCTAAAAAAACTCCATTTCAAGAGAGAAATAGAGTTCATTAAATAAACCCCATCTTCTTTATCCAGACTATACTGTCGGTTTCGGACTTTCACCGAATCGGCTCTATAAAGAGTTCGTGGACTTTAACCACCGGTGGGGAATTACACCCCGCCCCTGAAGACGAATCTACATATTTTATTTATCTATAATCTAACACAAAGCAATCTTAAGAGCAAGGAAAACACCCTTAAGGTAAGTAGAAAGAAAGTCGCCATACTCCTAGCTAGACATTTCTTCCCCTATCCTTCTCAAACCTTATGCTTCACCACGCAATTGTTTCAACTCAAAAGGTTTAATTCTTCGATATTCACCTGGGATCATTCCATCTAATTTCAAATGACCTATGCGGATTCGATGTAGTCGTTTTACCGGAAAACCTACTGTCTGAAACATCAACTTAACTTGATGATTCCATCCTTCATGAATAGTGATATTGACAACAGATATATTTTTCTTTGGATCCCGTTTAAGCAACTTCGTTTTTGCAGGTGAAGTCACTCCCTGTTCCAAACGCACACCTAAACGTAACTGTTTCAAAGCCTCATTCGTTATTAAGCCTTCTAGAGTAGCTTGATATTCCTTATCCACTTCATGGCTTGGATGAGCCATGTAATGAGAAAAATCCCCGTCATTGGTCATAATGAGTGCGCCAGTCGTATCAAAGTCGAGTCGGCCTACTGGGTAAATTCGTTGATCCACTTTTACGTAATCCGTCACAACTGGCCTACCCCGATCATCCGACACACTGGAAAGAACATTCTGAGGCTTATAAAAAAGATAGTAGACCCGTTCTTCTTTCCCTATAGGAATGTCATCAACAGTAATTCTATCAGAAGATGAAACCTTCACTCCTAACTCTGTAACCACTTGCCCATTAACTTTTACACGGCCTTCTTCGATAATTGATTCACATTTCCTTCTAGAAGCTACACCGGCATGTGCCATAACTTTTTGTAAACGTTCCAACTTATTGTTCTTCTCCTTTTCTTAAGACCTCTTCGCTTGATGTCTTACCTTTAGCTGTTTCTAGATTATCTTCTCTAAAATCAAATAAATTACCTTGCTGAGCCTTTTCATCAAAGTGGGTAAAATTGAGTAAATCTTTGGCTTGTTCAAGAGAGATATCTTCTTTCAAAACTGGCAATTCTTCCAGTGAATTTAGACCAAAAACTTGGAGAAAATTATTAGTTGTTTGATAGAGTTTGGGTCTACCAGGTTGGTCTAAACGCCCACAAGATTCAATTAATTCATGCCATTCCAATTTTTGTAAAGCAGCTGATGAATTAACCCCACGAATATAATCAACTTCCACCCGTGTGACCGGTTGACGATAGGCGATAATAATGAGCGTTTCCAAGGCTGCTTGTGTCAATTTCATCATAGCTGGAGTTTGAGCTAGACGTTCTATTGCTGCATTTGCTTCGATTTTTGTAGCATAGCGATAACTGTCTTGAAAAGTTTCTAGAACTATTCCGGATTTTTCATCCTCTTTTTGCATCTCCTCCAAAACCTCATATACTGTCCCTAAAGGTAATTGTGAAGCTTCGGCTAATTCCTTAACGGTAAGGCCTTCTTGCCCAGCTACAAAAAGCAAGGCATCTATAAGAGCGTAGGGGTTCATGAAGCTGTTTACTCTCCCTTCCTTTGCAACCATATTTCTTCAAATAATTCATCTTGAGAAAAAACAACTTCACCCTCTCTCACCAACTGTAAGAATGCTAAAAAATATGCCACTAGAGTTGACCTATTCCAATCCTTTAAAACAGATGATAAAGCCATACGTTCCCCGGACTTAGGAAGTCTATCTTTAATATCTAGGAGGCAATCCTCAATAGAAACTTGTTCCTTTGCCATAGTCCTTTGCATGGGTTGACTTTTCCGCCATTTTGCGGACATTTTTGTCAAGGCTAATAGAAGGTCATTCAGCTCGTAGCTATTAGGAGAAAGCGGGACTTTTTCAACAAAAGAAGATAGGTCGCTCGCTTGCTTATGGTGAATCTTGCTTCTTTCCTCTTCCAATTCCCGAAAAGCGGGTAGAGCAGCTTTATAATGCTCATACAAGATCAACTGATCGATCAATTGTTCTTTAGGATCATCTTCTAAGTCGAGTTCTTCCTCTTCAACAGGCAAGAGTTCCCGTCCCTTAATCTCAATTAAAGTTGCTGCCATCACCAAATACTCACTGGCAATCTCTAAGGATAAATCTTTCATCTTTTGAACATAAGCCAGATATTGTTGAGTGACTTCCGCTACTCGCAACTCATGAATATCCATCTTCATTTCTTTAATTAAAGATAGCAATAAATCAAGTGGGCCTTCAAATTGACCCACTCTAATTTCCATTTGATCTGATTTAATTGTCATCTACTTTGGAGCTTCCTTCCAATGGGTCAATATCGAGGTTAACTCAAGTGTTCCCATTAAACTTTTCTTCCGATTAATCTCCTGCACAGCATCGAGCATCTTATGTGCTATTCCTTCGTGTCGGAAAGAAGGATTAACAGCAATCTGACGAACAAGAACATCTTCATCGTCAAATTCTACCCCAATCACTCCAATAAAATTCTCAGTGTCCTCATCTTTCCAAAGATAAAGGGCTCTGTTGTCTTCATTTTGATATTTTTCACACAGCTTGTTTAACCGATCAAAGTCTTTAAAATCGCTGATAAAAGACAATAAGCCCATAGCAATTTTCATCTGATCATCTCGGCATCTGACTAGCAAAGTCACACCTCTTTTACTCTTCTTATGAATACTGATAATATAGCAAATTCCCTAAAATATAGCAAGCTAACAAAGTGGGAGATCTTCTACTATTCCTTCGATAAGAACTTTAAAATCTTCTGCTACTCTTTTGCCTGTTGCCAAAACTTCATCATGAGACAAATGTTTTTTTAAACCTGCTGCCAAATTGGTGATGCAGGAAATCCCTAACACTTTCATCCCTGCATGATTGGCAACGATAGCTTCTGGAATAGTAGACATCCCTACTGCACTAGCCCCTAAAGTTTGAGCCATCCGAATTTCAGCTGGCGTTTCATAACTCGGCCCGCTAAACCCCATATAAACACCTTCTTGAAGCTTTATTCCTACTTTTTTAGCTACTTCTTTAGCAAGCCTTTGATAGTCTAATGTATATATCTCTGACATGTCAGGAAATCTAGGGCCTAAAAGGTCAATATTTTGTCCTATTAGGGGATTTGTTCCAAAAAAGTTAATATGATCTTTAATCAACATTAAATCACCGGCTGAAAAGTTCAAGGAACATCCACCTGCTGCATTGGTGAGGATGAGTTGCTCAACCCCTAAAAGAGCAAATACCCTGATGAGAAAAGTCACCTCATCCATAGAATAACCTTCATAATAATGAAAACGGCCATTCATCATTAAAACTGAGCGCCCTTTTAGTTTCCCTACTAATAATTCACCTTTATGACCGATTGCCGTTGCTTTTGGACAATAGGGGATAGACTTATAGGGGATGACCTGTTTATCTTGTAATTTTTCTTCTAAACTATTTAATCCTGATCCTAACACAATAGCTAAAGTAGGCAATTCTTTTAATTCTTTTTGTAAATAAGCCAAAGCTGCCTGTAATTTATCTAGTAATGGATTCATCATAACCTCCTAGGCAGATACTAGCCACAAAACAATCCAATATAGGCTTCTTAAAAGACCACATCAACAAAATATACATGATTAAGCAATGGATAAGTATCCCAGTCATTTTCTTGGGTGAGCATCTTGATAAACTTGTCTCAAATGACTTGTATTTAAATGAGTATAAATTTGTGTTGTAGAAATATCGCTATGCCCGAGCAATTCTTGAATAATCCTTAAATCCGCCCCATTTTGGATCAGTGAACTGGCAAAGGAATGCCTTAGCGTATGGGGTGTCACATTCTTAGAAATAGCAGCTAACTGCACATATTTTTTAAGGTTTTTCCAAATGCCCTGCCTAGTAAAAGGCCTCCCCCACTGATTAACTAACAAATGCATCTCTATACCATTTAATTTTTTAACCAATAAGGGTCTTTTATCTTCAATATAGGTTTTTAACCAATCTAAAAGGACATCTGTAATAGGAACTATACGCTCCTTATTCCCCTTCCCTATCACTCGAATAAAAGCATCATCTAAATGGATATCGTCAAGTTTCAAAGCAATGACTTCTGATACTCGTAGGCCAGTCGATAACATTAATTGAAAGATCACCCGATCACGAAAGCCTATGGGATGACTAATATCCGGTGCTTTCAATAAACGATTAATTTCCTCATCTGTCAAAAAGATAGGTAGTTCCGATCTTTTTTTAGGTAAATCCACAATGCGACAAGGATTATTTTTCCGAATCCCTTGCTCAACTAAAAAATCTGTCCAGAGACTAATGCTAGAAAGATATCGTGATAGGCTAGCCCTTTCATAGTGTTTAGCATTTTTATCTGCAAAAAAGAGGAGTAAAGTCTCCTCTGTATAACTTTTGAGGTCTAGACCTACTTGATTTAAAAAAGATAAAAAAGCTTCGATATCCATACGATAGGCCACTATAGTATTATCGCTCAATTGCCGATCAAATTGCATAAAGTGATGAAAATCTTGCCATAAGTCTTCTAGGCTTTCCTTCAAAATTTATTCTTCTCCCTTTTTCTTTAGCTGGCAATCATGACAAATTCCATGGAAAGTCAATCGATGATCCAAAATTTTAAATTGAAACTCTTGCTCTACTAAAGGTTCAATATCTGTTAATAAATCATCTGCAATTTCTTCAACTCGACCACATTCTAAACAAAGCAAGTGGTGGTGAAAATGCTCATTCCCCTCCATTTTTAAATCATAACGAGAGATGCCATCTTCAAATGTGACCTTATAAACCACACCGAGTTCTGTCAAAATATCTAAAGTACGATAAACAGTAGCTAAACCTATACTCGGATATTTCTTTTTCAGCTGAATATAAATTTCCTCAGCGCTCATATGGCTGTCATCTTTTTCAAGCAAAACTTGCAAAGTCATCTGTCGTTGAGGAGTTAATTTATAGCTAGAAGACTGCAATTGCTTTTGTATAGATTGCAAAGACCGCCTTTTCATTCTAACTTCCTCCTATATTAAACAATGAATCCCATCTGCATCAATAGAAATGAAACGTTCCTTATACAAATGGCCGATAGCTCGCTTAAATTGCCCCTTAGAAATCCCAAACACATGACGGATTTCATCTGGATCAGATTTATCATGATAAGGCAAAAATTGATGGGGAGTATGTTGAAGCATAGCTAAAATCATAGCCGCATCGTCGCTTATCATTTCATATGCACGTGGCTTAAAGGAAATATTTAAACTACCATCAGCTTTCACATCAATAACCCGAGCACTTTGCCTCATCCCCAAACGAACAGGTCCTAAAAATTCATTAGGATGAATAAAGCAGAAATTGCGATCATTTGTATAGGCATAGGCTCCAGCAGGACGAATAGCAATAATCGTGGCCAAGACTTCTTGATTCAAGAGCATCTTGCTAGCAAAACGAAATGATTTCCTCAATTGATCTAAGCGAATTGGTTTAGCCCATAGTCGATCCTTTTTATCACTCGTTAAACAGACATAGAGGAAATCTCCTTTGTTGGGCCATTCTTTCTTATCATCAGGTAAATCATCTAAGGATACGACAACATCCTTATCTTTTAGCCCAATATCTACAAAAACACCTAGATCGTTTCGGCGATCGATGACTGGGCAAAAAGCAAATTGACTTTTACTGACTTCTGGAATAGTTAAAGTGAGTTTCCATTCATTTTTCTTATTTTTATAAGCAAAACCTTCAACAGCTTGCCCTAATTCTGGTGACCCAATCCATTCATCTTGGTTCACCTTATAGGTAATCCCTGACGCTTGAACCATAACTTCTAAATCGTTCCAATCGGTAACAAAGGCATTTATTACTTCTCCGTTCATTTGCGCCCTCCTTTCGATTCTACCTTCTTTCATTCTATCACATTTTTTCTTTATTTTTATAAGGAAAATGCTCCACCACTGGAACAGTAGTGAAGCATTTTTTGATTTCTTTTCACTTATATGAATTAGAAAGCAGTTGTTTTACCCTTGTAAACAATACCACGACGAGGGTCAATAGTCACCAAGCCACCGTCTTCGATTAACTGGCAAGCATCTTTAGCCCCAACAATAACAGGGATATGTAATTCAATGCCTAAGATAGCTGCATGGCTAGTTAAGCCACCAGTTTCAACAATAACCCCACCAGAACGGCGAATAGCTTCTGTATAGTCACTATTAGTGTTTTCAACTACTAGAATACCACCGTCAGACAGCTTACTATTAGCTTCTTCAGCTGAATGAGCAATTACAGCTTTTCCGACATAAGAATGACGACCAACACCATTCCCACGAAGTAATTCTGTGTTGATAGCTTGAACCTTCATGATATTAGTTGTACCACGTTCACCTACAGGAACACCTGCAGTAATCAAGATTAGATCCCCTTCAGTCGCAAAACCTTCTTTGGTTGCTACTTGGGTTGCCAATTCAAACATATCATCTGTGGTAGCAGGTTTCTTAGCCATGTAAGGTTGTACACCCCATGAAACCATCAAGCTACGTTTAACACGTTCAGAGAAAGTAACAGCCACAATATTAGTGTTTGGACGGTATTTAGAGATCATGCGTGCAGTATGACCAGATTCCGTTGCGGCAACGATTGTAGCAATCTTCAAATTACGTGCAGTATGACCAACTGAACGACCAATAGCTTCAGCCACATCAGTTTCAGAGAATGTCTTCATCTTGAAGTTATGCGTATTGCTTAATTCAGCTTCAGTACGAACACAAATGTTTGCCATAGTAGTCACAGCTTCAACTGGCCAATCACCAGCTGCTGTTTCCCCAGATAGCATTACTGCATCTGTCCCGTCAAAGATGGCATTAGCCACGTCACCTGCTTCCGCACGTGTAGGACGTGGATTTCTTTGCATAGAATCTAGCATTTGAGTTGCAGTGATAACAGGTTTCCCTAAAATGTTACATTTCTTAATCAAACGTTTTTGTTCAATTGGAACTTCCTCAGCAGGAATTTCTACACCTAAGTCACCACGAGCGACCATCAAACCATCAGACACTTCTAAGATTTCATCGATGTTATCCAAGCCTTCTTGGCATTCGATTTTTGGCAAAATGAGAACATGAGACATGTTATGTTGTTCTAACAATTCGCGGATTTCTAACACATCGCCAGCTTTACGAACAAAGCTTGCTGCGATCAAATCGATATCTTGTCCTAAACCAAAGATAATATCTTCACGATCTTTTTCTGTGATGCCTGGTAATTTAGTTTGAACACCAGGGACATTAATCCCTTTCTTATTCTTAATTACCCCTGAGTTAACAACTGTAGCCACGATATCTTCATTTTCTTTATCGATACCAGTAACCCGAAGTTCAACCAAACCATCATCAATCAAAATCCGAGAGCCTTCTTTGACATCATGGATTAATTCTGGGTAGGTGATGGAGAAGCGATCTTTCGTTCCCAAAACTTGTTTCATGGAAACACGTACTTCTGCACCCTTTTCTAAAAGGATTTTGCCATCTTCCATGTCATGTGTTCTAATTTCAGGACCTTTAGTATCCAACATTAAGGCAACAGTTTTACCTACCTTGGCTTCTGCTTCATGAATATTCTTAATACGTTGCAAGTGTTCTTCATGACTTCCGTGAGAGAAATTCAAACGAGCCACATTCATACCGGCATTCATCAATTTCGTCAAAGTTTCGACAGACTCACTAGCTGGGCCAATGGTACATACAATTTTAGTTTTTTTCAAAGTTGCCACTCCTATTCCAGTATTACTTAATAAGCAAGCTATTGTTTGCTTATTATTGGTAAAAAACTACTTCTTTAATTTGAAAAAGTTGCTTTCTTTTTCGTCTTTATTAATAAGATATTTCGCGATTTAATTGATATAAGTCAAGCATAGGCTTATGTTTAGGCCCGTTTAACGTTTCAACAATATCCGCATAAATGATCTTATCTTCTTTCAAACCAACGCAGACGCCACCGATATCTTGCTTCAAGAGTTCAATCGCTTTAGCACCCATCAAACTTGCAATAACCCGGTCACGGGCAGTTGGAGCTCCCCCACGTTGGATATGGCCTAATACAGATACCCGAGTATGGAAGTTTTCTTCTTGATCCCATAAGAGCTTAGCAAAATCATGGCCGCCCATTACCCCTTCAGCCAAGACGATAATGGTGTGTTTCTTCCCACGTTTCCGTCCCGCTTCGATCTCTTCAATAATCTTCTTAATATCGAATTTGTGTTCAGGAATAATGATTTGTTCAGCGCCAGAACCAATGCCAGTCCATAGTGCGATATCACCAGCGTTCCGTCCCATTACCTCAACGATAAAAGTGCGGACGTGACTGGTTGCTGTATCTCTTAAGCGGTCTAAAGATTCCAAAACAGTATTAATCGCTGTATCAAAGCCGATTGTAAATTCTGTCCCGGCAATGTCATTATCGATAGTCCCAGGAATCCCGATAGTTGGGAAGCCCTTCTTTGTCAAAGCAACAGCACCTTTATATGAGCCGTCACCCCCGATAACAACAAGCCCTTCAATACCGAATTTCTTCAGTTGTGCAATCCCTTTTTCTTGGCCTTCTTCTTCCGCAAATTCTGGATAGCGCGCTGAATAGAGGAAGGTCCCCCCGCGGCCTACCTTATCAGATACATCGTTAATATCCAAACGGCGAATATCACCGGCGACTAAACCAGCAAAACCATAACGAATGCCATAAACTTCAAAACCTTCAAAGATACCCTTCCGTACAATAGAACGGATAGCAGCGTTCATGCCTGGAGCGTCCCCGCCACTAGTTAAGACAGCAATTCTTTTCATTGTTTTAACTCCTTATCTAACACTTCATTATTTGCCTGTATGTATCATACCAAATTTTTAATGAAGTGTCCTTTATTTTCTTATCTTAAATCGTTTTCATGAAAAAAAGTTAATCAAAACATTACTGAATTCGGATATTTTCATCTCCTATTAATCTTTTTAATTCATTAATCAAGCTTTGAGAAAGAAAAACATGGGATAGTTTAGGATCTCGGAAAGCCATTCGTTGCGGTTGCTTAACAAAAACAACTGGCGTTTGCCCCCTATTATTATAAATGAGTCGTCTTATCTGATTGACCTTTCCTTCATTTTCCGGAAGAAGGTTGATATAAAGAGTTGTATGCTTTGCTTTATAGACCTTTTCCACTTCATTGATGTCTGATACTTCTTGTAGGGAAAGGCTCTTTTCTCTGCCTTTGCTTTGTCCGACTTTAAATTTTCCCAAATAGACTTGCCCTTCTTTTAACAAACTCATCCATCGATAATAGAGTTTTGGAAAGACAATAGCTTGAGTTAAACAGCCCTGATCACTAATGACTAAAAAGGCCATTAGTTCACCTGTTTTCGTTTTAATTCGTTCTATTTGGTGAAGAGTAAATAGTGCCCATTCACTATAATTGGCTTTTTTAGAACTTATCTCTAAAAGAGTCCCCCATTTTTCGTCTTTTGCCATTTGCTGATAAGGGCTCACTGGATTTTGTGTGACCATTAAGCCAAGATACTCTAATTCATTTTCTAAACGCTTTAAAAGAGGCATCTCCTCAGCATGTGAATAAGTAATCGACATTTCTGGATCATCTTCTAATAAATTCAGTTGGTAACCGAAAAAACTAACATGTTGCAAAATAGATGGGAGCGTTTCAAGGAGGCTTTGTCTAGTTTCACCGAGAAAATCTAAGCTTCCAGATAAAATTAAGGCCTCAAAATAACTGGCGTTAAGAAATTTTTTGCCTGCAGCTAGAACCACATCTTCTAACTGCTTATAAGGGCCAAATTCCTTCCTATGACTAATCAATCGTTCCATTAACTCTCTCGGGAGACGTTTAATATTCGCCAAACCCATACAAATAGCCTCTCCATCTATACTATCTTTAAGCGATGAACTATTTAAATCAGGCCCTTTTATCTGTAAAGATCGACGTCGCATCTCAGCTATGTATAGACGTCCTTTATCGGATTTTAAGGAGACGCTCTCCAAAAGAGCCGCATAAAATTCAAGAGGATAGTGACATTTCAGGTAAGCCATTTGGTAGGCTAATAGAGAATAGACCATAGCATGGGAGCGATTAAATCCATAGTTAGCAAATTGCTCAATAAACTGAAAGATTTTCTCGGCTTCCTCTTCTGTTAAGCCCTTCTTCAAGGCTCCAGAAAGGAAACTTTTTTTCTGCTTGGCAATTAAGTCATGCTTCTTTTTACTCATAGCTCGCCTTAAAAGGTCAGCCTGAGCTAGACTAAAACCTGCCACCGCTTGTGCTACCTGCATGACCTGCTCCTGATACACCATAATCCCATAAGTAGAAGAAAGAATGGGTTCAAGCAAAGGATGCACATATTCGATAGGCTTTTTACCTTTTTTACGTTCTATAAAAGTAGATATTTGCTCCATAGGCCCTGGACGATAAAGAGCATTTACCGCTGTTAAATCTTCTATGCTTTCTGGACACATTCCTTTTAAGACTCGACGAATCCCATCAGATTCAAATTGGAAGATTCCAGTTGTATCCCCCTCTTGAAAAAGATGAAAGCTTTCTTTATCATTCATTGGAATATCTTGCAAGGCAAATGTTTTTTTTCGATTAATAGCTTTCAAAGTCAGTTCTACCGTGGTTAAATTACGTAAGCCTAAAAAGTCAATTTTTAATAACCCGACTTGTTCTATATCCCGCATTTGCAATTGACTAACGGATAATTGCTCAGCTTCTTTTTGAAATAAAGCTGTATAGTGGATTAAGGGAGCCTCTGATAATATAACTCCTGCTGCGTGAGTGGATGGATGTCTAGCTAAGCCTTCAATTTTCTTAGCAATTCCCAAAATTTCTTTATAGGGGGACTGCTCAGCCAAACGTCTAAGACCGACAGATTCTTTAAAAGCTTCTAATAAAGTAATGCCCAAACGATTGGGAACTTGTTTAGTGAGTTGATTTAAGTCTTTAGCTTGAAGTCCAGCCACACGCCCAACATCCCTAAGCGCCTGCCTTACTTGGAAAGTACCTACCGTTGAGATCTGAGCCACATGCTCTCTACCATATTTGTGTAAGACATAGCGAAGGATTTCTTCACGCCGCAGATCTGGAAAATCCAAATCAATATCCGGCATAGTTCGACGATCTTTGTTAAGAAATCTTTCGAAAAGAAGATGATTCTTTAATGGATCTATTGTGGTGATATCTAAAAGATAGGTGACCAAAGCTCCTGCCGCTGACCCACGTCCCGGAGAGGTAATAATTTTCGATTCTCTAGCATAGCGCATAATGTCCCAAACAATTAGAAAATAGTCGGAAAAGCCCATGCTGTCAATAACGGAAAGTTCCATATCCAAACGTTCTTGATAGTCTTTAGAAGGACAGTTTTTCAAGACTAAAGCCTTTTGGCATAAAGCTCTTAATTTCTGACTCGCTAATTCGTGACTTTGATCCTCTTTAAAAAATCTTGGCAAGAGTTGTTGATGTAATGGAATAGTGACATGGCATTCCTCTAGGAGATTTTCTAAATTGATTCTCGCTTTTTCTAATATTGGACTATCAAAAATATGCTCTAGATCTTTAGGCTCTCGTAAATAATCATTACCGGGCCTCAATTGCTGTATATTGACTTCTTCCGATCGTTTGATAGCATGCAAGACTGATAAGGCAGGTCCATCATTAGCTTTTAGATAGCGTAACTTTCTCATCGCGATCGGTTTGACATAGACCCACTGGCTAAAAGCATTTTGAATATGACTTATATATTCTTCTCGCAATAAAAAGGGATCCAAGCCAATATAAAGGCTTTTTTGCCTTTGCTCGAAATAATTCCCCAAACGCTCGAAACTTTGCTGGCTTAATTCATGAGTGAGATTAATGATAAAGGCCGAATTTTCTGTAGAATACACATCCTGACCCATCCATTTCGAAAAAAGATCCTCGTCAGATCCAGAAGCTATTTCCAATAAATCTCGGTAGCCCTTTTCATTCTTGGCAAAAATAAGGAAAGGAAGCGTTAATAAAACTTCTGGAACAATAGACTGCACCGATAAAGCCATTCTAAGTCCTAAGATGGGGTTAATCTCTTCCATTTGACAGCTTTGATAAAATTCAATGGCTCCCATCATCGAATGATCGTCCGCAAGCGCTAAAGTCCTATACCCCCTTTCTTTCCCTTCCTTCACATATGAAGGAATCGATAAGGTGCTAGATAGAAAGGAATAATGGCTTTTCACATCAAGAGCTATCGTCATAGAATCACTTCCTTTTTCATAAATTATGCGGTAGAATATTTAAGGATAGGTTGGTTCAACTAACCTGAATGATTGGAAAGAAGGATAGATATGAAATATATCGTTTTACTCGTTTGGGCATTTATCTTAACCCAAATGACATTCTTCCTTGGCTCTTCTTTAATGGGATCTCCATATTCCTTTACGGAAGCCTGTGTAACAGCAATCCTCGAATGGCTACTCGTGGTCATTATCTCTGATTTATTACACTGGTTTCAAGGAAAGCCTAAACAGCATCCTAAATAAGCTTTATGCTTTTAGAATAAACCCTCAGCCCGTTCACATGAAGGACTGAGGGCTTTTTTTATCGATGTAAAAACATAGCATCCCCAAAACTGAAGAAGCGATACTTTTCATCAACAGCGTGCCGATAGGCTTCCAAAATAAAATCCCTACCGGCATAGGCAGACACTAACATAACCAGTGTAGATTTAGGTAAATGGAAATTGGTGATAAAAGCATCTACCAATCGAAATTGATAGCCTGGTTTGATAAAGATATTGGTCCAGCCAGAAGTTTTTTCTAAGTGATCTGGGAAAAGCGAAGCGATAGACTCTAAGGTACGAATGGAGGTCGTACCGCATGCCACAATTCGTCTACCTTCTTCTTTAGCTCGGTTCAAACAATCTACTGTGGCTTGATCCACATGATAATATTCGGAATGCATCACATGATCTTCAATATTATCTACGGACACAGGGCGAAAAGTTCCTAGGCCAACATGGAGGGTCACATAGGCAATCTCTACCCCCTTAGCCTCTATTTGATGAAGGAGATCCTTAGTGAAGTGTAGGCCTGCTGTTGGAGCCGCTGCAGAACCTTCTTCCCTTGCGTAAACTGTTTGATAGCGTGATTGATCTTTCAATTTTTCTTTAATATAAGGCGGAAGGGGCATTTCACCTAATTCATCGAGCCGTTCCAAGAAAACACCTTGATAAGCAAATTCGACTTTTCGACCCCCTTGTTCCATTTCTTCAATGACTTTCGCCTTTAAGACCCCATCCCCAAAATCGATGACCGAGCCTACTTTTACTCTTTTTGCAGGTTTAGCAAGGACTTCCCAAACATCCCCTTCTTCTTGGTGCAAGAGTAACAACTCAATATGCGCTCCAGTCCCTTCTTTTACTCCATGTAAGCGGGCCGGAAGGACTTTAGTATCATTTAACACTAAAACATCCCCTTTATTTAGGAGATCCAGAATATCAGTAAAAACTCTATCCTTGTAACTATGATCCGCCACATTCACTTCTAACAAGCGAGAACTAGACCGATCTTTTAAGGGGGTTTGCGCAATCAATTCTTCGGGTAAATCGAAATCAAAATCTTCTGTAGTATAGGTCACTTCAATATCTCCTTCAACTTGGCAATGGCTGTCCTAGATGGGCATAAGCCTTTTCGGTAACAACCCGTCCTCTTGGGGTTCGTCTAATAAATCCTTTTTGAATTAAATAGGGTTCATACATATCTTCTAAACTTTCAACATCTTCAGATATATTAGCTGCAATAGCTCTTAAACCAACTGGTCCTCCCTGATAATGTTGAATCATGGTCAGCAAGACTTTACGATCCAATGCATCTAACCCCTCATCATCTACTTGTAAAATATCTAAAGCTTCTTGAGCGGTGTCATTAGAAATACTATCTTCATCCTTGACCTGAGAAAAATCTCTCACTCGTTTAAGCAAACGGTTGGCAATACGTGGCGTCCCTCTCGAACGTAAGGCAATCAAATGCTTGGCTTTCTCGTCAATACTTGTATCTAAAACACTAGCTGTCCGATCCACTATTTGTTCTAAATCCTCAATCGTATAATAATCCATATGAAGGACAATACCGAAGCGATTGCGTAAAGGACTAGACAAAGCTCCAGCCTTCGTTGTAGCTCCAACCAATGTAAAAGGGGGTAAAGGATAATGAATGCTTTGAGCTGTAGGCCCAGACCCAGTCACAATGTCCACAAAAAAGTCTTCCATAGCGCTATAGAGTGTTTCTTCAATCAACTTGGGTAATCGATGAATTTCATCAATAAATAAAATATCTCCGGGAGTTAGGTCACTTAATATAGCAATCAAATCTCCCGTCCGCTCTATAGCAGGTCCAGAGGTTGTTCTAACTCTTACCCCCATCTCATTAGCTGTAACATGAGCTAAAGTTGTTTTTCCAAGTCCGGGAGGCCCATAAAAAAGAGTGTGGTCAAGAGATTCTCCTCTTTGTTTAGCGGCCTGTATATATACAGATAATTCATCTTTAATCTTTTGCTGACCAATATAATCTTTCAAATACTGAGGTCTAAGTGTGAGTTCCTCTTCTGCCTCACCAGTCCTCTCATCGACAGTAGGATCCACCACATGTTCCATCCATTTATCCATCTGTTTCCTCCTATCGATCTAATAACAATTTAAAGGCCATCTTTAAGAGAAGTTCCGTTTCTGCACCAGACATTGCTTCTTTTTCTAATCTTGCTTGAATTGCCTCTATTTCTCTTACAGAATAGCCTAAACTTCTAAGGGCTTCATTGGCTCTTTCTAAGGCTTCATTGCCCTTGTTCACTTCTTGAGCTTTTTCAGGAAGAGTTAACTTCCCTTTTAAGTCAAGAATAATTTGAGCTGCTGTTTTTTTCCCAACACCTGGGAATTTTGTTAGAAATTTTTGATTCTCAGATTCCACTGCCTCCACAAATCCCGCAACATGCTCACTCGCTAAAATAGCTAAAGCACTTTTTGCCCCTATCCCTGAAACACTTAATAAGAGTTCAAAAAGGCGCCTTGATTCTTCATCAACAAAGCCATATAGACTTTCATCGTCTTCACGTAGAGCATGGTGAATAAAGATTAAGCATTCCTCATTCAAGTTATTTGATAGTTGAAAAGGATTAGCCATGTGAACCAAATAACCAACCCCATTCACATCTATGGTAATCGTTTGAGGCCTTACACGAACCAACTGTCCTTTAAGATAATCATAAATCATTTTTTACCTGCCTTTTGCTTCCCTTTGAACCTTCCGCCTAAAGCAGCATAATAAAAACACCCATCTGTCTCTACTCTTTTTAGCAGAGATCCTTGTAATTCCCATAACCTTCTTTTTCCAGGTCCTCATAAGGGATAAAACGTAAGGAAGCGGAGTTAATACAATAACGGAGACCGCCTTCGCTAACTGGCCCATCATTAAAAACATGACCAAGATGACTTTCAGCAGACCTACTCTTTACTTCAATCCTTCTCATTGCAAGCGAATCATCTATATGCTCGCTCAGAGAATTCTCCTGTATTGGCTTTGTAAAAGCCGGCCAGCCACAACCAGAATCATACTTATCCTTAGATGAAAAAAGAGGCTCTCCAGACACTTTATCTACAAAAATGCCTCTTTGAAAGAATTCATCATATTCTCCAGAAAAAGGGCGTTCGGTAAAGGCCTCTTGTGTCACTTTATAAGACAAGTCATCTAATTGATCAATATTTTTTTGATAATCTTTTTTTGCCATAATCATATTCCTCCTTAAAGAGACTGAACAAATGTTTGGTCTCTATTTATTATAGCTAAGGAATGCATTAGGGTCTAGCCAGATACTACTTTTTAGAAATTAATCATGACAGGCTAGCCAATTAGTGGTCTTGAATCCGTTTAAAAAGTCGTTCGATGTCATAGTTAGAAAAGAAAACCATAACTGGTCGTCCATGTGGACAGTTATAAGGATTTTGGCATTCAGCCAACTGTTTTAATAAATCTGCCACTTCTTTGTGCGATAGGAATTGATTGGCTTTTATTGCCCCCTTACAAGACTTCATCGCTGCAGTATCCTTGCGATAATCTTCTAGAGAAGTTAATTGCCCAGAAAGAATTTGATCAACAATAATCGTCAACTCATCCTCTATCTCAACCTTCCCCATCCAAGTTGGATAAGTTCGAAAAATAATAGTTCGATCTCCAAATAGCTCATATTTGAGGCCAAATTCGTTAAATATTTTTTGGAAATGACCTAGAGATAAAATCTGATCTGCTGAAAAATTCAAGGTTATTGGTATCAGCAAATATTGTTGCTCAAAAGAAGGATGGCTAAGAGAAGCTAATATTTTTTCATAACGAATTCTTTCCTGTGCTGCGTGTTGATCCATTAAATAAAAACCATCTACAGCTTGAAGAATGAGATAGGTGCCATGTATTTGCCCAACATATTCAACTTCATTTAACAGATCGCCTAAGTCTGCCTCCTCCTGATTTTTTTCTGTCCCTTCGTGAGATAGCACATGTTCACTCAATTCATTTTTTCCTAAAGGAATAGCTTCTTTTCCCCCTATATCCCTCATGTGGATTGAATGAGATGTTACTTCTTGACTAACTCCTGCTAATCCATGTGGCAAAAACGATTCATCCACTTGATCTATTTTCTTTTTTACATAGTCAGTAGATTGATCATCAGAAGAGAAAGAACTATCTAGAGCATCATTCACTTGGAAGCTATCCTTTCCTATAGGGCTTTCTTCTCTATGACTTGATCCTTCTATTTCATGTAAATAAGAATTATTTTCCTGAGCTTTTTTATCCCAAAAATCATCCAATTGGCGACCTTTAGGCACATAATCGTTACTTTCTTTTGCTTGACGCTGACTTAAAGGCGTCCAATCACTGGTATCTGGAATACGTATTTGATTGCCGATTTCTTTAGCTACCGTTTCAATGATCAGTTGCTCCAATTTATCCGCTTTACTCAAACGAACATCTAATTTACTTGGATGGACGTTTACATCTACCAAAAGCGGGTCTGCTTCAATAGACAAAATCGCAATTGGATAACGATTGATCATTAAAGTTGACCCATAGCCTTTAATGATGGCCTGACTAATAGGATAATGACGAATGTAACGCCCATTGATAAAGCAAGAAATGTAATGACGGTTGGATCTGCTTTCTAATGGCTCACTGATATAGCCATCAATTTTAAAATCACTATTTTGACCAGAGATATGTCGCATAGTTCGAGCTGTCTTGCTATGGTAAATACCAGCAATGGCTTGAATCAATTCTCCATTACCTGGTGTTTTTTGCATTAATTTGCCATTATGCCACAGTTCAAATTGTATAGTAGGATGACTCAAGGCAAGACGATTAAGCACATCGACAATTTTAGAAAACTCTGTATTTAGGCTTTTCATAAAACGTAAACGCGCCGGTGTATTATTGAACAATTTACTGACTTTAATTGTCGTCCCCTTAGCTTTAACTATTTCACGTTTAGAAATCACTTGACCAAATTCAGCTTTTACTTCCGTCCCCTCTTCTCCATTAGAGGTAACAATTAACACATGGCTAATTGAGGCAATGCTAGGTAAAGCTTCTCCACGAAATCCTAAAGTGCGAATTCTAAAGAGATCCGTCCCTGAATCGATTTTACTCGTTGCATATCGATCCAAAGCCTTTACAGCATCTTCGCGATCCATCCCTTCCCCATCATCAATAACTTCAATTTCTTTCAAACCCGCTTCTTCAATCTTAACGACAATACGTTTACTCTTTGCATCAATGGCATTTTCCATTAATTCTTTCACAACCGAGGCAGGCCTTTCCACGACTTCGCCAGCAGCGATTTGGTTAGTAATTTCCAAGCTTAATTCTTTAATTTTACTCATACTTTCGCCACTCTTCCTGAATTGACTTAATGGTTTCTAGCACTTTTATAGGGCTCATTTGCCATAAATCAATAGCCTGTATCTGACCAACTAATCGATGAAAATTGCTCTTGTATTTGCGCTCTTTAGCTGCACTCATCTCTAGTGGGACTTCCTCCTCTTGAAGCCCTTCTAGGCTTAATTGCCCATATCTTTGCTCTTCAATCTTTCCATGATCGTCTCTAATTAATTCACTATATAAATCTTGAATACAAGTTTTTTCATTCTCTAGAACAGATCCATCTACTTTATTGTTCGTCTTAATGTGAAGAAGGCTTTTATTTTCTTGATCAGCTTCACCATTTTCCCCATCAGCTTGATCGTCCATATTTCCCTTCAAGCCATTTCTTCCATCCCATTCCTGCCCTTTTATGGGTTGACGCCTGTCTTTTCCCTCGTCTTCCAAATGCGTCAAAATTTTATCAGCCTTTTGCACAATTTTTTCTGGCATACCTGCTAATCGAGCGACATGAATCCCATAAGATCGATCAGCAGCTCCTTCTTTTACCAAGTGACTAAAAGACAGTTGACCATTACGTTCAATGGCCTCCATATAGACGTTTTGAATACAAGAATACTTTTGGCTTAAATCGGTCAATTCATGATAATGAGTGGAAAAGAAAACGACAGCTTTCATCTCTTCCGCTAAATACTCAATAATCGCTTGAGCTAGCGCCATTCCATCATAAGTAGCTGTCCCACGCCCGATCTCATCAAAGAGCAAAAGACTATACGCATCTCCTTCCAACAAGGCTTCCTTTGTTTCCATCATTTCCACCATAAAAGTTGATTTACCTGAATAGAGGTCATCACTAGCTCCTATTCGGGTAAATAATTTGGTAAAAATAGGTAGCTGTGCTGCTTCAGCTGGGACAAAAGACCCCATTTGAGCCATAATTGCTATCAAAGCTATTTGCCTCATATAGGTCGACTTCCCTGCCATATTAGGCCCAGTAATCAATTGAATACGTTGATTTTGACCAAGGCAAACATCATTGGAAACAAAAGTTCCGGCTTCTAAGACACTTTCAACAACAGGGTGCCTTGATTGTTTCACTGCTAAAGTCCGGTCACTTAGGCTAATCTTCGGGCGAACCAGCTGGTGATCTAAGGCAACTTGAGCAAGGGCTTGGTAGACATCTAATTGCGCCATATCTTTAGCATAACTTTGCAATAAATCACGGTATGGCAATAAACGTCTTTTCAATTCATTAAAAAGTTCTTCTTCTAAAGCCAAAGCATTATCCGTAGCCGTTACTATTTTAGTTTCTAAATCTTTTAATTCTGATGAAATAAATCGTTCGGCATTCGTTAAAGTTTGTTTCCGATCTAAATGGTCCGTATGGGCGTCTCTTAGTTGAGCTTTAGATATTTCAATATAGTAGCCAAACACCTTATTGTAACCAATCTTAAGTTTCTTAACGCCTGTTTTTTCTTTCTCTCTTTCCTCAATATCCAACAACCATTCATTTGCATGATCTAAGGTTTCACGATACTGATCCAACTGTTCATTATAGGCCGCTCTTATCACCCCTCCATTTTTGAAAATAGCTGGAGGGTCATCTGCTAAGGCAGTATCAATGGCTTTTGCAACTTCTTTCAAATCTTGATAGTCATCTAAATGCTCCATTAAAACATTAGCCCTATCCATAGACGATAAGATTTCTCGTAACTTAGGGAAAACTTTTAGCGATTGAGATAAACGCATCATATCACGAGGATTTATTTCATTCATGGCCAAACGTGCGACTAATCTTTCTAAATCATAAACTTGTCCCAAGCATTCCCCAATATCTAAAAGCGAAAAATAATTGTTCATTAATAAATCCAAAGCATCATAACGTTTATTAATAGCTTTCTCGTCTATTAAAGGTTTTTGCAACCATTGCTTCAAAAGACGTGCACCCATAGCGGTTTGTGTCTTATCTAAAAAGGCCAATAAAGTCCCCTTTTGGCGACCATGGTGCCTATTTTCTACTAATTCTAACTGTTCTAAAGCTTCAACACTGATTGCAAGGTATTGGGAAGGCTTATAAAAGCGAACTGGCTGTAAGTGAGCAATTTGCTTCATTTGGGTTTGAACTAAATAAGACATAATCAAGCGACAAGCCGTTTTCAAGCTTTTTGGCGTCTCTTCATTTTCATAAACGATCGCTGGAAGCTTATCTTTAAATTCCGTCCGACTAAGTAAAACATCTCGAGAAAAAGATGGCAAGAAACTAGCATCGACTTCTTTTGGTAAAAGAATTTCAGCAGGCTTTAAAGTAGCAATTTCAACAGCAACTTCTTCTTTCGTCAAAAGACTTGCCAGCCACTCCCCAGTGTTTAAATCAACCGCACTTAAAGCATAACTATCCCCACTTGGACAAAAAGCTAGCAAATAATTATTGCTCCTTTGTTGATGATCTTCATCATCCATGAAAGTCCCTGGAGTGACAACTTGCACGACCTCTCGTTTAACCATGCCCTTTGTTAACTTAGGATCTTCCATTTGTTCGCAAATTGCAACTTTATAACCTTGTTGGACGAGGGTTTTGATATAATCATGTGCGGCATGATGAGGTACGCCACACATGGGTACGCTTGTTTCAGAATTTTTATTTCTACTCGTTAAGGTGATTTCTAAAATTCTAGATGCTTTCAAGGCGTCATCGTTAAATAATTCATAAAAATCTCCTAGCCTGTAAAATAAAAAAGCATCAGGGTATTGATCTTTGATAGCTTGATACTGAGCCATCATTGGAGTTTGTTTTGCCAACAAAAAGCCCCCTTTCTTATCGTCTATTGTAACGGAAATACAGTTAAGTTAAAAGTTTGAATGAATAGTAACTAGCGCTAACCTAATAGGAAGAAGACTCTACAGTGAGTGCCGGAACAGAAAAAGTCCAACCTCTAAATGAGGTTGGACCAAATTTCAAGGACTACTTGAAGTATAAATAGTCCATATTCACTAGACCACGTACAAATCATCTAAGCAGATAACTTTTTAGAACTTACTTAGCATACTCAATGGCACGTGTTTCGCGAATTACTGTAATTTTAACATGTCCAGGATAACTTAATTCGTTTTCGATATTATTCTTGATATCTCTAGCAATGATGGTTGCTTTAGCATCACTAATCTTATTAGGTTCAACAATGACCCTAATTTCCCGACCTGCTTGAATCGCATAGCTCTTCTTAACGCCATCTTCTTGGTTAGCAATTTCTTCTAATCGTTCCAATCGATGAACATAATTTTCTAAGGATTCATTGCGTGCTCCTGGTCGAGCAGCAGATAAAGTATCAGCCACTGCTACTAAAACAGCGATAATCGAATGCGCAGGCACATCCCCATGATGGGAAGCAACAGCATTCACTACTATATCTGGTTCCTTATATTTACGGACTAGTTCAGCCCCAATTTCTACGTGGGATCCTTCTAAATCTCTATCGACAGCCTTACCAATGTCATGCAACAAGCCAGCCCGCTTAGCTAATTGAGGATCTTCTCCCAATTCGCTCGCTAAAACTCCTGCCAACTTGGCAACTTCGATCGAATGATTCAAGACATTTTGCCCGTAAGAGGTTCTATAATACATTCTACCTAAGAGCTTGATCAAGTCTGGATGCAAAGACTGAATCCCTACTTCAAAAATTGCCCTTTCACCCATATCTCGAATCTTGGCGTCCATCTCCTTGCGCGCTTTTTCAACCATTTCTTCAATACGCGCTGGATGAATCCTCCCATCAGAGATCAATTTTTCTAAGGCCATCCGAGCGATTTCCCTTCTTACAGGATCAAAGCCGCTCAAGACGACCGCTTCCGGTGTTTCATCAATAATAATATCAATACCAGTCAATGCTTCTAGCGTTCGAATATTCCGACCTTCCTTACCAATAATGCGACCCTTCATGTCGTCGTTTGGCAAAGTGAGTACAGAAACTGTTCGTTCAGATACAGTATCAGCCGCAGAACGTTGGATAGCGTCCAAAATGATTGATTGTGCACGGCGATCTGCTTCATCCCTAGCCTCTTGCTCATATTCTTTAATATGCACGGCTTTTTCATGTTCGAGTTCTTGATCGAGTGTAGCCATCATTAATTGCTTAGCTTCATCACGAGTTAACATGGAAATACGTTCTAATTCATCAGCTTGCTTATTTACAAGGTCTTCCGCTTCTTTTTCCTTAAGCTTTAAGGCTTCAGTACGCGTCATAAAGGCCTGTTCCTTGTTCTCAAGTAAGCTCTCCCGTTTTTCTAAATTAGACTCTTTCCGGTCAATATTGCTTTCACGTTGACTTAATCGCTTTTCCTGAGCAGCGACATCTTGTCGGCGTTCTCGAAGTTCTGATTCTGCTTCATCTTTGTACTTGTGTAACTTATCTCTTGCCTCAATTAACGCATCTTTTTTCAACCGTTCTGCATCTCTCATGGCATTATTTAAGATTCCAGCAGCAGATTTCTCAGCGCCTAAGATTTCTTTCTCATGTTGCGTTTTTCGTAACCAGTACCCTATTAGACATCCTAAAATCATAGTGATGATCGCGAAGGCCACTGTCATTACGTTGACGTTCATGTAGTCACCTCCGTCCCTGTGATTTTAAGTTTTCAAACATTATATGCTTATAATAGGCACATGGTTAATGATACCCTTAAATTCCTAATCTGTCAATATAAAGGGCGAGGGACTTAGCACTTTAGACATAAGCAAGGCAAAGACATAGCTTATACTTCTTTGTCTTCTTCTTTACTAACTATACTTTTCTCTTCATCATTTTTTTGACCATCGCTTGCAATTTGATAATGTTCCCGTACTTTCTTATCAATTTCCGCTTGAATATCCGGATGATCTGCTAAATATTTCTTGGCATTTTCTCTACCTTGACCAATTCTATCTTCGCCATAGCTATACCATGCCCCAGCCTTTTTAATAATGTCTAAATCAGCGGCCATATCCACTAATTCACCCAACTGAGAGATCCCTTTCCCATACATAATATCTACCATAGCTAGTTTAAATGGCGGAGCAACCTTATTCTTAACCACTTTAATCTTAGTCTTGCTCCCAATAAATTCGGAGCCTTCTTTAATTTGATCCGCTCGTCTGACTTCTAAACGGATAGTCGCATAAAATTTTAAAGCTCTACCACCTGGAGTAGTTTCTGGATTTCCAAACATAACCCCTACTTTTTCACGAATTTGATTGATAAAAATGCAAATCGTTTTTGTCTTATTGATAGAACCTGATAGTTTCCGTAAAGCTTGTGACATTAATCGCGCTTGCAAGCCGACATGCGTATCTCCCATTTCTCCATCGATTTCTGCACGAGGCACTAAGGCAGCCACCGAATCAATAACCACAATATCAACCGCACCAGAAGACACTAAAGCATCGGCGATTTCTAAACCTTGTTCTCCTGTATCAGGTTGAGAAAGTAACAATTCATCCACATTTACCCCTAGATTTTCAGCATAAATAGGATCTAAGGCATGTTCCGCATCTATGAAAGCTGCTACTCCGCCTCTCTTTTGAACTTCTGCTACAGCATGTAAAGCCACTGTTGTCTTCCCAGAGGATTCAGGGCCATAGACTTCAATAATACGTCCTCTTGGATAGCCACCTACGCCCAAAGCAACATCTAATTGGAGAGAGCCAGAAGAAACTGTAGATATTTTCGTATCAGCCTTCTCCCCTAATTTCATAATGGCTCCTTTACCAAAGCTTCGTTCAATTTTTTTCAACGCTTCATTTAGAGCCTTTTCTCTTTTTTCTTTATCCACCATACTGGTTCTCCTTTACTTCTTTTTTACCCCGCAAAAGAAGGGGAACATACTTTCGTATCTATTGTAGCAAATGTAATAGTTCAAATAAAGCTTTATGTATAGCATGTTGGCGAATTCTCTCTCTGTTCCCTGAAAAATTATTTTCTAAGACATAGGTATTTTCTGCCAAGGCAATGGCTATATAAACTGTACCGACTGCTTTTCCTTCCTGTTGACTTGGCCCTGCCACACCTGTTAAAGCAATACCAATATCTGCTCGACATAATTTTCTTACATGGTTTGCCATTTCTCGTGCGCATTGCTCACTCACTACACCATAGGCATCAATAATGCTTTTTGAAACGCCTAGTAGATCTCTTTTTACTTCACTAGCATAGGACACCACGCCACCTTTTAAAACAATGGAAGCACCTGGTATAGCAGTTAACTGCCCCATCATTAACCCCCCTGTTAAACTTTCAGCAACCGCTAAACTTAGATCCTTTTCTTGCAATAATTTCATGGCTTTTTTAGCTAAAGAAGTTGACTTTCCTTCTGCATAGATGAATTGAGATAAAGCTTTCTGGATGATTTGAGCCGGCGACTTAAAAATTTCATCTGCTTCTTCTTGCGAGGAAGCTTTAGTGGACAAGCGTATGCAGACTTCCGTTGGTTTGGCATAAAGTGCAATGGTTGGATCAGATTGCTGATGAATCAAATCCCTTAATCGACTAGCCACTTCAGATTCTCCAATACCATAGAGGTGAATATAGCGACTGTAAAGAACTTTTTGCCCTTTAAAGCGTTCAAGCATTTGACTTCTTAAAGCCCCCTCTAAGATAGATTGACATTCTTTAGGGGGGCCTGGAAGTAGAACCACTATTTTCCCTTTTTGTTCCCAATAACTCCCCACAGCTAAACCTTCCTTATTTTCTAATGGATAGCCTCCTTCAAGATAATCCGCTTGCTGCCAATTATTTTCAGCAATCTTGCGATGCCCTTGTTCAAAGTGCAGTCGAATCTTTTCTATAGCGGATGAATCTCTTAATAAAGATATCCCCAAAACTTGAGAAACTATCTCTTTAGTCAGATCATCTTCTGTAGGCCCTAAACCACCAGATAAAACAACCATATCTGCCCTGGATAAGGCTAATTTAAAAGCTGCCTGAAGCCTTTGTTTGTTGTCCCCTACCGTTTGACGAAAAGTCACATCTACCCCCCACTCGTTTAAATATTGGCTGATAAGTTGACTATTCGTATCTAGAGTTTGTCCAAGTAATAATTCTGTCCCAACTGTTATAATTTCAGCTTTCATGTTTCCTCCTAAAATAAACTACGCTAAAGATGACTTAAATGATTTACATAATTAAAAAAGTTGGGATTTCCCCAACTTTTTGCTTACATGGATCGACTGAAGACAGACCAATTATTCTTAAAGTATTCATAGCCTGAATAGATGGTAGCTAATAAAGCAAGATATAAGAGCACATCTCCGATTGGGAAATGCCACAGACTAAAAGGCCAATCCTTCAGAATCAAGAAAATAATCGATAACATTTGAGTAGCTGTTTTCCATTTTCCAGCTTTACCAGCTGCTAAAACTTGTCCTTGCTCAACTAAAATCGTTCGCAATCCAGTTACAGCTAGCTCACGACAGACAATAATAGCTACTACCCAACCTGGCGCTTCACCTAAAGCTGCCAAGAGGATAAAAGCCGACATGACCAACATTTTATCCGCCATAGGGTCGGCAAATTTCCCAAAGTTGGTAACAAGATTATACTTTCTGGCAATTTGCCCATCAAACCAATCCGTTGCACTAGCAATCGCAAAAATTACAGCTGCTAAGATGCGCAATTGATTGGGGTAAGGCATCGCTAAATTATTGCTTTGAACGCTTAATTCCATGACCAATAAGAAAACAGGAATAAGTCCCATACGTATTACAGTTAATTTATTTGGTAAATTCACTAATCCCTCATCTACCCTTCTTAGACAATGTCCACTCAATATATTGCGTTGTCATCTCTTTAAAATCATCAGGCGGGCTAAATGGGAGCCCATTAATGGAAATATTGACCACTGGCGCATAACCCATGTTGACAGAAAAGCTCGTAGTGCCCTTTGGTATGGTCAAATCTACGCTTTGCCCATAACCAATCAGCCCTTGATAAAGCAACTGACCATCCACATTCACACCGATCCAACTTTGACCATCTTCACTAGCCTTCAAAGTTAATTTGGCAGGCAAATCGACATCTTTGCTAGAAAGAAATAAATTAGGTCCATCTTGGGACTCAACCATGTAGTCAGATTCGCCACGTTTCTTAACTTTTGCTGTTTTAAGAGATGGTTTCTCTTCTTGAATACTCGTCTCATCTTTAATCTTTTGCTCTGTTTGATATTCTGCTTTTTTCTTTTGCTCAGTTTCATTAAAAGCTGACATTAACAAGAGAATAAGCATAAGAACAAAAAATAACAAGATGAACAATGGCAAGAAGTTTTGAATGGTTTGTTGTACCAATTTAAGAGTAGACTGATAAACTCCCTCTTTTCGACTTCTAGATGGCAAAGGGATTATTTCTTCTTCGCTTGTTTCATCAGCTAAGTCCGACATTTTAGATTCAAAGGCATTTAAGAGCCAATCCCCATCTACATTAACGGCTTTGGCGTATTGTTTAATAAAAGCCCGTGCATAAAATTGACTGGGTAACTGGTCCAATTGATTCCTATCGATGGCTTCTAAATAATGTTTCTGAATTTTCGTTATCTTCTCCAGATCGTCGTAAGAAAAGCCTTTTTGAAGCCTCGCCTCTCGTAGGACATCTCCTAGTTGTTTCACATCATCACCTACTTTTTTGTATTATACCAAAAAATGAGCTAGAAGGGCAATCTTAGCTAGTCTTGCCCCTTTTCCATGCTATTTTCACGATCTTGGAGTAAAACTTTCCGTTTTTTTGCTCCATCTTGTCCGCTTATGTATCCTCGATTTTCTAACTCATCAATTAAACGAGCAGCACGGTTATAACCAATGCGAAATTTCCTTTGGAGCATAGAAATACTGGTGCTTTCTTCACCATATAAACTTTCTACGACCTCATTAAAGAGTTCGTCTTCTGGTTCTTCCACTTGTTTATCATTCGATAGATCTGGGTTCATCTCTTCAACATAACTCACTTCTTCTTGCGCTTTAACAAAATCAACAACCCGCTCAACTTCTTCATCCGAAATATACGCACCTTGAATGCGACTAGGTTTACTTTCGCCCATTGGCATAAATAGCATGTCACCTTTTCCAAGCAATTTTTCTGCCCCTACTGTATCAATAATAGTCCTTGAGTCAATACCACTAGAGACAGAAAAAGCAATTCGACTAGGGACATTAGCCTTAATAATACCTGTGATCACATCAACTGAAGGCCGTTGTGTGGCTAAAATCATATGTATCCCAGCCGCTCTTGCCATTTGCGCTAGTCGCGTAATAGCCGTTTCTACCTCATTACTAGCTACCATCATTAAATCAGCTAACTCATCAACAACCACTACAATATAAGGCAAAACTTCTTGCGCCTCTCCGCTTTCTTTTTCATAAGATAGTGCAGCTTGGTTGTAACCCTTTATATTTCTTGTTCCAGTCGCCGCAAAAAGCTCATAACGCCTCTCCATCTCAGATACAACCTTGTTAAGAGCCTGAGCAGCTTTTCTGGGATTAGTTACAACCGGTGTCAAAAGATGAGGGATATCATTATATACACCTAGCTCAACTTTTTTGGGGTCAACCATCATCAGTTTGACTTCATTAGGCTTGGTCTTCATTAAAAGAGATGTAATAATCGCATTAATGCAAACTGATTTCCCAGAACCTGTAGCACCCGCTATCAATAAATGGGGCATTTTTGCTAGATTGGCGCAGATAGTTTGCCCACTAACCCCTCTCCCAAGAGGAACCGTTAATAAATCGCTAGATTCCATCGCATCTTGCACGATTTCTCTAAAACTTACGGTTGAAATTGAAGCATTTGGCACTTCAATGCCTACATAAGGTTTACCTGGAATCGGTGCTTCAATCCGTATATCTTTCGCTGCCAAGGCTAAGGCTAAATCATTTTCTAAATGCACAATTTTATTGACTTTTACTCCAACTGCAGGTTTAATTTCAAACTTCGTTACAGCTGGACCTAGGTTGGCATTGACAACAGAAGCATCTACTCCAAAGCTTCTAAAACTTTCTTCTAGGCGAAGAATGTTCTTTTCAATCACATCAAATTCACCAGATTGATCCGTTTTTTCAACGGGATTTAATAGGTCAAGGGGAGGTAATTGATAGTCAGGATTTTTTAACTGACGAATATCTTGGATGGAAGCTTCCTTATCCATCATTTTAGTTTCTTCTTCCTCATCCTGTTGCCTAGCTGCTTCATAAGCTTCTCTTTCTGCTTTAAGTTTATCAATGGCACGAGAAGCGTCTAATGAATGCCTTTGTTCTTCTCTTTTTTCAAATTCAGAAGTCGTATTTTCCGTTTCTTTTTCCTGTCTTATACTAGCTTGAATCTGGTCTTCTTTCATATGACTGGCGCTCGTTTGAAGAAGATTCTTCAAATAAGCCATCCAATCTCTCCTCTTATTTGACTGACTCGACCTTGATTGGCTTTCTTTCTTATCCCTATGCTTTTGATTTATTTTCTGACCTAACTGATGGATAAGCGCAATCACATCACTCCAGTCCGTATTAGCAATGGTCAAAAGTCCAGTTGCAGTCAAAAGCAAAGCCACTAAGATACTCCCTTTTTTAGCAAATAAAAAGTAGGACAATTTATAGAGCGCTCCCCCGGCCAAACCGCCTCCAATGCTTGAAATAACACGACCAAGCTTCCACATCGACCTAACTTGTCCAACTGCTTCCTGAAAAATATTGACCCTAGCCGTATCACTTGCCACTGATACTTGCAAAAAGACCAGCGCTGCTAAGATTAAACAAGTCAAGCCAAAAACTATTTTAGGGGAGAAAAACGATTTGTTTCTGAAAATAACCCTTTTGATACTGTAAGCTAATAAGGCAAGTAAAGCCAATAGATACAGCTGTCCAACTATGGAAGCCAAAAACAACTGAATAAATTTCCCTACTGCCCCCCATTTAAATAATCCAATCGTCCAAACAATCGACCAAATCAAATAAATAAATTCTTTAGAAAGCTGGAGGCCAGATTTCTTTTTTCTTTGTCTTCTTTTAGCTAACGAATTTGTCTTTTTAGTTGGCATGATATAACTCCTTTATCGCTACTTCTGTTAGTATACCATGCTTGCCAATTATTAGGTAACATGCTACAGTCATTCTATATGAAAGGAAAAAGGAAAGAAGGAATCTCCATGAGATGTGTTCATCTGATTGTTTATGGCAGAGTACAAGGAGTTGGTTTTCGCTACACCAGTAAAATGTGTGCCGATAAGCTCTCTATAAAAGGTTCAGTCCGTAATATGCTGGATGGCGGAGTAGAAATTTATGCCATTGCTCCAGATAATGCTATAGCTCTTTTTCTTCAAGAAATCATAGCTTCTCCAACTCGATTCGGACATGTTGATCACTATCAAGTGAAGGATCTTCCCCTAAAGCTTGGAGAAAAGTGGATAGACTTTAAGATTTTATAATTTTAGCTATTGATTATTCAGCCTAATTTCGATACTATGACCCTTGTATGACGATAAAAGATTGCGAGGAAATCAAATGAATAAGTTTGCAAAACGCTTGCTCCCCCTCATGACACTTGCCCCATTTTTAACTGCCTGTATGCAGCAGACTAAAGATGGGAAACCTTACGGCTTTATCTACGAAAAATTGGTTATCCCAACCATTCATTCCATAGAAGCCTTGGCTAAAGTAACAGGGAGCTACGGTTTAAGCATCATCCTAATTACCTTGGTCGTTCGACTCATCTTGATGCCGATCACTTTTTCTCAAATGAAGAGTCAGATGGTTACTCAAGAAAAAATGCAACGCGTAAAGCCGGAAATCGAAGCCTTGCAAGAACGCATGAAAAGTGCAATTAGCCCAGAAGAAAAAATGGCAGCTTCTCAAGAAATGTCCATGGTTTACAAAAAATATGGCATAAAAATGATGGGTGGCTTAGGTTGCCTGCCTCTACTTTTACAAATGCCAATATTCGTTGCCTTATACAATGCTGTGCGACTAGCACCTGGACTTGAACACGCCAGCTTCCTAGGCATCCATTTAGGTCAAAAGAATCTTCTCTTAGCTTTAATTGCAGGAGCAATCTACTACTGGCAAAGTCAAATGATGACTCAATCTATTCCTGAAGAACAACGTGAACAGATGAAAATGATGAATTTGATGAGTCCAATGATGATCGGGTTCTTTAGCGCTAGTTCACCTGCAGCCTTAGCCATTTATTGGATCGCTGGTGGGCTCATCGGGGTTCTACAAACCTTTATTCAAAATACCTATCTTCGTCCTCGAATTAAGGAAGCTATCGATAAGGAAATTGCAGAAAACCCTGCCTTCAAAACACCGAGAAAAACAGCTAAAGCAATTCATCCGTCAGTAAAATCCAGTCAGTCCATCCCCTTGAAATTAAATCAAGGTCGCAACCGGAACGTGAAGCAAAAGAGACGCAAGTAATGTTATATTTTAGGTCTTCCTTATCGGGAGACCTATTTTTGTATGATTTATATTACATGCCTACCCCAACATCAATCTCTTTCACCCTTATCAAAAAGTATATAGCAAAAAAGCAGACCCCAAATTCCGTATACCTCCTAAAGTTATAGTTAAAGATCAACTTTTAGAAGGCAGAAAGAACTCTGATCTGCTTTTTAATTCTATTCTTTTACTTATAGTGAGTAAGAGGAAACTCCATTTATCAGCTGGTTTCTTTTGGCTTCTTTTGACTTGAGTCTTCTACTTTCCTATTTGAAGCTTTATCGATCTTCTTTTGAGAGCTCGACTCTTCATTTTTATAAACTTGTCTATTCTCCTTATCCTGTTCACTTTCGCTCGTTTTATGCCGAGCAATCGGAATAGAGATTCGGAAAATTGACCCGTATTTTTCAACGCTTTCGACTCCAATACTCCCAGAGTAATTTTCAATTAACTGCTTGGCAATAGATAGCCCTAATCCATTCCCACCCTTTTCCCGAGATCTCGCCTTATCTACACGGTAAAAACGTGAAAATATTTTTTCTTGATCTTCTTGACTCATGCCTTCACCAAAATCTTGGACGGCAATAAGGACATTGCGACCATCCGTCGATGCAGACAAATGAACTTCTTTACGATTGGTAGAATATTTTACAGCATTATCTAATAAAATAACCAATATTTGTTCAAAATGATTGTCATATATAGCTGCTTTGACAGTGGCTGACAAATCATTATGCAAGAAGAATAAAAAGTCAGGATGAATCATTTGGAAATTTTGATGGATAGAAGTTAACTTGGCTGATACCTCAGTCGTTTTATTGAGATATTTACCCATTTCTAAGTCAGCTCGTTGTAAATCGAGCATTTCTTGAACCAAATTTTTCATCCGCTGTATTTCTGTTAAAGAAGCTTTTAGAGACTCGTCCAATATTTCAGGGTCTTCTTTTCCCCAACGATTTAAAAGTTTTAAATGGCCTTCAACAATCGCTACAGGCGTCCTTAATTCGTGAGAGGCGTCCTCTACAAATCGTTTTTGCTGGTCTAAATAGTAAGCTATACGTTTCAATAAATGATTTAAATGGTAGACGATCTCAGAAAACTCATTACGTCGCTTAGGTTCTTGTATAAATACTTTATGGATATTTTCCTCATCTACTGAGGTAATCCTTCTAGATAAGCGTCTAATAGGTGTCAACAAAATGTTAACCAAGACGAAGCTTACAGCCACACTAACCCCTAAAGCTATTGCAATAGAAATGGCATACCAAAATTCTACCTGCTTTTTAAAATTTTGGTAACCATCTAAGTAATCTACCATCTGATAATAGCCTAATAGAATAGAGGAGTCTCTTCGATAAATTGGCCCGTAAAAATGATAGACCTGCCTCGACTGCCAATTGACACTTTCGCTATGATCGGAACTAACAAATTCCATTTCCATAGGGATAGCCATACTGGAAAAAATCACATTCCTTGAACGATCGTAAACACGAAATTGCATGCGATCTTTATTGACTTCAGGATAAGGGAGATGTTCCAAATATTCTTGATTAGATGTCAGAAAGCGTTCGGGGACAGTCCGACTAGTTAATACGTTTGTATCTGCTAAAGTAGATACAAGGAAATTTGCTCGTTCCTTCGCTCTCGTCACCTGACTATCATAAGAATTCTTCAGCATAACGGAAACAATAGGCAATGAAACCGTCATAAATAGAAGAAACATGGCAACCGACAACAGCAGCCACCATGTTTTCATCAAGCCTTGCGGACGATCGCGTTTAACTTTATACCAACGCGATTCAGCCATTAACTTTCCCTCATGACATAGCCTGTCCCGCGAACTGTTTGAATATAACTGTCTTGGTTAGGTAGGTCAATTTTGTTTCTCAAATAACGAATGTAGACATCCACCACGTTCGTTTCTACTTCATTTTTGTATCCCCAAACTTCATCTAGAAGAACTTCTCTGGACAAGACTACATTGACATGTTCCATCAAGTTCAACAGCAATTCATATTCCCGTTTGGTTAATTCGATCACTTCATCCCCACGACGAACCACACGATTTTCTTTTTCAATCGTCAAGTTTTTAAAGGTCACGACAGTTTGTTTATTCACCCGTACGTCTTCCTCAATTTCGACACGACGGAAAAGCGAACGAAGTCGGGCTAAGAGTTCTTCTATAGCAAAAGGCTTCACGATATAATCATCTGCCCCTTGATCCAAACCTGCTACCCGATCCATGACAGAATCTCTGGCTGTCATAATGATAATAGGCGTATCCTTAGTTGGACGAATACGGCGACATACTTCTAATCCATTGAGTTCTGGTAACATTAAATCAAGAAGAATAGCATCCCAATCTTGATTGAGCGCTTTATCCAAACCAGAACGTCCGTTATATGCGACAGCAGTCTCGTATCCTTCGTGTTGCAATTCTAACTCAACAAAACGAGCTAAATTTTTCTCGTCTTCTATAATTAAAATGCGATAATTATGATTTGGCATAGACACATCCCTCTTATCTCACTATTTTTCAAAAGTCCTACGTTTATTTTATCATAAATTTATAAATTTAATAGTAGGTGAATAGATAGTTTTAGTCTTCTGAGATCTTTTCTTCTGTCCCTTTATCCCAATAGAAGTGATAATGGCCTTTTCGATCTGTCCGTTCATAAGTATGCGCTCCAAAGCAATCCCGTTGTGCTTGTATTAAGTTAGCAGGGAGATTTTCACTTCTATAACCATCAAAGTATGCAATCGCAGAACTAAAGCATGGGCAAGGTAAGCCAGCTTGTACAGAGGCAGCTACTAAATCACGAATAGCTTGGTGACTTGCTGAAACTTGAGCTTTGAAGTAATCATCCAACAATAAATTAGATAAATCCGCTTGCTTTTCAAAAGCATCTGTAATCCGTTGCAAGAATTGAGCTCGAATAATGCAACCAGCTCGGAAAATTTTAGCAATTTCTCCCAGCTTTAAATCCCAATTAAAATGTTGGCTAGCTTCTTGCATTTGAGCAAAGCCTTGAGCGTAAGACATGATTTTTGAGAAATAAAGTGCTTGACGAATTTTTTCAATCCATTCGTCCTTGTTCAATTGCTTTCCTTCAACTTCTATTGATCGATAGGCAGCTGCCCCTTTTAGACGCTCAGATTTTTGTGCAGAAAGGAAGCGAGCGAAAACAGATTCCGTAATAAGTGGCAATGGTGTCCCTAGATCTAAAGCTTGTTGGCTAGTCCATTTCCCAGTCCCCTTATTTCCGGCACGATCCAAAATCTTGTCCACAATTGGTTCACCGCTTAGAGGATCCTTTTGTTTCAAAATATGCGCTGTAATATCAATTAAATAGCTGTTTAATTCTGTTGTTTTCCACTCTTCAAAAATTTCAGCAATTTCCTCATTAGATAACCCTAATAAGCGTTTCAATAAGTCGTAGGCTTCAGCAATTAATTGCATATCTCCATATTCGATACCGTTGTGAACCATTTTCACATAATGACCTGCACCATCCGGACCAATATAAGTTACACACGCTTGACCATCTTCAGCTTTTGCGGCAATCTTTTCAAGGACAGGAGCAATAAGTTCATAAGCATCTTTAGGACCGCCTGGCATAATAGCCGGACCATAGAGAGCTCCTTCTTCCCCACCAGAAACGCCAGTTCCAATAAAATGAATGCCAGATTCTTTTAATTCTTCATGACGACGAATGGTTTCTTTAAAGAAAGTATTCCCACCATCAACTAAAGTATCTCCTTTATCTAAAAGCGGAAGAAGAGCTTGAATAGTTGCATCCGTTGCAAAACCGGCTTTTACCATCAAGATAATACGACGGGGTTTTTCGATAGAAGCTACGAATTCTTCTAGAGTTTCTGTCGGCACAAGTTTCTTCCCTGGGTTTTCTTCTACCACAGAAAAAGTTCTAGACGCCGTACGGTTATAAAGTGCTACAGTATAGCCATTGCGTTCGATATTTAAGGCTAGGTTTTTTCCCATAACAGCCATACCTACAACCCCGATATTTGCTTTTGTCATTTGCAAAACTCCTTTGTATTTATTCTATACCTACTTGCCTTTTTTAAATTATTATTTACAATCCTCTTTGAAATCTGTACAATTGGTGAGTGAATACTGACAGGGGGATGTAAAATGAATAGTAGCAAAAAATTCAAACAAGTGAAGCCAAAAACCAAAATGGAACGTATTACCTCAGTGGTTGTCTGGCTCATGCTCTTTGCCATGCTTGGTACCCTAGTGATCACTATGGTTATCGCCTTAAAATCTCAATTTTTCAATTAATCGACCACTTTAAAGCAATTTGTTTACTGATGAGGCTAGGACTTGCTCCTAGTCTCTTTTATTATAGATAGGCAAAAAAGCATTACAAACAGCCACTTCAAAAAATTCTACTGGCCACTTGTCATCATAGGCATTGGTTCATCTAATACTTCTTCATCATGGACTAAGGAAGAGCTAATTCTTAGCCCCTTAAAAGCTAGTAACAAGCTTGACCTCTTATTTGTGTTCAGCTTTTTTTGTCTTACCTGTCCACTCGCTATAGCCACCCTTTAAAATAGCGATATCACGATAGCCAGCTTTATACAATTGAATTGCCGCGCGTGTAGGAAGTGCCATCCCTTCTCCGTATAAACGAATTGGGGTATCCATCCGAAGTTCCTTGTAACGCAGTTTAAACTGACTAAATGGAATATTCCGAGCGCCTAAGATATGTTCTGCCTTGAATTCATCTACTTCACGCAAGTCAATGATCTGCGTACGTCTTAAATCCTCATTGAAATCATGACTGGTCAAAATTTTAGCTACTTTTTTGCGCTTATAACGTAAATATAAAAGCCAAATTAGCATTAACAATAAGACAGACAATAAAACAGTATTAATCAATTTTAATAGGGTCATCAGCTATTCAGCCTCCTTTTGAACAAATTCTGTTAAAACTAAGGCTGCTGCCCCAATAACACCCGCATCATTCCCTAATTGCGCTAATTTAAGAGTAGAGGATTCCAAAACTTGCGGGAACAGATTCTTTTCATATGCTGGCTTAAGCTTCTCCAACAAATAATTTCCTGCCTTAGATACCCCTCCGCCAATGACCACAATTTCTGGATTGAGAGTGTTAGCCAAATGGCTGAGTGCAAGGCCTAAATAGTCAGCAAATTCATCGATAACTTCTTCAGCCAATCTATCGCCAGATTTAGCTGCATCAAATATGTCTTTAGCCGTAAAGTCATTTCCACACGCTAGCAAATGAGGATCAGCAAATGAAGCAGAAGTCTCTTGTAAAGCCCTTTTCGCCAAATTCACAATTCCCGTTGCACTAGCTACCGTTTCTAAACAACCCTTTTTCCCACAAGTACATGCAAATGCTTTATCTCGTTCAACTGTAATATGCCCTGCTTCACCAGCAGAACCACGGACTCCGTGCAAAAGATGTCCATCCGTTACCAAACCACTGCCAACACCTGTGCCAAGAGTTACAAAAATCATGTTATCAGATTGGTTCCCTGCACCTAACCAACGTTCCCCTAAAGCCGCCACATTGGCATCGTTATCCATAAAGAAAGGAAGGTGGAAGGCTTCTTCAAATTGTTGACCTAACAACTGAAGCTCTTGCCAATTTAAATTATAGGCTCCAATAACTGTTCTATTTTTGCGATCAATTTGCCCTGGTGACCCCATACCAATACCGATCACCTTGCCTAAATCAAAATTTTTCCGACTAAACTCTTCTTTAATCGACTGAATCATATCTGAAACAATGTGTTGTCCCTTATCTTCAATCCGTGTTGGAATTGCCCATTGATGAAGGATTTGTCCATCAACAGTTACAAGAGCAAATTTACAGCTTGTTCCACCTAAGTCAATGCCAATTAATTGATCTCCCATCCTCTTCCTCCTATCCTTTGCTTAAACACCTGATACTTGGCTTCCCTTAGCATACAAAAGGGCTAAAAGGGCTATATAAGCCAGTAAAGCTAAACCTCTATACAAACGAGCATGTCGATAATTATTTGGAAAGGCAAATATGATTGTCCATAAAGCACCACCTATAAAGCCACCCAAGTGGCCATAATTGTCCACATCATTTGACATAAGGCCATAAAACACATTCATTAGCACAAGCATTTTAAAATTTCTGGAAACAGCTTTTAGATAATAATCCCTTGGAAAAATATATCCCAAGAGAACAAAAGCTGCAAAAAGGCCAAATAAAGATGTTGAAGCCCCTGCAGATAAATCTTGGCTAAAAGCATAACTAGCTACATTACCCATGATACCACTTAATAAGTATAGTAAGGCAAAGCGAAAGCTAGCAAAAAAAGATTCAGCTAGTTGTCCCATATAATACAAGGTCAGACTATTCATCAATAAATGCACTAAGCCAATGTGTAAAAAAATAGGACTGACCAACCTCCACCATTGCCCTGTAGCAATAAGACTATTTACCTTGGCTCCAAAGAACACCAAAACAAGACCACTAGTCGACCCTCCAGCAAGCTCCATAGCAAGAAAAACAAGCACTTGTACCAATAAAAAGAAAGAGGTGACAGCATTATGATTCCACTTGATATTCATAGAACCTCTCATATCGACACTCCCGCTTCTATCTCATTATTATTCCTATAAGAAAAAGACGGACAAGGTGACCGTCTTTCAGCTTTATTTTTTAACTTCGCGATGCAAGGTCACTTTCCGTAATCTTGGACAATATTTTTTAACTTCCAAACGATCAGGATTGTTCCGTTTGTTTTTAGTCGTTAGGTAGTTACGATCGCCACATTCTGTGCATTCAAGAATAATATGTGTACGCATCTTATTCCCTCCTCTAATATTCGTTAGGTTAATACTTCAACAGACGCTATTGTATCATGTTTAAAGGGGAGAATCTAGCTTTTTTTACTGGATATATAGAAAGTCCTTACTCATCTCGTTTGAAAGCTTGGATTAGACTCTAGTCAAGTTCAAGTAAAAAAAATATCTCGCTACGCTTAGATCACCAAAAGTCAACATAGAGGAAATTCTTTTTTGAAAAGTAGTCCAAAACTTGATTCTGACAAGCTTTTTCGCTATGATTAATTTAACTGAATTGTCATAGAATTGCCCTTGAATTATCCTTTTGGCTAGCCTATGATAAAATTACTTTTAAATAGACGAAAGAGGTGTTCCGCATGGAATGGACAATGATAATTGTTCTACTCATTCTTGCCATCTTATGCTTCCTTATCTCCCTCATCTTAAGAGATAACAGCTACGATGACCAAGATAGCGAAGCAGAAGAAGCCTTATTGGAGGCTAATCGCGAAATTTACCAACTCAAAAAGCAAATTCAGGACTTGGAAGACCAAATTAACCCACAACAACCCTTGTCCGAAAAAGAACTTTATCAATCTACAATCGAACCTGAAGGATTAAAAATTGGTGGCTACGACAATACCACTGACATTAAGAACGATTTCTCATCTACTTATGAGGATTTATATAGTGCAGAAGATTACGATAGCCCTTCAAGTAACTCTTCATCAACTTATTCTTTAAACGATGATTATACTTATGATCAAACAGATGGAAGTTCTTTCTCTAGCGCAACGCAAATTTTCCATAAAGGTGATTTTGTACCTGACGAAGATGACTACTATTCTGCTGACGACTCTTATAACAACTATAACTATGAATCAAATGATCAAGGCCCTTCAACCAAAGATCAAATCATTTCCTTATATAATCAAGGGGAAGCTTTAGGAACTATAGCGGATAAATTAGACGTTCCAGTAACAACTGTTCAATTGGTCATTGATAATTATTTAGAAGAGCAATCGGTCAAATAGGAGGCTATTTATGAAAACTGTATTTCGGTCTATTGGTATCGGCTTTTTATTGGCCGCTATGGTTATTGCTGCTTTGTTTTTTGGAAAATCATACTTACCAGAACCCATTGCTCGTTTCATTAATACAGATTCTGGTCAGTCTTCTCAACAATACCAAGCCCTAAAGAAAGAATACGAAGATTACAAGAAAAACGCCGAACATGAAATCGCCCTACTAAAAGAACAATCTGACAAAAAGAAAGATGGGACATCCGATAAAAAAGATGACTCATCCTCAAAAGCGAAGGGATTAAACGAAGATGGAAGCTTTACTATTAATGAAGGAGAAGCTTCTAGCTCTGTTATCTCTCGCATGGCAGAAGCAAAACTGTTAGACGACGCTAGTGTCTTCACTAATTACATGCAATCAAACGGATTAGACGGTAAGATTCTCCCAGGAACTTACAAATTGTCTAACGAAATGTCTTATGAACAAATTGGAGCTATTATTACTGGTCAACAATAAGTCTAACTTATACATAAAAGGAGGTGGATTTCCCACCTCCTTTTATTATTGCCCATTTGTTTGATTTGCAGATGGATTGCTTCCATTTGTTAAGGACGGGTTGAGATTATCCTCTCCTCTACCATTGACCTGGTTAGGCTGAGGTGTTTCTAGAGGATTAGGCGTATCCTCACCTGTTTGATCCCATCTTTTATTGAAATACAAATCAAAGACTCTTAAAGCAACCTTTTTAGCCAAAACATCTTCTCCTGACGCATTTTGGTAAGGCAAAACGACTGCTACCACTATCTCAGGATTGTTATAAGGTGCATAACCAACAAAAGTTGAGTTAATCACATTCCGACCTTTCTCAGCTTCAATAGGACCATCATAAAAGGCTTCCGCAGTCCCTGTTTTACCTGCAACAGGAATATTAAAGGCTGCAAATTCATTGGCCGTCCCATTTGCACCATGAGTCACCTGATACAGACCGTTTTGAACATGCTCAATGATCGCTTTAGAACATTGAATATGATTCATAACTGTAGGTGCTACAGGCGTTTCTAGAGCGCCTAAATTCCCATTTTTATCGGTACCACGAATAGATCGGACAAAACGTGGAGATACTCTAACCCCATCATTAGCAATCGTCGACATATAGCTGGCTAATTGCAAGGGGGTGTACAAGTCGTACTGCCCATATGAAAAGTCTAGCGCATAGAAAGTTTCCCTTGAAACCCCCTTAAAACCAGTGCTTTCCATCGGTAGATCTACACCCGTTTTTACACCAAGTCCAAATTGCGCATAATAATTACGCAACTTATCAAAGACTGTCGGATTAATATCCAACAATCCACCCGGCTCATAGTTACTTTGCCCTCCCATCATCATAGCAAGGCGCATCATATAAACGTTAGACGACCTTTCCAAGGCCTGTATATCAGTTAAAGGAATCTTCCCCCCATCTCGGTTAAAGACAGAAGTTTTTGGTTTAGAACCTTGGAAGACAATCGCTTCATCTGTGATCGTATTCTTATCTGGGGTGATCACCCCATCCATATAAGCTGCTAATACTGTCGCAGCTTTAATAGAAGATCCCATCCCAAAGCTAGAATTAATGGCTCCTAATGCATCATCTACAATGCCATTTTCGGATTCTTCTCCTTCACGAGCCATACGTTTCCCAGCAACAGCCAAAAGATCGCCATTCTTAGGATTCATCGCCACAATATAAGCTCGATCCGCTAAAGGTTTTGGTAATTGTCTTAAAGTCTCTTCAGTAATCTCTTCTACACGTTTTTGGAAGTTCATATCAATTGAAAGGACTAAATTATCCCCTTTTTTCCCTTGATAGACTTCTTTTTGATCCACAACATCTTGCGTATTGCTAGTTGTATTAATGATTTTCTTCTTAGTCCCTGACAAAACAGATTCGTATTGTTCTTCGATATAAGAATTCCCAATACGATCGTTCAAAGAATAGCCTTTATTCAAATATTCTTTCATTTTATCTCTTGGCAAACCGGTTGATTCCTGAGTGACATTCCCTAACAAAGTGCGCAAAAGGTTGCCTTCTGGGTAGCGACGAGTCCAATCTGTTGCCACATTCACCCCATCCAGTCGAGACAGTCTCTCGTTCACTAGAGCTACTTCTTCATTGGTCACTCCATCATTTTTAACTGTTACCGTTGACAAAGAATAGGCTGCCGCCATTTTTTTAAAAATAGCAATAACATTTTTCTCTTTATCCGAATAGAGGATATCCTTATCTTTTACAAGTTTCAATTGCTCTAAATACAGTTTACTTCCTGTTAAACGGTTAAAAGAAGCAGGTGTTCTTTTTTGTAGCTCAGTTTCATGTGTTGCTGCCCAATAATCTTTTAGATCTCGTTTGGTTAATCCTTTTATATCCACAGTGATTAATTGGGCTAGATCTTTGGCAATACCCGCAATTTTAGCTGGACTATGATCCATTGCCCGAGTATAAATGATCGATAATTTAGGTTCATTCCCAACCATTACCCTGCCCTTAGCATCATAAATTAAGCCTCTAGGTACTGAAATAGAGGATTCTGTTGTCTCAGTACGCTCCACTAAGGCAGTGAATTCTGTCCCCTTAACAATTTGGAGATAGCTTAGCCGGATAATCAATAGAGAAAAGGAAATGAACACGATAAGAAAAAGTAAATTTAATCGAAAAGGAATATGCGAACGTCGCTTATCATTTCGATGGTCACGTAATCGGTTAGATATGTTCATGTATTTGTCCCTCATTTGTTTGTTCACTTTGATTAGTATATCAAAAATTGAGCAAAAAAAAACGCTTGATCAAGAGTCTTTTGAGATTTCTTAATGGCAATGTTATAATGACCCTTATAAGGCCAAGCTAGTTAGGAAAGATTTTAGCGAAAGGATTTTACTGAATGAAATTTAAAGAACTCGATTTACCTGAATTTATGCAAGAGGCTTTGCGCTCTCTTCATTTTGAAGAATTAACCCCTATTCAGGAAGCTGTTATCCCAGAAATTTTGGCGCAACACTCCTTAATCGGGCAATCTCAAACTGGGTCTGGGAAATCTCACTCTTTCTTAGTGCCACTTTTGAGCCAAATTGACCCTCAATTACCCCATTGTCAACTAGTTATTACCTCACCAAGCCGTGAATTAGCAGAACAACTTTACCAGATGGCTAATGAATTAGCCTCTTTTCGACAAGAAGCCATTTCAATTGAACTTTGCGTTGGCGGAGTGGATAAACAAAAACAAATCGATCGTTTAAACAAAAAAGCTCCTAATGTTGTCATTGCTACACCCGGTCGTCTATTAGATCTGATGAAAGAAAACGCCCTTCTCATTCAATACGCAGACCATTTTGTTGTTGATGAAGCAGATATGACCATGGATATGGGTTTTTTAGACGATTTAGATGCTATTGCTAGTCGATTAAAAGCTAATGTTCATTTCTATGCTTTTAGCGCCACCATGCCTCAAGCCTTACAGCAATTTTTAGACAAATACATGAACCGTCCAAAAATCATTCGTTCAGAAGGAGTAAATCAAGTTGCTTGTCCTGTCAGCAACTACCTTGTCCACACAAAAGGTCATAACGAGATGGATCTACTCTATCAACTCTTAACAATGGGGCACCCGTTTTTGGTCATTATTTTCGCTAGCACTATCAAAAAAGTGAATGAAGTCGCAAAAGCCCTAAAAGAACGAGGCTTGACCGTTGCCACTTTGCATGGTGATTTAGATAATCGTGAACGCAAAAGAATAATGAAGCGTATTCGGCAATTAGACTTCCAATATGTCGTCGCTAGTGACTTAGCTTCAAGAGGCTTGGATATCCCAGAGATTTCCCATGTCGTTAATGTTGATTTACCTGGAGAATTAGAATTCTTTATTCATCGAGTAGGCCGGACCGGGCGTTTAGGCTTGCAAGGAACTGCATACACCTTCTTCCACCCTGACGACGAAAAAGATATTCAATGGCTAGAATCTAAAGGTATAGTCTTTCAACATGTCGAATGGAAAAATAATGAATTAGTAAAAGTCAGCCTAAGAGATAATCGCGAAAGAACACGAAGGCAAGCCTTGGATGACCTTTCAACTGAAACTCGTGGCTTCATTAAGAAGAAAAAGAAAAACATTAAGCCTGGCTACAAGCGGAAAATCACTCTAAAAGTTGAAAATGAAAAAAGGAAAAACAGACGATTAAGAAAGAAAAGGGGAAAGTAAGTTAAGACTTCCTTTTGTCTCTTGATTAGCTGCTAGAACTATAGACAAAATAAACGCATGATTCACATGACTTCACTTAGAAAAGTAAAGTCATAGAGAAGAGTCATGCGTTTTTTGATCTATATTCTTTCGTTTTTACTACTAGTTATAACTGATTGCTCCAAGATGATGTTCAATTGAAAGATACAGTTTTCTATATCAAGACCTCTATCGGTCATCCAGAAGTTTATTCATCATCTAAATACAATCTATTTCAATGACAGCAAGTCTTTGGATAATTGATTCTTATTTCATCTTGATCTGATATTTTCTCGTCTTGAATAGGACATAGTAGCAAGTTAGAGCAAACAGTACAAGCCCTACTCCAAAATAAGACCAGGACATATGGAAGAAACAATTCCAAATAGAAACAAGTATGATGGGTAAAATACTCAAGGAAGCCGTCATCCTTTGCACAATAAATGGAGCAGCTCTCATCCCCAAAGTCATCGCAATAAAAGTAAAGAGCATCCGATAAACAAATTGCAAGAAGATCATACTAATATAGCAAAGGACAAAGGCTATCCCCAAAAGGAAAAAGAGATACTCGAATGAACTTTCTTTCAGCAACACTAACATCTGCCTCAACATTCCATCTGTCAAACGAGGATAGTCTTTATAAACATAACTTTTCCCCGCCGGCTCTATCATCACTTTTTCTTTTGTAAAAATAATACTCGCTTGTTTATCCTTATGTAAAAGGCGAACATTCTTGTCAGACGGGTTAAACAGCAAATTAAAGTAATCACCTAAAAATACATAAGGCTTTTGTTTGGGATTATTAAAAGAAAGTTCACCATTTTTTAAAGTAAAAGCCGGTATCGTTTGCTGGATTTGCCCAATATCGGATTTTATATGTTCTGTCACTTGATAGCTTTGAACAAGAATAGGCAGCATCATTACCAATACTAATCGGAAAAAGAGCTGACGATATGTAGGTTTCACTTGTACTAGTGCTTCATTCAAACGATGAGGTTGCATCAATATTATACGAATTAGTCTTAGCATATTATCTCCTTTCTTCAATAGTTTAGCTAACTTGGTGAGAGATTGCAATTCCCAAGCAAGAAAGATTGACCAAGCGTCATTTTTTGTTTAAACTATTTACTGATCAAAAAGAAAGGAGCCCAGTGATATATGTCTGAACATCATACCTTGATCGTCCTATTTGGGGCTACAGGGGATTTAGCTTCACGTAAACTATACCCTGCCCTCTATAATCTATTTCTAAAGGGCTACCTCAACAAGCACTTTGCCATTTTGGGAACAGCTCGTCGCCAATGGTCAGATAGTTACTTCCGAGAAAAAGTTGTGGAATCTATCTCTAAAGAAGCAGGTAGTCAAGAGGATCGAAAAGCATTCTCCGAGCATTTCTTCTATCAATCTCATGATATTCATGACGAAAGCCATTATACTATTTTAAAAAGTAAGGTTGATCAATTAGATCAACAATTTTCTTTAGCAGGCAATCGTCTATTCTATATGGCTATGGCCCCTGAACACTTCGGGACTATTACTTATTACTTGGATCATATGGGATTTACAGAAACATCCGGTTATACTCGTTTAATCATCGAAAAACCTTTTGGCCACGATTTTGCTTCAGCCAAAGAACTGAATGATCAACTTGCCTTACACTTTGATGAAGAAGAAATTTTCCGTATTGACCATTACCTAGGCAAAGAAATGATTCAAAATATTTTTTCAGTCCGCTTTGCGAATTCTATTTTCACTTCTTTATGGAACCACCACTATATTGATCATTTCCAAATTACCTTGAGTGAAAAAATAGGTGTAGAAGAAAGAGCTGGCTACTATGATAAAAGTGGTGCCTTGCGCGATATGGTTCAAAATCATATTTTTCAAATTCTTTCCTTGTTAGCCATGGAGGTTCCAAATAGCCTTTCCGGACAAGATATCAGAGCTGAGAAAGTAAAGGTTCTCAACGCCTTAAAACTCCCTAGCCCGGAAGACTTCTTAAAAAACACTGTTCGTGGGCAATATGAAGACTATCGCAAAGAACAAGGTGTAGATGAAAACTCCCAAACAGAAACATTTGTGGCTGCTAAATTAGCAATCAACAATTTCCGTTGGGCTGGAGTCCCTTTCTATGTTCGAACAGGTAAAAAGATGGCACAAAAAGAGACGACTATCCACGTTGTCTTCAAAAACGTAGAAAGTAACCTCTTTAGCCAGAGCCAACCTGTTCCAAATGTTCTTACCATCCATATCTCCCCTTACGAAGGTTTTACTTTGCGTTTAAACACCAAAGAAGAAGGCCAATCCACCAAATTGGAAGAAAGCTCTCTATCGAGCATGCATCCTGATCAAGTGAAAACCGCTAGTCCAGAAGCCTATGAGCGATTAATCCATGATGCATTGATCGGAGATAATACAAACTTCACTCATTGGGGAGAAGTTAGAGCTTCTTGGCTCTATATCGATGCCCTTCTGGAAGCTTGGAAAAAAGGAAATGCTCCTTTATACTTATACAAAGATTTTGTTGACGGCCCAAAAGCCAGTCAAGATTTGCTCAAAAAAGACGGTAGATATTGGTTGTAAAATAATAAAAGAGTGCATGGCAGATCCCAGCACTCTTTTTTAGTTATTTTAAATCACAATCATCGACAGGATATTTAATAGCGTTCTTCTTTAATTTTTCGCGAATGATGGCATCTCTATTAAGCCCTAGATTATCAGCCATCATATAAGTGTATATCAGGACATCCGCGATTTCTTCTTTCAAATGCTCCAAATCCTGATTACCCTCTTCAGCTGTCCTCCACTGATAAATTTCCAGTAATTCCGCTGCCTCTAAACAGATAGATAGGGCTAAATCTTTTTCATTGTGAAAAGGTCGCCAATTCCTTTCATCTCTAAATTTATTGATTTCCTCCATTATATCCATACTTAGGCCTTCTTCTTTCTTTATCCTTACAAGTTCAAGGAATCTTCTTAAACTAACTCTTGTTGAAGGAGCTAATCATTTCCGCATATTTCTTTTATACAGATAAGAAGAGCCATACTTGATGTTTATGGCTCTTTATATTTGGTTAAATGAATAGACAAATCCCTTAGACTTCTTGAGCCAACTTCTTGTCTACTGCTTTTATAATAGCTCTCTTCTCTTCATCATTTAAAACTTTCGCCCCACTCGCTAAAGGATGTCCTCCCCCACGAAATTGACTAGCAATGTCATTAATGACTACTCCTTTTGACCTCATCCGACAACGAGTTGAACCATCTTTTTGTTGCACAAATACAATCCAGGCTTTAACCGTAGAAATTTTCCCTAAATAAGGAACTATTTGACTAGAATCAGCCTCGCTAACTTTGAACCGCCTTAAAAGTGATTCTGTCAAAGTCACATAGGCCAAACCATTAGGGCTAATCTTCGCTTCTTCAAGAACATAGGCCAACAATTGGGCAACTTCTGGACTTATTTGGTCTAAATCTCTTCCGGCACTTGCTGGATCTGCCCCTTTTCTCTTTAAATAGGCGGCCATTTCGAAGGTGTGATCACTCGTTGCATCGTAAAGAAAGCGACCAGTATCTCCTATAATGCCATAATAGAGTTGTTGAGCTGCTTTTTGAGGAATAATCAATTGATCCTCGAAGTCCTTACACCACTTAGCGACCATTTCACTCGCCGAACTCATACTTGGATCCACCCAGCTAATATCACCATAAGGGTCAGTATTAGGATGATGATCAATTTTAATAATCTTTTCAGCTAAAAGATAACGTTGGTCATCTATTCTTTCTTGGTTTGCAGAATCGCAGACGATAACTAAAGCTTGTTGGTAATGACCTTCAGAAATATCATCACTCTCTACTTGCATAAAAGGTAAATCAGCAGTTCCTTCTCCTACAGTGTATACAGCCTTGTCTTTATAAGTGGCTCGAATCACACTAGCTAAAGCACCTTGAGAGCCCAAAGCATCTGGATCAGGTCTTACATGCCGATGGATAATAATGGTATTGTAAGATTCTATAGCTTGAAAAATAGCTAATTCTAAGGCTTTTGTATCTGTCATACATCTTCTCACTTTCTACTTGTCCATTAATTGTACACTAACGTATCCTTTAGCATGCAATTCATTGTTCACAAATATATCAACATCATAGCGAATCGCCCGTCTAGAGGTATTTAAAACACCTAATTTCACCCTTACATCAGAATCAATTTGAATCATTCTGAAATAGTGAATTGACATTTCATCAATCACAGAACGCGCGGTAAAGCTTTGAAAAACTTGTTCATGCGTTGCAATAGCTACATACTCACACAAGACACCAAAGGATAAGGTGCCCATCTGACTGGTCATTTGTGGGGTAACATGGTAGTTATAAATCATAGCATCGGGCTGTGGATTACTAAGACTTTCCATTACCAATTCTTCTACAGTATTGGTGTTTTGAGGTTGCCTTTGTGAGGTTTGCATGGCTTTCATGACATCTTCTCTAGAAAGAATCCCCAATAAAGTTAACTTATCCTCGACAACAGGTAGCAATTCTAAACTATTCCAAATCATCAAGTGCGCCACACTAGCAACTGTAGAGGTCATTTTGGTATAAGCAGGATCTTTCGTAATGACACGATCCAAGGTAGTGCGATTCGATTTACCTACTGTATCTTTGGCTGTAATAATACCAATCAAACGATTATCATGATGAACTACAGGGAAACGAGAGTGGCCAGTCGTCATACTCAGATGATGGTAATCTTTAACTGTATCATCTGGATATAAAACTGCAGTATCCTTTAAAGGAGTATATATATCCGATACAAGGGCTACCTTTTTCTTGATCAATTGGTTCATCATAGCCTTGTTCAAAATTGATGCAACGGTAAAAGAATCATAGGCTGTTCCAATAATAGGTAAGCCCTTTAAATTCGCTAGATCGATTAAATCATGATCGGGTTCAAATCCCCCAGTGATGAGAACTGCCATCCCATTTTCTAAAGCCTTGCGCTGAGCATCTCTGCGATTACCGACAATCATAATCCCATGCTCTATTAAATAGCGTTCCATGGCTTCGACTGTCATGGCACCAATAACAAAACGTTCCAAGGGTTGCTTAAGACCGACTTGCCCCCCATAAACCTCTCCATCGGTAATGTTAACCACTTCTTCAAAGGTCAATTGTTCAATTAACCGATCTTTTTTTGACTCAATCCGAATAGTTCCCACTCGTTCTATGGTCGAAACTAAGCCTTCTTTCTCTGCTTCTTTAATGGCACGATATGCTGTACCATCACTCATGTCCATCGTTTTAGCGATAGATCGAACAGAGATCTTTTTGCCAACTGGTAGAGATTCAATATATTCTAAAATTTGATGGTGTTTTGACATCCTTCTACTCCTTGCTTTCGCATGTTCGATAAATCCATCATAAAACAAAAGCCCTTTCTTATCAAGTTTCTATGACTTTTTTGTCAAATTTCATAAGTCCTATACCTAAAAAAAAGCATGTCACCATGTGTCAAAATGTTCCATGCTTTTTTTGATTACGCTTCATTATAAAATAAGATAATACGCGTATTCTGTAGTTACTTTTTTGTGAAATCTGTATCTCTTTTGTCGTCTAAAGGCAAATTGACCTGTTCTTCAATTAGCTCATCAAAGTCCATCACAGTGACTCCTAAAAGTCGGATGCCTCTATTAACATCTATCACTTCATCAATCAAGCCTTTTGCCACACGATAAAGTTGCCAACGCCTTTCTCCCCAGAAGACAAAAGGGGTTTGCTTACTATGGGTTGAAAAATCTTTATAGCGAAACTTAATGGCCACCGTCTTATAATTCACTTGATATTTATCGACTAAAGCCTCAACCTCTTCCGTCATCTCTTTCATGACTCGATACAATTCTTCATGAGTCAAGAGAATAGGGGCAAAGGTTCTTTCTTTTCCAATGGATTTCCTTTTTCGACTAGCTTTTACCTCTCTTCTATCAATGCCTCTCACCCGAAAAAAGAGATCTCTACCCATTTTCCCATAGTGATCCACTAGATCAGCATAAGACAAAGCCTTAAGCTCTTTCCCACTAGTAACACCTGCCTGAAGAAGTTTACTTTCCAAGCTTTTCCCTACTCCATGGAACTTGCCAATAGCTAATTTTTCAAGAAATTCTTCAGCTGTTTCAGCTGGAATAACGGTAAGGCCAGCTGGTTTTTCATAATCACTAGCTATTTTAGCTAAGAACTTATTATAGGAGACGCCGACTGAACAAGTTAAGTGTAATTCCTTATAAATATCATATTGAATTTTTTGACCAATCTTTTGCGCAGAAGCTTCTTGATAAAAATTTGTCGTGACATCAAGATAAGCTTCATCCACGGACACCACTTCTATCTTGTCTGTAAATCTCTTAAAAATCTCTCTGATTTGTTGACTTACCTCTCGATAATAGGCATGACGTGTTGGAATGAAGACTGCCTCTTTACATCTTTCGTAGGCTTCCTGCGCTGACATAGCCGAATGAATCCCATACTGACGAGCAATATAGTTGCAGGTACTCACTATACCTCTCCCATTTGTTTCTTTAGGGTGTCTAGCAATCACAACAGCCTTTCCTCTTAAACTGTTATTATCACGGATCTCAACTGAGGCATAGAAAGCATCCATGTCCACATGCAAAATGCGTCGATGACTGGCTTTATCTGGCAATGGAAAAGATAAGATGCCGTATTGAAAATTCGTTTTATTATCCTCCATGCTCACAAGCTCCCTTTCTCAGACTATCCAAAAGTTCGATACAGCCACTAAAAAAAGCCAGAATGACCCATTCTGGCTAAGACAATAATTGAGACAAGTCCATGTCCTCCAATCGAGGAACATCTAAAACTTGAAAAGACAAGGCCACATAATCATGCCAAGAGTTTGGAGTCAAGAGGATTATTTCTCCTACTAATTCAGAAAAATCTCCTCTCTCTAACTTTTGACATTTGTACTTCAGCCAATCTTCTAAACCCTCTACAGTGGCATCAGTATGGCCTGCAGCTTGCCAACATTTTGCTTTATAGGCCAACCATTCCATGAGAAGTGGCCAATCTTCATTTTTAGTCTTGTTCATCTTCATCAGCTACAGAAGGAGATCCTTCACTTTTAGCGTCTTGGTCTTCTTCAGGTTTCAAATCTTCTACAGAAGTTGTCCGTTTAGATTCTGCTTTGCTGATGACTTGACGAACAGCTCGACGATCAAAGGTCAAATAGATCCCATCACATTCTAAAACAATTGTTCCTGCTGTTTCATCAATTTCGGAAATCACCCCATAAAGGCCTCCGATGGTCACGATAGTATCCCCTAATTCTAACTCATTCAACATATTTTGAGCTTCTTTTACCCTTTTCTTTTGAGGACGAATCAGGAAAAAGTACAATCCCAAAAATAGCAAAGCGTACATAACTAGTGTGTATAAGGTTCTATTCATCAACAACAACTCCTCAATTAGACTGTAATACATCTCTATGCTAGCAAAAATCAAAAGAAATTACTAGCTTTGTTACTAGACCATTGGCTTTATTTACTTCTCTAAGCAAATAAAATAAGGCCTTCTATCTATATATTAAAAATTCTTAGGATTTTCCACGTTCAAGCCATATTGTTCAAAGAAATATTCTTTAAATTCAAGAAGATTATCTTCTCGAATGGCTTGACGTACTTGTTTCATAAGATTCAATAAAAAATGAAGATTGTGAATACTGGTTAATCTCAAGCCAAAAGTTTCATCTGCTTTAAAGAGGTGACGAACATAGGCTCTCGTATAATGCTGGCAAGTGTAGCAGGAACATTGGTCATCGATCGGCGTAAAGTCTCGTTCAAACTTTGCATTTTTCACCACTAAACGCCCACGACTAGTCATACAGGTTCCATTTCGAGCAATACGAGTTGCCAAAACGCAATCAAACATATCAATTCCTCTTATAGCTCCTTCAACTAAGGCATCAGGCGACCCTACCCCCATCAAATAGCGAGCCTTATTTTCTGGCATAACTGGCGTTAAGAAATCTAAAACCCGATACATATCAGCTTTTGGTTCCCCTACTGAAAGGCCTCCAATAGAATAACCTGGGAAATCCAAACTTATCATATCTTTAGCATGTTGCAAACGAAGTTCCTTATCTCCGCCACCTTGCAAAATACCAAATAAACCTTGCTTTTCAGGTCTGTCATGCGCCCTTAAACACCTTTCGGCCCATCTTGTCGTCCGATTAATCGAATGTCGCATGTAATCTGTCGTACTATCGAATGGCGGGCATTCATCCAAACACATCATAATATCAGACCCTAGCTTGTGTTGGATTTGAATGGCTTTTTCAGGAGACAGAAACATCTTAGCCCCATTTAAATGGTTTCTAAAATGCACGCCTTCTTCTGTTAATTGGCGGTTATCACTTAATGAAAAGACTTGAAAACCACCAGAATCCGTTAAAATAGCTTGATCCCAATTCATAAATTGATGTAAGTGACCAGCTTCTTCTACAATATCTGGTCCTGGACGCAACCACAGATGATAGGTATTACTCAGGATGACTCCCGCCCCCATCGCCTTCAATTCTTCTGGAGAAACAGCCTTAACAGTCGCCAATGTCCCCACTGGCATAAACATCGGTGTTTCAAAAGTCCCATGAGGCGTAATTAATTCCCCTAAACGTGCACCAGTATGTTTTTCTTTTTTGATCAATCGGTATTTTATGGCATGCTCCATATCTTTCCCCTCTCTACTATCTAAATAAGCCCTTTAATCCTAGACTTTTCTACACAAAATTACAACAAGCTCTTTAAGACATTGCTTGATCCCTTATATTATAGCAAAAAGTCAGGCATCCGCCTAATCCACCTCTTCTACAAAACCTGCTTAGCTTAATGAGAAAACGGCCATACATCGCATGCTTTATTCATTGAAAAATAATTTTTGTGAATCCTTTTCAGGAAATTGCTTATGCTAACAACAAGAGCCCTATTTTCTCTCTACTTTTTCCCTTTTTAATTGAGAGCGTTTCCTATTTACTTGTGTTATACTTTGGTCAGATTTACTAAAAGGAGGTTCTTAAATGGCTTACCGTCCATTTTTGCGTTATCTCGCTAGTCAATTCAAAAGTCAACAAGATGTCTTTACCGAAATTATTAACCTAAACGCTATTCTTAAGCTTCCAAAAGGGACAGAACATTTCCTCAGTGATATCCATGGTGAATATGATGCTTTTAATCATGTTCTCCGCAATGGATCTGGGAGTATTCGTGGAAAAATAGATGATTTGTTCAAAGACCAACTGACTGAAAGTAAGAAACAACTCTTAGCTACTATAATCGCTTATCCCGAAGAAAAGCTAGCTCTAGTAGAAGAAAATAGCAGGTCAAAAAAAGAATTGGAAGACTTTTACGCAACTATTATTGACCACTTAATTGATTTTACTCGTTTTTGTTCCATCAAATACACACGCTCAAAAGTACGGAAAGCTTTACCTGATCGTTATCAATATATTATAGAAGAACTTTTATACTGTGACAAACGCATAGCTGATAAAGAAGCTTATTATAAGCAAATAATTGATGACATAATTCAATTAGGTCATGGCAAATCATTTATTACCTGTCTTTCCTATGTCATCCAACGTCTCGTCATCGACCATTTGCATGTCGTAGGAGATATTTACGATCGTGGCCCTTATCCAGACAAAATAATGGAGGCCTTAATCAACTATCATTCCTTAGACATTCAATGGGGAAACCACGATATGATTTGGATGGCAGCTTATGCTGGATCTAAAGTCTGCCTGGCCAATGTCGTTCGGATATGTGCTCGCTATCAAAATCTCGGTATTCTAGAAGATGCTTATGGGATTAACTTACGCCCTCTTTTCCTATTTGCCGAAAAATATTATAGCGTTCACCCAGACTTTATCCCTAAATCTAATGCCTATGAAAGCAGCTTCGATCAAGAAGAAATGGAAAGAGCAGCCAAACTCCAACGAGCAATGGCCGTCATCCAATTCAAATTAGAGGGGCATATTATCAAACGACGCCCAGAATTTAAAATGGAAAATCGTGACCTCCTCTCTCGCATCAATTTCAAAAAGGGAGAAATATCCATTGATGGCAAAATTCATCCTATAGACCTATCACACTTTCCAACCGTTGACCCGGACCATCCGCTTGAGTTAACAAGCGAAGAAAATAGTTTAATGGAAGGACTATTGCGGCGCTTTCAACATAGTCCCCTACTCAAAAAACATATGGATTTCCTTTTCCAAAAGGGTGACCTCTATACTATTTACAATGGTAACCTCCTCTTGCACGGCTGCATCCCAATGAATGAGGATCGTGACTACATGTCCGTTTGCCTTGAAGGGCATTGCTACAAAGGTCGTGCTTTAATGGATAAGTATCGAGAATATGTTTTCTATGCTTACCAACATCCTGAAATAACTGATGACTATGCTACAGATGTTTGCTGGTACCTTTGGACAGGGGAAGGCTCTACTTTATTTGGTAAACGAGCCATGAAGACCTTTGAACGATACTACATTAAAGATAAATCTACCCATGTAGAAGAAAAGAACCCTTACTATGTTTGGCGAAATTCTGAAGAATTTGCCAACAAGCTTTTTTGGGACTTCGGTTTGGTACCAGAAGATGCCCACCTAATCAATGGTCATACTCCTGTTCAAGAAATAAAAGGCGAAAGCCCGATCAAGGCAAATGGCAAAGTGATTGTCATCGACGGTGGATTCTCTAAGGCCTATCAAGCTAAAACGGGTATAGCTGGGTATACTTTATTGTATAACTCTTATGGTTTACAAATCGCCACTCATAAGCCTTTTGAATCCTTACAAAAAGCCGTTGAATCCGAAATCGATGTCTTAAATACCAGAAGAGTTGTTGATCATGTGGCTAAAAGGAAACTGGTTAAAGATACCACTATAGGTCAGCAACTGCAGGAACAATTAAGCGATCTAGAAGCCCTATTGGATGAACATTTAATCTAAATAGGCGCAACACTAGAAAGCTCAATAGACAACAGAATGCAAAAGCACGCTTGCTACTCACTCATCTGAATGGGTAAAAAGCGTGCTTTTATCTTGACCTTAATAACTTATTACTATTTACAAGTTTTAAAAACTGCTATCTGACGTTACTCACAGAGTAAAAGTATTCTAAAAGCTCCTAAGCAAGGTATTTTCTACAAATATCTGCATAAAAATTGATATAATTCGACCAATATCTAAAATTAAAGGAAGCGTAGTTATTTCTTCCTCCTATTTTTTTGCTAAACACACAAGGCTATCTTTGCTTAAAAATGGCAGATGATCCATCAATGCTTCTTTAGCTTTTATATCTAGCAATCGAGAAAAATAATCCCATTCATCCTGAGAAATAGCGAGAATGCGTAAGATGTCATTAACTTTCATCCTATCACTCCAATTCATCGCTACGTAAATTGATTCCAAATAAGCCAGGAAGTAAAAATGTGACAACTAATAAAGCAATACCTGATGTCAGAAAAATATCTACACTAGAAGCAAGATCAAAGAGGTAGCCAAATAGCAACATACTTAGGGGTAAAGAAACCTGTGTGAGTGCGTTTAAGACGGCAAAAACTCTTCCTTGAAATTCTTGTGGAATCTTCACCATTGACCAACTAGATATAAGAATGTTGCAGGTAGTAATAGCTAATCCTAGAATAAAGAAATAACCCCCTATCACTACTGGCCAAATACTTTTGGATAAATTTAATTGCAAAAATAAGCCTAATACACATGTCGCTAAAGCGATTAAGCTAATCGCATGCCTAGCAATATTAAGCGTTCTTTGGGATCGGATTTTAGCTGTTAGTAATGATCCTAACAATAAACCAATAGCTAAAATACTATCATTAATGGCAAAAGCTTTATTCGATAAAGCTAGGATATTCAGCTGTAAAAATGGCAAGCCTACGTTAACAATACCAAGTATAAAGTTTATCGCTAGAACAAAAACCAATCCAAAGACAATTTTTTTATATTGAGCTATGAAGCGAATTCCTGATTTAAATAGTGCAAGGAGACTCTGCTCTTTAATCTCTTCTCTCGTCTCTTGATGGCGGAAATCAATTCCCCAATAAATGACCAGAACTAAAAATTCCATGACTACTTCTACCAACAGTACACCAAGCAAAGCAAATTTATCGTAAATAAATACGGCAATGATAGGGCTTAGCACCATACTTAGCGCCTGCATCAACTGTAAGGATGATCGAAAAGATTGGATCTCAGACTCCTGGACTATACTAATTGTTGCTGAGTTTAATGTCGTGGATAAAAATTGATCTGATAATTTTAAAACAATAAGCAGTAAAACAATCGAAATGAATTGAGTATATCCTAAACGATTGATTAAGATAAAACTAATGATAGCTAAACAACTAATCATTTGGGATACACGTATAATTCTATTTTTATTATATTTATCCACTATAGCCCCTAAAACAGGTAACAAAACTAAAGCCGCTAAAGGGCCAATCATTTGTGAAACACTATATAATAGAACTGATTTTAACTTTTTTAGTATATACAAGCCCAAAACAAAAGAAAGTATACTACTTCCAAATTGGCCTAAGGCATTGCCCGTTAACAACATTAATTTAGACTTATTCTGATTCAATCAACACAACCTCCCTTTTCTTGTTATCACAATAGAGCTTATATTTTTTAAAGGCATCTATTCCTAATTTTAAGAGCCACTGATAATAAAAAGTTTTCACATCAATCATCGCCATCACAATATCAGCTTTTCCAAATCTAAATCTAACATTTCTAAGTTCTGGAATTTTACGAAAATAAATCCCATTGATTCCTAAAACAATCGTTCTTCTACAGCGAACTATTTCCTTATTCTGAAGTAATTCTTTAGAGATAACCGACCTATTTGCAGCTAAATCAATGAGTGTTTTTACTTTTTTCCCCTTGTACTCAAGTTCTACAAGCAATTGATTTCTAGAGATAATAGGTACTTTTAAAACAGAACTCTCCGCACTTAGATCTCTAGCAATGAATAAGCCTCTTTGTCTAGCCTCCTTTATACTTTTTTAAAGTATACACTTAAAAAAATGAGATGTCTATACTTTTTATTAATTATTTATTCTTATTTTTTCATCTATTTTCTATATTCCCTCTATAGCCATCATCAATTATTAATCTATATAGTCTTAATAGATAAAAAACGCCATCTAAGTCAAAGCCTATTACTTCTTTGACATAAATGACGTCTTTTATAGTTTAAATCATCAAGATGAATTTCTTATAATTTTGCACGAACCGGATCTTCACCTGCTTTAACTTTTAAGAAAGTTAATATCCCAACAATCATTAAAATACCTGCTAACAAAGGTATATAGGGGTTTTGAACAAAGCCGGCAATGATATAGCACATTCCAGACACGAGAGCAACGGTCAAGGCATAAGGCAATTGAGTGGATACGTGAACCACATGCTTACAAGCTGCACCAGCTGAAGACATAATCGTCGTATCGCTGATAGGTGAACAATGATCCCCACAAACCGCCCCAGCTAAGCAGGCAGATAAGCTAATAAAGAATAGTGGTTCTTCTACCGTAAACATCGAGCATACAATTGGAATCAAAATACCAAATGTTCCCCAACTTGTCCCTGTTGCAAAGGCTAACAAGCAAGCTACAACAAAAATACAAACTGGTAAGAAAAGTTGCAAGTTCCCTGCTACTCCGCTCATGACATGACCTACAAACTCCGCACTTCCCAATAATTCATTAGAAATATTTTTTAAGGAAGTGGCCATCGTCAAAATAATCATAGCGGATACCATGGCATTAAAACCTTGTGTTAAACAATTCATGGCTTCATCGAAATTAAGAACTCGTCTTATTAGTAAATAAGATATGGTAAAGAGAAGTGTAATCATAGCTCCCCATGGCAAGGCAACTGTCGCATCTGTATTTCCAAAAGCTCCTACAAAATTTCCTACAAATTCGCTCTTAGGATTAAAGAATCCGCCCACATATATTAAAGCTAAAACGGAATTTACAATTAAAACTAGGATAGGTAAAACTAAGTCTAATACGTGAGCTGCATCAACGCCCTTTTGTATTTCAACTTCCTCCACTAAGGCACTTCTATCCTCTCCTTGAATAGCTTTTTCTTCATAGGAAAGCATAGAGCCAAAATCGTCTCTTCTCCAAATTAACACGATAACAAACACCAAAGTTAAGAGAGAATAATAATTATAGGGGATAGCTTTCACAAACATGGTAATCCCACTCATACCCGTCCCCTCTGCATAACCAGAAACTGCAGCTGCCCAAGAGGAAATTGGGGCAATCATACATATTGGTGCTGCAGTTGCATCAATAATATAGGCCAATTTTGCACGAGAAATATTAAAACGGCTGGTTATAGGTTGCATCACACTGCCTACTGTAAGGCAATTAAAATAATCATCGATAAAAATTAATATTCCCAGTAAAAATGTTGCAAACTGCGCGCCACGACGGGATTTAATATGCTTTGATGCCCATTCTCCAAAAGCATTAGTTCCCCCGCTTTTGTTAATTAGGGCAACTAACATCCCTAAGAGAACCAAAAACAGAAAAATACCTGCTGTCCCAGAAACAGCCTTTATCAAGCCGTCATTAACAACATGATCCATTGTTTTAGCTAAAGAGCCCTTACTGGCCAATATGGCTCCAACCAATATACCTGTAAACAAAGAAGGATAAACTTCTTTAGTGATCAAAGCCAAACTAATAGCGACAATAGGCGGGACAAGCGCCCAAAATGTGGCATGAGTTGGTATTCCACTTGCCGCTACAGCATAACTCCCTCCTATAGCAACAAGTCCCAGTATCAGCGCTCCAACGAGATTTCTATTTGTGGTCATGAAAAATCTTCCTTTCTTCCATTTACCCAAAAAAAGCCATGATAGCATCATGGCTTTTGAATCTCTCCATTAAGAAAAACCCAAAAGGCATGACAGCTCAACGTTCTACTGAAAGAACGACAGTCCGCAGTATATTCTACAACGGCCCGGTATTAAGTCGCTTTGGCCTCAACAACTTAACCCTCGGCGTGTTTCCCTTTCTCCTTCATCTGTTGGCCAGAGATGAAAGTTACTGATGAAACACGCACCTCTATCATGTCGACTAATTTCAAGCGTTAGTGATTTCTTTTGATTCATTATAATTTTTTTTTAATTTAATATCAAGTATTTATTAAAAATAAACTAGTCTAATTATTCCTTTTTTCCCTCTTATCTTCTCCTTCACTATTTGTAATGCTTCTCCTTCCATAAAGAATTTAGGTAAAATCCTTTAAAATATCGGCTAATTTTCGAATAGATTTATTATGTACTCGTCTTTCTATCATCCTTCAAAAGCCAAAATACTTCACTCCCTTTATTCATCTCTCAAAGAGGGAGGGAAAATACAAGATCCACCTCTTTGGACTTGATTGACATAGGAGTGAAGTATTTTTTTACGTTATAACGATTAACTTTCTAATTCAGCATCTGCTATTGTGACAAAACTAACTTTTCCGTCTTTAACGTCCACTTCAACACTTGTTTCAGGTAAGACATCCCCCTTGATGATAGCTTTCGCTAATGGCGTTTCGATCGCCTTCGTTATAAAGCGAGCAATTGGCCGAGCCCCATAAATTGGATCATATCCATTTTCAACAATAAAATGATAAAGCGCATCAGTAAAGCTTAAGTGAATGTTCCTATCTTCTAAGCGGTCAGCTAAAAGTTTAGTCATCTTCTTAGCTATCCCAGTCACATTATCTTCCGTTAACGGGCTAAAGAAGATGGTATCATCAATTCTGTTTAAAAATTCAGGTTTAAAGGTTTGTTTCAAAGTCTTTTCAACCTCTTGGCGACTGGATTCAGAAATACTGCCATCTGCTTCTACTCCATCTAAAAGATATTGAGAACCTATATTACTTGTCATAATCAAGACAGTATTCTTAAAATCTACCACGTTCCCTTGAGAGTCCGTTAAGCGCCCATCATCCAAAACCTGCAAAAGAATATTAAAGACATCTGGATGCGCTTTTTCAATTTCATCCAACAAGACAATAGTATAAGGATTACGCCGAACAGCCTCCGTTAATTGACCTCCTTCTTCATAACCCACATATCCTGGAGGGGCTCCAACTAGACGAGACACGGCAAATTTCTCCATGTATTCACTCATATCGATACGTACCATATGGGATTCGTCATCAAAAAGATTTTCTGCCAATGCTTTCGCTAATTCCGTCTTCCCTACCCCTGTTGGACCCAAGAAGAGGAATGAGCCAATTGGTTGATTTGGATCTTGCAAACCAGCCCTTGAGCGTAAAACTGCATCGCTAACTTTTTGTACAGCCTCATCTTGCCCAATGACCCGTTTATGCAAATCATCTGACAAATGCAATAATTTTTCTCTTTCGCCTTCTACCAAACGATTAACAGGAATACCGGTCAGTCGTCCAACAACACGAGCAATCTCATCATCCGAAACAGATTCTTGAACTAAACGTTCGACGTTCTCATCCTTACCCTTATCATTAAGAGCTTTTAGTTCATGTTCTAATTGAGGTATAATCCCGTGACGCAATTCTGCCGCACGTTCCAAATTATAGTCGGCTTCAGCTTCTTCAAGATTGTGACGGGCTGTATCTAATTCTTTCCGTTTATCACGCAATTTTTGAGCCGCTTGTTTTTCAACTTCCCATTGATTCTTTAGCTTATTGCTTTCCTCACGTAGATCAGCCAATTCCTCTTTAAGAGCCTCCAAGCGCCGTTTAGAACCTTCATCAGTTTCCTTCTTCAAGGCAGCTTCTTCAATTTCTAACTGCATCAAGCGCCTGGTGACTTGGTCTAATTCTGATGGCATAGAGTTCATTTCAACCCGAATGGTTGCACAAGCTTCATCGACTAAATCTATGGCCTTATCTGGTAAGTAACGGTCTGTAATATAGCGATGGCTCAATACTGCTGCAGCAACTAAGGCGTTATCTTGGATATTCACACTATGGTGAATTTCAAAACGTTCCTTCAATCCCCTTAAAATACTTATTGTATCTTCTACTGAAGGTTCTTGAACTAAAACCTTTTGGAACCGTCTCTCAAGTGCCTTATCTTTCTCCATATATTGCCGGTACTCATCTAAAGTCGTTGCCCCAATGCAGTGAAGTTCTCCACGTGCAAGCATTGGTTTAAGCAAGTTCCCTGCATCCATGGATCCTTCTGTCTTCCCAGCACCCACTATAGTATGAATTTCATCAATAAAGAGAATAATTTCCCCTTCGCTCTTCTTTACTTCTTTTAGAACACCCTTCAAGCGCTCTTCAAATTCCCCACGATACTTAGCTCCAGCTATTAAAGCTCCCATATCTAAAGAATAAATTGTTTTCCCTTTTAAATTTTCTGGGACGTCTTTCCTAACAATACGTTGAGCCAAGCCTTCAATAATAGCTGTCTTCCCTACACCAGGAGCCCCAATTAAAACAGGATTATTTTTAGTCTTACGGGACAAAATACGAATGACATCACGAATTTCAGCATCACGACCGATCACCGGATCTTGCTTGCCACTCTTTACTTGCTCATTCAAATTAATGGCATATTGCTTCAAAGCTTCGTATTGTTCTTCTTGATTAGCTGAGACCACACGCTCGCCTCCTCTTACTTCTTCAATCAATGTTTTGAATTTTTCTTTTGTTAGCCCCTGACTCTCCAAAAACTTAGTCAAGTCAGAGTTCTTTTGATCAAACAAAGCTAAGAGAACAATTTCTGTTGAAAGATATTCATCCTCGAAACTTGTTTTTATTTGATCAGCATCAGTTAATAAGCGATATAAAGATGAACTCATTGTTTGCCCATATTGAACAGATTCTCCAGCAACTTCTGGAATTCTATCTAGAGCTCGGTCCACCACTTGAGTAAAGGAATCTTTGTCCACACCAGCCCGCTCATAAAGGCGAGCAGCAAAATGATCTGGCTGTAGAAAAATCTTCCACAGATGCGGAATATCAATCGCTTGATGGTGACGAGTTATCGCAACTTGTTGGGCATCCCCCATTGCTTGTTGCATTGTCGTTGTCATTTGATCAATCGCCATCCTATCATCCTCCCTTCTCTTCTTGTTTACAGTATATCACGTTAAGGTCAAAGGTCAAGATTAATCAAATATCATTTTAAAAAAATCCGTCTTAAGTCCTAGAATATTGTTGTATCAACTATTATCATCGCTATCTATCAAACTAAGGTATAAGATCTTAGATTATCTCCCTTTAAAGGTCAAACTCAGCTTGCACGACTTTAATTGGTCTACTTCTTCCTTCTAACAAGAATGGTAAATTTTTACCAACTTCCCTAGCCTTACTTTAATCGCTCTACCCGATAAATATCTTCAAAATCGACTAGCTGATCCCCGATCATCAATTGGTCTGCGGATACTTTTCCTCTCACCTCTCCAATAATAACTTTCTTATGATGATCCAACTCATCCTTTTCCAAAAGATACACCACTACCCCTTCTCCTTTTAAATAAGCGGCTGTTAGTAGCTGATCTAGCTCTTCTTCTGACATAGCCGGCTCTAAACTACTTTCAGCAATAGCCTCTTGATGGTTTAGCTCAATGGCCGAAAGCAATTCCTCCATCGCATAAGCAGTTCCCCACTTTACACCAAATGGACGGTCATGATAAACATTATAGTCGATAAAGCTTTTCCCAGTTTTTCCCAAAATTCTTTTCCTCCTCTAAACCAGACAGCCCACCAGCATGGCCACCCACTAGGCTACTTCTTTCAATAGCTCGCCCACCTTCTTTTAAGGAATGGGCATACACTAATTTCTTGAATCCATAGCGTTGCCTAATACGATCAACTATCTCATCGACTTTCTTAGCCTGTTCAATCAACTCAATAGGCGTAAATAGATCCAATTGTTGGTACTCTTTCCGAGTCAGACGATCTGCAGTTAAAGCAACCGCTCGAATAACCTGTCCTCGATAAAGTGAATCAAACATTTTCATGGCTACTTTCATCAAGTCTTTTCTTTGAGCAGTAGCTTCTAAAGTCATATGTCTTTTAAGGTAAGTCCTATCCCCCTCATCTATATATCCCTTTGAAAAAATAAGCTGTAAAGTCAACCCTTCTGCCTTTAGTCCATCTTTCCTTAGACGAGTTCCAATTTGATCAGCCATTTCTTTTATAACAACCGCCAGTTCTTCTTTTTTATCATAATCCCTAGGTAAAATTTGTTGGTGTCCAATACTATGACTCTTGGGCTCGTAAGTCTCCCCTAAAAAACTTCGATCAATCCCCCAAGAATGGGCATATAATTGAGCGCCAATCACTCCCATCCTCTCTTTCAAGTAAAAATAATTGCTATGAGCGAGCTGATCAATACTTCTAATCCCCAAGTTGTTTAAGCGTTTAGCCTGTTTTTTTCCAATACCCCAAAAATCAGTCAATTCTGGAATCTTCCAAATAGTCCTAGCTACATCCTGATAGCGCCACTCAGCCTTCATATTTGCATTCTTTTTCGCTGCATTATCCAAGGCTAATTTCGCTAAAAGTGGATTATCCCCTATGCCAACTGTCGTGTAAATACCCGTTTGGCAAAAGACATCTCTCTGTATCATCCGAGCCAATTCAAAAGGAGAATCTACTTGAAATAACTTCAATACATTCGTCACATCCAAAAAACTTTCATCCACACTATACACATGATGATTTTCTTCATCACAATAACTTTTATAAATACGATTAATTTTCTGGTTCATCTTCATATATAAACGCATACGAGGCGGAACGATCTTTAAACTAGGAGGATATGGAAAGGGGAGATCCCTTGCTCGACTGACATTGCCTATGCCATAAGCCCTTTTAGCTGCAGGAGACGAAGCCAAAATCAAGCCACTAGCTCTCTGATCCATACGATGACTAGGATAACTCATCACCACCAATTCTGTCCTTAAAGGATCCCAACCTCTCAATACACATTCCGTCGACGCATAAAAACTCTTGCAATCAATACATAAAATATCTCGAGAAGGTTCTAGCGCATAATCAAATTGAATATTCTCCACTTCAATCACCTCCCAAAAAGGAGAACGTATGTTCTATATTCATTAGAACATACGTTCTCCCTCCTTTCAAGCGAACAAACTGTGAAAAAACAGAAGTGTGAGAGGTCGCGGTTAGCTCCGAGCACTAAGGAACTTTTGTTGACGGGCAATAAGCCCGGCATAAAAAAGCGACTTAGGCCACAGGAGCTGCGACACAGAAGTGTGAGCTTGAGCGCTCAGATCGGAAACTCTGGAGACTTTTGGCGAAAGGTCAACAAAGACCTTTCAGACAAAAGGCGAAGAGGACGTCCGATCTGCTCAAGCAAGCACGACAACAGAAGTGTGAGAGGTCGCGGTTAGCTCCGAGCACTAAGGAACTTTTGTTGACGGGCAATAAGCCCGGCATAAAAAAGCGACTTAGGCCACAGGAGCTGCGACATCGAACACGACAACAGAAGTGCGAGCTTGAGCGTTTAGGAGTGGATCACTGGAGCATTTAGCAGTAGAGCGAAGCAATCGCTCGCTGATAAATAGCGAAGTGGACGCCACTCCTGCTCAAGCAAACACGACAACAGAAGTGTGAGAGGTCGCGGTTAGCTCCGAGCACTAAGGAACTTTTGTTGACGGGCAATAAGCCCGGCATAAAAAAGCGACTTAGGCCACAGGAGCTGCGACATCGAACACGACAACAGAAGTGCGAGCTTGAGCGCTCAGAAAAGAAAAACCGCCCTTTATAAGAGGCAGTTTTTCTAGTCTTAAGCTAAATTTATTTAGCGAATCCCTAAAGCAATCCTTGCATAGCGACTCATGCGTTCTGGTGTCCAAGCTGGATACCAAACTAATTTAACCGAAGTATCTTTCACTTCTGGCAAAGCGGTTAGGGCTTTATTGACTTGATCAGTTAGAACATACACTAAAGGACAACCCATGGTGGTTAAGGTCATTTCGACTTCACACAAGCCTTCTTCATTCAAATCCACTCCATAAATCAACCCCAAATTAACAATATCCACGCCTAGTTCAGGATCAATCACCGCTTCCAAAGCTGCTAAAAGTTTTTCGCGCATTTCAACTGCTTCTTCTTTAGACCGTGCTCCTGCAATGTGCTCTTTAACCTCATCATGACGTTCTCCATTAAGAGAATTACTCTTTTTTTCTGCCATTAATTCATACCCCTTTCTTTCCTTATTTCCGTTAGTGTTTCATGTTCAAATGTTCTGCTAAAAATTGACTAGCACTAGCCAGAACGCTAAAAGGCACATGATGTCCATGTCCGCTACTTTCATGGTAGCTTGTCCTAGCAAAGGCTGGATATGTTTTATAGCGTTCAAATGTATCCTTACTATAGCGAATAGGCACTAAAGGATCCTCTTGATCATGCCAAATATAAAAAGGCCTCCCTCTTAAGGCTTCTGGATGGTCAAGAAGAGAAGCTTCTCTCAAATGTTCCAATAAAGCAAAAAGCTCACTTGCCTCCATCGTTTTCATACTAGTAGCCAAGACTTCCCTCACCCATACTGTATAAGCAAGAGGATCTAAACACCCCATTAGGCACACTCCCGCATCTATAAAAGGATGCGCCAACATACATTTTACTGTTGTCATTCCGCCCATGCTTTGCCCGCCAACAGCAAAGCCCTTAATTAACCCTTGTCGATGATAAGTAGAATAGATCACTTCACAATCTCTTGTATTCTGGTCAACTATCTCCCATAAATCATCAAAAGTTACATCTTTTTGATTTCTATCTCCATGATAGATTGCAAGTGGAACTATGACACGAGCCCCTAAACGGCAGAGTTCTACTGCCCAATTCATCATCGATTCTCTACGACTCTCAAATCCATGAAATAGGACAATGGTCGGCAAAGCAGTTGAAGCTTCCAAGTGATCACTAACAGCTTCTATTAAAGGAATCCCTTCTAACACTTTTTCTGTTAAACAGATCATTCTCCATTCCTCCTTCAGTCAGCCCTTGAAGAGTAAGTAAAATATGCTAAAATAAAGCAAATATGCTTAAAATTTTTAGGCTATCATTTTTCTACTTAGTGTAACTCATTGTATCATAAATAACCAATAGAATAATGGAGAAAACTATGCAGAGACATTTAATTACTCTTGATCTAGACGGGACAACCTTGGCAAATGATTCCACTGTTTCCCAATTAACAATTAACGTCTTACGTTACTTAGACCAACTAGGCCATATCATTGTTATCGTTACTGGTCGTCCCTATCGTTCAGCTAAACACATCTATGAAACTATTGCTATTGATCAGCCCTTGGTTAATTTTAACGGAGCTTTGTGCCACTACCCTAATCATCCAAATTGGAAGGGTAGCTACCATATTGGTTTAGATCGTTTTATCGCCTTAGATACTTCTAGAAGGAGGAAAGAACTCAAAAGTAGCTTAATCATTGTAGAAGAAAAAGACCATATTTTTTCTACGAGTTTGGATCTCCCTCAAAATGAGTATTTCCCTAACATGGAAAAACACCCACCCATTATCTTGACCGATAAGGCTTTAAAAGCTAATCCAACTGCTGTCACCATTTTTACAAAGGATGAAGATCAAGCCACTACTAGAGACAAACTTTTAAGCCTCTATGGAAGAGATGTCGATGTCAGAACTTGGGGTGGGGTTATGCCTTGCCTAGAAATGGTATCAAAGGGGGTAACAAAAGGTTTAGCCCTCAAACATCTCACCGAGTACTATGATATCGATCCATGCTATAGCTTAGCTTTTGGGGATGAAGATAACGACAGAGAAATGCTACAACTGGCTGGACGAGGTGTTGCAATGGCTAATGCTATTGATTCATTGAAAGAGCTAGCAGACGATGTCACTCTTTATAGTAACGATGAAGATGGACTCGCCTTATATCTCATCGATTACTTCAAATTAAACGATTTAGACTTCTGTCTCAATTAAAAAATTGGATAAAGTCCCTGACCAAAAAAATAGCCAGCCTTGATGTCATCTACTCATTAAGAAGCTATTCATTTAAAAGAAGCAAGATTTTCTACTTTAAAGGAAATCTTGCTTCTTCACTTTCTATATAATTCTTACACGGTAATCCTAACTTCCTAGACCATCAATTGTTTTGGGAAAATTTAACTTTTCTCTATACCAACACACTAAAGATAAGAGCCTGTGATACCTTAAAAAAACATGCTCTCTCTTTATCTCACAATAGACCTAAATATCGTTTGCCTTAACTACTAGCTATTGATCTACCCTACCTCATGACGGAAAGCTTCCTTGACATCGACTTTTTCTTTGGCATTTAGCAAAATCATTAACTTAATCCTCGCCTTAATACCCGATAGACCTAAAGTATAGATAACACCCATTTGATGAAGTTGCTTACCTCCACCATAATAGTCATAAACATCTTCAGTAACCCCATTAAAGGCTCTCGATACCATAATCACAGGTATCTTCTTCAGCAATTCTTCTAAAGTTGGCACAACAGCGGGTGGAAGATTACCTGCCCCTAAGCCTTCTATCACCACTCCCGCGTAATCATTATGAAGAATAGCTTCTAAAATATCCTTTTCCATCCCAGCGTAGGCCTTAACCAAAGCTACTTTCTTATCCAGACTCGTTACACTGTAATGTTCTGAACGTAAAAGTTCTTGGAAATAAATGACTTGATTCTTTGATATTAAACCTAAAGGGCCGAACGTTGGTGTCTTAAAGGTAGCTAAATTAGTTGTGTGGGTCTTGGTTACATAGGTAGCAGAATGGATTTCTTCATTCATGACGACAAGGACTCCCTTACCACGAGATTCCTTAGCTGAAGCAGCAAAAATAGCACTTCTAAGATTGGCTAAACCGTCTGAGCCCATTTCATTAATAGATCTCATTGCTCCAGTCACAACAACAGGAATAGGTAAGTCTAAGGTCAATTCCAAGAAATAAGCTGTTTCTTCAAGCGTATCTGTTCCATGAGTGATCACAATTCCATCATACTGCTCATACTGGCTAAGGATATAGTCCCTTAATTCTAGCATCCTTTCTCCAGTCATAAAAGGTGACGGTAGTTGCATGATATCCGAAACCGTTACATCAGCATACTGTTGAAAGATACTTGTCTTAGAGTCCAAGGCGTTTTTATCAGTCGGTGCGACCTTACCCGTCGTTTGATCTGCACTCATCGATATTGTGCCACCTGTATTAATAATCAAAATCTTAGCCATTTTGTTACGCCCCTTTTTTTATCTTTATTTTCAAAAGATTTATTTCCTATAAACATTATTTGGCAAAGCGTTCTATATTTCCTGTCTCTAAATAGGCATCCAAAACTTCTAAAACTCCTTCTTTACAATGGGAGGGAGCAAGGTAATCTGCAGCGTCGACTACTTCAGGATCTGCATCTGCCATAGCAAATCCATATTGAGCCAATTGAATCATTTCTAGATCATTATGCGAATTACCAAAAGTCATCAACTCATTAGCTCTAATCCCATACAAACTGAGCAGATGAGCCAATCCCGTCGCCTTATTAACCCCTTTGATCATCATGTCCATATCAGCATGACCACTTTTCACCGCAATCAATCCTTGAGGAGCTCTACGATTAAAATCATCTATATAGTCTTTTAAATGCTCTATAGGCACATGACAGCAGGCTTTAAAAATCGTATCATCAATTGCTGAAAGAGAAGTAACTTCTTTAAGATTATAAGCATAGGTTGCTGCAAATTCTTTTGCTTCCTTGGAATAGCCTTCTTCTACATACGATGCATGCAAAGCGTTCACCACCGCCTCAACATCATCAAAGCCTTGACACCAATCTACAATAAATTGATAGTGTTCAGGAGGCATGGCTGCATGATAAAACTTGGTCTGTTTATTCCTCACTAGTGCCCCATTTTCAGAAACAATTATTAAGTCATCTTCTATCTCTTTAAAAAACGAAATGATTTGTTCATATTGATTGCCACTCGCAACAACAAATCGTATGCCTTTATCTTTTAATTTATTATATATTTTATAGAACCTTTGTCGGTTATATTGGCTTTTTTCGTCTAAAAAAGTCCCATCCATATCGACAGCGATCAGTTTAATCATTTACTTCATCCCTTCAAGTCTTTTCATCTCTAAGTAAACCACAAGTCTAAAAAAATGAAAAGCCTTTCTTGTTAAGTTATCCATGAGAATATCACTAGAAAATAAAGAATTAACTAACTTACTATCTGATGAAAAGAAATCATCTGAATTAAACATTATCCTATAAAAAAAGAGACTATATAACCACAATAATCTAGCGATTTATAGAAAGCGATTCATCTTATTCCGTAAAAAGTTTAGCTTATCTCCTCTTATAGCTGGCACTCCATCAGTCCTCTTTCCTAAAATTTAATTCTTTAAAAATCCCAATAATTCCTTCTTTATCCATTAATTGCTTATAAAAACCTTATCATAAAGGGCTTTCATAAACTTTTTTCATCATTTAAAACTGACACTTGGCAATTGGTATGATAAAATGGAATAGTACTGCCAAAAAAACTAGGAGGTGTTGTGATTGTCCAATAGTTATGGCATGACACCAGAAGCTATCGAGGAACTAGTAAAGAAATATCCTATTAAAGAATATGCCGATGGTGGCCGTTATATCAACATTGAAAATTATCTCTTTTCTCAAGAAGACGCTCGTTCCTATCTCCCTAAACGTGAACATTGGGCTAAAGAATTACTTGCTTTATTTAAAGATCATTATGGCAATGCCGAACGATCTTTCCAAGGAAGCCAAGATGGTGAAGCTGTTGTTGCCCTTCTCCCTAATGGCGATTTAGCTAATCTTGTTCACTTAGATCCCGCTACCATTGATGCTTTAGAAGAAGCTCAAGAAGAAGGGAAAGTAAAAGAACTCTTCCAAGAAATTCTAAATGACATATAAAACACTTGCTATAGGACTTGCCTTTCGTGCTCCATTTACTGCTAAACACACTTGATATTTCCTGTCAGGATTCTTTAGCTATTTTTAACCTAGATAAAGTTATTCATATTATTTTTAGAGAGATGCTCAGGCTTTTAGTGCTTATCTCTCTTTTTATTTATAAAATGTGCTTAGTGAGGCTTCTACTAAGCTAAATTCCCCCAAAATTTATCCACCATTTGAGCATTGGATAAATTTGGGGGAATTTAGCTTATAATAATTCAAAAAACCTCCACTTCACAGCGGAGGCTTTTCTTTCATTAACGACGGATTTCGCGAATACGGGCAGATTTACCGTGACGTTCACGCAAGTAGTACAATTTAGCACGACGTACACGACCTTGACGAACAACTTCCAATTTAGCTACACGAGGAGTGTGCAATGGGAAAGTACGTTCAACACCAACACCATTAGAAACTTTACGAACAGTGTAAGTTTCGCTGATGCCAGCCCCACGGCGTTTGATCACAACACCTTCAAATAACTGAATACGTTCGCGAGAACCTTCGACAACCTTTACATGGACACGAACAGTATCCCCTGGACGAAATGCAGGAATGTCGCTACGCAATTGGCTTTGTGTCAATTCTTCGATCAATTTACTCATATTTGTTTCTCCTTCCAACAACTATTCTTGTCTCATTCACAGCGGAATAGCGTTTTATGTAGTCATTTATGACTTACTGAACTAGATTATCATAGAAAAGATCATCTGTAAAGCTTTTTTCCTTTATTTCTAATTTTTCCCTGTTCACCATACACTTATTATCTAGTTTCCAAATTAAGCCCTTGTATAAGATCACTAAAAGCATTTACGGTTCGTCCGAAAGAATGTCCCTCTACTGCTTCTTTGACCTTCTTTGGAACAACTTCCTTTTCTTGAATGCGAATAATTTGACGACTTAAAGCAAGCGCTAGTCGGTCTATATAATCATCTATATCTTCTGGATGCGGCACATCTACGCCGATCATCCTTGGCAAATCTACATATTCGATAAGAGACGAATCATTAATATCATCCTCTAAAGTTTCTATCAATCCAGCTATAGCTGATACAACTACACGAGTTCCACAAGCTAAAGCTTCAATAGCCACTAATGGCACTCCTTCATAATAACTAGCTAGGGCAAAAATATCCATTTCTCTTAAATAAGCTGCAAATTTTTTTTGCTCAACTGCTGGGGCAAAATGGATCCTATCTGTTTGGCCCGCTAATTGATATAATTCATCTTCCTCTTCTTGACTACAATTCCCTACAATATATAAATGCGCCTTTTCAAAAACTTGGCTGATCTGTTTAAAGGCGGCCGCTAGTTCAAAAACGCCCTTAGCATGGGAAATTTTGCCCCCATAAAAGATCTTAATCTCTTCTCTTTCCACCTCATCCTTAGCTTCATAAAATAGCAACTGATCAAATCCTCCTGGAATAATACGAATTTTAGAAGGATCCACTCCAAAAGTTTTCCCTATTAAAGGAATGTTCTTTTGACTAAGAGCGATTACCTGACTGAGGTCACTAAAATCATTCGCGTAGGCTTTTTTTAGAAGTGGATTATTTTGCGCTTGACGAAGATCTGTTGCATGGCAAATCCCTATTACCGGACGATCAAAAAAAACATCCTTCACCAATCGAGTTAAACACCATAAATGATGACTGATAACAAGATCTGGGCAAAAATCTTTTTTGGCTCGTTCCAATTGGCCTAAAAAAGCCCTTTTCCAACTAAAAAATCGATCATCCTTTAAATCCTTATATCGACTGGCAGTATAGGGCATATCATCACTCATTCCAACAATAGGAAAAGGCAATTCCTCCGTTAGAAATTTCACTGGATACTTTTGAATAGCTTCACTAAATTCAGCCTTAAATGGGTCTTGTATTCCATAAATGACCGCATTTTCATATCCTTTTTCCTCTAAACCTTCGATTAAGTTACTTGCATAGACACCTGAGCCAGTTTTCATTGGTAATTGCGCTATAACATGTAAAATTTTCAAGTTATCCCCCTCCTAAAGTAAGCCTTTACTTTTTTTGTCAAAAGAAAGGTCGCTCTAAAAAGAACGCGCTCTACTAAGCGAAAAATACCTAGCCTTTCTCTTTACTGCAGCAACAATTGGACAGATTTTGTAGCCAATGATATCTTAAGCAGAATTTAGAACTAAACTTTTCAGCCAATTACGGCTTCAATTCGAAGTAAATGATTAAACTGATCGCTGTCGATACGAGAGCCCCTATTTATGCAAGTCTTCACTCCCCCTTAAAAAGAATCTTCTTCAATAAAGTCTTTTTAAAGAATAAAAACTGATTTTGCTTTTTAATCAATCCTTAGAATGAGCTTGATCAGCTAAATAGATAGCGTGGTCAGCTAAAAAGGCTAGATCTTCTTCCGTTAAGGGATAACTAGCTAAGAGGTCAGGGCGCTTCTTGGCTGTTTTTAACAAAGACTGCTGATGCCGCCATTTGGCAATATTTTCATGGTGACCACTTAGAAGCACATCCGGTACTTTTTCCCCTCTGAACTCTTTCGGCCTTGTATATTGAGGATATTCTAACAAGCCTCCCATATGAGATTCATCTACAGTAGAATCAGCATTCCCTAATACATCATCCAATAAACGTACAGTGGCATCGATCATCACCATAGCTGGCAATTCCCCACCAGTTAAAACCACATCCCCAATAGAGACTTCCTTATCGACATAGGGTTTTATACGTTCATCATAGCCTTCATAATGACCACAAACAAAAATTAATTGGTCATAAGTGGAAAAATCAATGGCCATAGCTTGATCGAACTTTTCTCCAGCTGGATCCATCAAAATAGTCAAAGATTTACTGCCTCTAGCATCTGCTTTAGCTTCTTCAATAGCTTTAACTAAAGGCTCTACCCGCAGTAACATTCCTGCTCCTCCACCATAGGGATAATCATCTACATGACCATGTTTATTAACCGCAAATTGACGGAAGTTACGTGGGCGAATTTGAACTAGTCCAGCTTCTTCTGCACGGTGAATTAAAGAAGAGCCTAAGCCCCCTTCGATCATCTCTGGAAATAGGGTAATGACATCAATCTTCATCATTAATCCAACAATCCTTCCATAACTTCAATAATGACTTTCCCTTCCTGGAGTTTTATTTCACGGATAACCTCTTTGATAGCTGGAATGGCATAGCTTTTCTTCTCCCCTTTAACCATCCAAATATCATTTGCTCCCGGAGATTCGATAGCAGTAATTTTCCCCACAAGGTCACCTGATGTCGTTTCGACAGATAAACCAATGATTTGATGATAATAAAGTCCCTCATCTTCATCTACTTGCTCATCAGAAATATCTACAAATATATCTTGCCCTTTAAAGCCTTCTACTTCATTAATTGTCGGATATTCTTGAAAGGCAATTATAATAAGATTTTTGTGTTGCCGATAAGACCGAATCACTAATGGCAAATTGCCTACATAAACAGTTTGCCCCACCTTATAGCGCTGATCAGGTTGATCGGTCACAGATTTCACTCGGACTTCACCCTTCAATCCTTGAGTATTAACAATTGTCCCAAGCTTCAGCCGGTTCATTCATTTCCCTCCTTACCTTAACTTTTAGATTGTAAAAAAGTCGAGACAGATCGCCTCGACTCCTTCGCATTACTCATTCGGATCCAAAATGGTTAAACGTACTTTCTTGCCATCCTTAGCCCGAACACTATAAACAATAGTACGGATAGCACGTGCGACGCGTCCTTTTTTACCAATCACCCGACCAATATCATCGGGATGTACTGATAATTCGTATTCTGTATAGCGTCCACCAGGAAGGCTCTTTAATTCCACATCGTCTTGATGTTCAACGAGTGGCTTGACAATCGTTAAGATTAGTTCTTCCACATCTGGCATAATGCTCACCCTTTATCTATTTCAATCGCTTATTTTTGTTTAGATTCGTGGAATTTCTTCATAATCCCTTGACGAGAAAGGATGTTACGAACTGTATCAGATGGCTGAGCCCCGTTAGCTAACCAAGATAAAACTTTTTCTTCATCCAAGACAACAGCTTCTGGTTGAACAAGTGGGTTATAAGTCCCAACTTTTTCAATGATACGTCCGTCACGAGGAGAACGAGAATCTGCTACAACAACACGATAGAATGGGGATTTTTTAGAACCCATGCGTTTTAAACGAATTTTTACTGACATATTGGTATTCCTCCAAGAATATTTTTAATTACTTTGCTACTATATCAAATTAAAGTAGAGGTGTAAAGCTTTTTTTCCTTACAGGCTATTTTTTCTCAAGATTTTTCCAAATTCTCTTTTACTCAATCTTTCCACTTACTTTTTGTGGCGCTTCTTTTTTAATTTCTTAACCTTACGGGCATAGCGTTTCATAGCTAGTTGGGCTAACTTATCGCCTTTGAAGAGGCCATTGCCTCCCCCCATACCGCCCATGCCTGACATGAGTTTTTCCATACCGGACATGTTACCATTCGCCATTTGGTTCATCATTTGTTTGGATTGGTTAAATTGCTTGATCAATCGATTAACTTCCATTAGAGGTCGTGCTGACCCCTTGGCAATCCTTTTTCGACGACTTTGACTAATCATATCAGGGTTACTACGTTCTTCTTTGGTCATGGAAAGGACAATAGCCCGCATATGCGCCATATCTTTCGGATCCATTTTCACATCATTAATCCCTGGGAGCTTATTCATTCCTGGAATGAGTTTAATTAAATCTTCTAAAGGCCCCATATTAGCCATTTGATCCATCTGTGCCAAAAAGTCATCGAAATCAAAGGTGTTTTCTTTGATCCTTTCTGCCATCTTTTCAGCCTCAGCTTGGTCAAAGTCTTGTTGAGCTTTTTCGATGAGGGTCATCATATCCCCCATCCCTAAAATACGATTGGCCATTCGATCGGGGTGGAAGCGTTCCAAATCCGTCAATTTTTCCCCTGACCCTATGAATTTAATGGCTTGCCCTGTAATAGAACGCATAGATAAGGCTGCCCCACCACGAGTATCGCCATCTAATTTAGTCAACACCAAACCAGTAATGCCTAATTGATCGTTAAAGGCTTGTGCGACATTAACAGCATCTTGCCCTGTCATGGCATCAACCGTTAAGAGAATATCATCTGGTTGAGCAAGAGCCTTAATATCCTTTAATTCGTCCATTAAGACTTGGTCGACATGTAAACGGCCTGCTGTATCAATTAGGACAAAATCTCTTCCATCCATTGCAGCTTTTTCCAAGCCTCGTCGAACAATATCTACTGGCTTAGCAGAAGTCCCTTCCTCATAGACAGGAAAGCCTAATTGTTGCCCAATCGTTTTCAATTGGTCAACTGCAGCTGGTCGGTAAACGTCTGCCGCAATCAAAAGTGGCCGCATATGACGTTCTTTGTTCACCAAGGCAGCAATTTTCCCAGCTGTAGTCGTTTTACCTGCCCCTTGCAAGCCGACCATCATAACAATCGTTGGGGGTTTAGTAGAGAAATTTAAATCAACTTGTTGTCCCCCCATCAATTCGGTCAACTCTTCATTAACAATCTTAACGACTTGTTGAGTTGGAGATAATGCTTGTAGGACATCAGAGCCAATCGCTCGTTCATTAACTTGTTTAACGAATTTTTTTACAACTTGGTAGTTGACGTCAGCTTCTAAAAGAGCTAAACGAACTTCCCGCATCATTTGTTTTAGATCTGCTTCCGTTAATTTTCCCTTTTTTCCAACTGTAGATACCGCATTCTGTAGTCTTTCACTTAATCCTTCAAAGGCCATAATAATCTCCTTTAATATGATAATTACCCTAAAGCATCAATAAGAGTAGCAAGTTCTAGATCTTTTGGATAGTTTTCTTCTTGATAGCTTCTTAATTTTTTTATAGCTTCTTGTTTACGGGCTTCCAACTCTAAAAAACCGACTACTTCTTCATAGTGAGTTAAGAGTTGCTCAGCTTTTTTTATTGCATCATAAACCGCCTGACGAGATACGCTATAATTTTCTGCAATCTCTCCAAGAGAAAAGTCTTCTTCATAATAATCAAGCATATAAGCCAATTGCTTGTCCGTTAGCAATTTTCCATAGCTATCTAGCAAGCGATTCATGGTCTTGGTTTTTTCCAGCATCAGTCTTCCTCAATTCCTAGCCATTTAGAGCCTTAAAGCAGTTTATACCCTTTTATTATAACAAATTTGAATAGTTGCTGGAAATAGCCAAGCTTATCCAATTATCTAGGCTATTTCTCTTCCTCTTTAAGATCTAGGAAGTTAGATTGACCATCAACACTCAAATCATGTTGGCTATTTCTCTTCCTCTTTAAGATCTAGAAAATAGCAAGATCCCTTCCTAAAAAAAACTGATATAAAGCTATCCTTCTCTGGCCTCTATTCTTGATAAAAAAGCTGAAGATCCTGCCTTCAGCTTTTACACTTTATCTTTTCTTCACTATGTCAGCTTTGAAACACCATAAGGCTACTGTAGAAAGTATATTTATCCCTTACAAAAGATCTTTAATTAATCCTAAGATGTAATATTCAGGGTCAAAGACACGTAAATCTTCAATTTTTTCCCCTAGACCCACAAATTTTACTGGAATATCCATATCTTGACGAACAGCTAAAACAACGCCCCCCTTGGCAGTTCCGTCCAACTTAGTTAAAATCATCCCAGTAATTGGCACAGATTCTTGGAATTGTTTGGCTTGAATCAAAGCATTTTGCCCAGTTGTTGCATCTAAAACTAAAAGAACTTCTTGAGCTGGCCCTTTGGTTTTTCGTTCAATAATACGGTTGATTTTTTCTAACTCTTTCATTAGGTTTACTTTAGTTTGTAAGCGACCTGCTGTGTCAACTAAGACAATATCGATCTTTTCTTTTTCCGCCCTATCTAGAGCATCAAAGACAACAGAAGCGGGATCTCCACCGGCTTTACCGCTAACAACTGGTACATTAGCTCGACGTCCCCATTCTTCTAATTGTTCAATAGCACCTGCACGGAAAGTATCGGCTGCAGCTAGTATCACCGATAGACCTTGATTTTGATAGTAGCGAGCTAATTTCCCAATCGTAGTCGTCTTACCTACCCCATTAACCCCAACAAAGAGAAAAACACTTGGTCCATCAGGATTCATCTTCATCGCTTCTGGAGCAGTCTCTTGATGTTCATAAATATCCACCAATGTTTTGACGATAACATCTTTCACTTCTTCAGGTCGTCTCGCATTAGCTAATTTCACCCGTTCACGTACCGCATCAGTTACAGCTAAAGTCATATCAAAGCCAACATCAGCTGAAATAAAGCATTCTTCTAAATCCTCAAAAAACTCTTCATCCACAGCCCGAAAATCTGCCATTAAGGCATTAATTTTACTTGAAAAGCTTTGTCTGGTCTTCTCCATACCTTGATCATAAGCCTTCAACTGAAGCTTTTTCTCTTCTTGAAGAGCTATTTCTGGCGTATCAACTTCTCCCCCAGTAAAAGCTCGTTTAATACGGTCAAATAATCCCATCTTTTTTCCTCCTAGCTCCTATCACTTGTTGGATAACTTGGGCAACTCCAGAATGTTCATTATCTCCTGTCGTTAATTTAGCAACAGCTTTCACTTCACTGATCCCATTAGCCATAGCAACAGGAAATCCACATACCCTAAGCATCGGCAAATCATTGCTTTGATCGCCGATCGCCATCATCTTAGATAAAGGCATATCCAATAAGCGTGATAAGTTTCTCAAAGCTTGTCCCTTATCTACCGTTTTAGGCACCATTTCGAATAAGCTTTGCCGAGACTTAAACATATTATATTTTTCTTTCATCTCGGCGGGAATTTTTGCAATAGCCTGATCTAATTCATCTAATTCATAAGCTAATAAAGCTTTACAAAAATGATGATCCCTTCTAAAATCCTTCAATTCCTTCACTTCGTAATCGAAGACAGGCATCATTTGAAGATAGTCCGACTTCTTCCCTTTTGCTGTATCGAATTGGTAACCATTTTCTTCGTCTAAAACAACTAAAGGTAATTCAATTTTTTCTGCTAAATCAATTAATTCAGCTACTTCATCATAGGATAGCCCCTGTCTTGACCACACACGGCCACTAACGGTTTCTTGGATCAAGCCACCATTATAGGTAATAACTAAATCTTTATCCTCCATTAATTCTAGTTCTTCTAGAAGGGTCGTCACCCCTTGTAAAGGACGGCCACTGCAAATAACTATATGAATACCCTCTTCTTTTGCCATTAAAATAGCTTTTTTATTGGCATCTGTCACTTCTTTTTTCCCATTGAGCAAAGTTCCATCAAGATCGATGGCGATAAGCTCAACTAAAGCCAATTCTTTATCCAGCTCTTCTTGCGATAATTTGAGCTGTTTCTTTTCTTCCATCCCTTATTCCCCTTTTTACTTATCTGCTTTTTCATACAAGACTTTCATAAAGCTTCCAATTCATTCATTTCCCTGATCTTTATTTTATGTCAAAGATCCTTTTTAATAAGGACTCGTGAAAAACCATTAACTATGCTGTTAAATCCGCCTCATTCACGTCTTCTAACTTAACAGATGCAATAGCAGATACTCCAGAATCTTGCATAGTAACACCATATAAGACATCTGCTTCCTCCATCGTCCCTTTTCGGTGGGTAATCACCATAAATTGAGTAGCAGGGGTAAAACTCTTGAGATAATGGCCATAACGAGAAACATTGGCATCATCAAGAGCCGCCTCCACTTCGTCAAGCAAACAGAAAGGCACTGGTTTTACCTGTAAAATCGCAAAAAGTAAGGCAATTGCCGTTAAAGCTCTTTCTCCACCTGATAGTAAGGAGAGCGATTGAAGTTTTTTCCCAGGCGGTTGAGCAATAATGTCTACTCCTGTAGTTAGATAGTCTCCCGGTTCTGTGAGTTCTAAACTTGCTCTACCTCCCCCGAAAAGACGTGGGAAAGTCGCTTCAAAAGCGTCTTTAACCTTAAAGAAAGTGTCTTTAAATCGTTCTCTAACTTCTTGGTCTAATTCTTTCATCGTCGCTTCTAAATCTGACTTTGCCTCTTCAACGTCTTGCTTTTGCTGAGTCAAGTCATCAAAACGATTTTTTGTTAATTCATACTCGTCAATGGACTCCATATTAATGGGACCTAATTGTTGAATCCGTGAGCGAAGGCTCTTTACTAGTCGCTTGGCTTCTGGAATAGCTATTTCCAATTCACCATATTGGACTGCCTTTTCAAAGCTCATGCGGAATTCCTCAGTTAATTGGGTTAACATTTGATCCATCTGAAGATCGTAACGAGCCTCCTCTTTTTCTTTTTCGGCAATTTCTAATTGAACAGCTTCCATTTCTTGATAGAGTTGACGTTCGGCTTTCGACAGTGCTGCCAACTGCTTTTGAGCTTTTTCATAGGCTAGCTCTTCTTTAGCCATATCTTTTTCATAGCTGTCCCGATCAAGATCGCTTTGCTTCAGCAAAACTTTCAATTCTTCTTGCCTAGACTTCAGTTTGGCTTCTTCTTCTTTCGATAGACTTTCCCCTTGAAGCAATTCCTTTTCAAGCACTTGTTCATTCTCTAGTGCTTCTTTCTTATCAGCCAGTTGCTTTTTCTCATGCTTCAATTGTTCCATCACAACAGCATAATCGGTTTGATTACTTTTAAGTGCTTCTTCCAAAATTTTAATCTGATCTTGGCGTTCCTCATCTGAAATTTCCAAGACCCTCATTCGTTCTTTATTAGCCCTTATTTTTTCAATAACTTGTTCAAGATTGCGCCCTTTTTCTACATATCGAGATTGATCAACCGATTCGTCTTCTTGAGCCATTTGCCATTCATATCGTCTAACCTGCAGTTGTTTTTCTTGTTCTCTTAAACTGTCTGTTTGGTAATCTAAATCAGCTGTTAATCGAGATAATTCTAATTGAATAGCTTGTGATCGTTTTAAATCATTTGATGCCAAAGAGCGTAGCTCATCCACTTCTTTTGCCCATTTAGCTTTTTTATCCGCTAAATCTTTTACATCTTTCTCCATTCGACCGATGCGTTCATGCAATTGCTCTAATTCGCTTTGCCGGCTAATTAAATTTGCCCCTTTTGCTTGTTGTTGCCCCCCAGAAAGAGATCCTCCTGCATTAAACACATCCCCTTCTAAGGTCACTACTCGCACTTTACGGTGTAGACTAGCAGAAATCGAAGAAGCCGCCTCCAAATCTCTAGCAACGATTACATTGGCTAAACTTTGGCTAACAGCTTTCTTAATTTTTGGATCACAAGTGACTAAGTCTATAGCGACACCTATAAAGCCATCGACCTGTTTTGCGGCTTCAACTTGCCCATAAGCTAAACTTCTTTCGCTTAAATTCGGTAAAGGGAGAAAAGTTGCTCTGCCCTTTCCATCTGTTTTCAAACGTTTGATGCCGAGTTTTGCTGCTTTTTCCGTCTCTGTTACCAGATATTGCGCACTAGCGCCTAAAGCAGTAGAAATCGCTAATTCATGCTCTGGCTTCAAACGAATTAATTCAGCAACAGCCCCAATTAAGCCTGGAATTTCAGCCTTGTGTTGTAATAAATATTTGACCCCTCCATAGTAGCCTGCATGTTCTTTGGCCATGGCTGATAAAGAATCATATCTAGTCTTTAGGCCGTTGAGTTCCCGATCAGCTTTTTGAAAAGCTTCGTCTATTTTTTGATACTTATCTTGAAGAGTTTCATGCTTTGCTTTTTGATCCTTAATCAAGTCTTCTAATTCTTTAAGATCGGCTTCTTTTACTTTTAAGGCTTCTTGACTAGTTGCCTGTTTGTCTTTAATGAGCTTTAATTGCGCTTCTAATTCTTTTAACTCTTGTTCCTTACGCTTTAAAGTGGCTTCTCGTTGATCTTTCCCATCTTCGAATTGGCGAACAGCTTGCTCTAAACGAGCTTTTTCTTGAAGAAGATCAAAATAATCATTTTTTAAGCGATTTAACTCTTCCTCTTGACCTTGGCTAAAGTTATGCAAGTCCTTTGCTAAGTCCTGCCCTTCCTTTTGTAAAAGTTTAGCTTTAGCTTGATGCAAGGCTTGACTCTCTTCTAAGCTATTTTTTTCTTGCAGCAGATTTTTGATGTTCAGCTGTACCTTCTGGAGTTGCTTGCGTTGATCAGCACCGCTTGATTCCGCATGTTTTAAGCGTTCAGTTAACAAGTCGTATTCTCCAGCCTGTTTAGTCTTATTTTCCACAAATTGGACATAGCTATGCTTCAAGCTGTTAATTCTGTCATGTCTTTCTTCCAAGTCAGCATTAGCCAGGCTTAAGGATTGGCTTTTAGTCTCATGCGCTCGTTGCAATTCTTGATAGGTCGACCTGCGTAGATCTTGCTCTTTATTTAAGCTTTCTTGTTGCCCCTTAATCCTTTTTAATTCACTAGCTAAAAGGCGAATAGACAAGTCTCTTAATTCTTTGTCCAACTCCTTATACTGAATGGCTTTTTGACTTTGCCGTTCGAGAGGTTCTAATTGGCCTGATATCTCAAATAAAATATCTTTTAATCGACTCAGATGATCTTCTGTACGGGTTAATTTTCTTTCAGCTTCCGCCTTTTGATTCTTATAAGTTAAAACCCCGGCTACTTCTTCAATAATATCCCGTCTTTGTTCAGGACGGTTGTTGAAAATTTCTTCAACCTTCCCTTGAGAAATCATCGAGAAAGAATCTTTCCCCATCCCAGAATCCATTAATAATAAAGTCACATCTTTCAAACGAACCGCTTGTTGATTGATATAGACTTGTGACTCTCCTGTCCGATGATAACGTCTTGTAATCACTACTTCATTCGCATCAATAGCAAGATGACGATCTTCATTATTAAAAACCAGGCTCACTTCACAGAAATTAACGGCCTTCTTGCTATCGGAGCCTGAAAAAATTAAATCATCCATCCGTTTCCCTCTAAGAGACTTAGCGGATTGTTCCCCCAGAACCCATTTAATGGCTTCAGCTAGATTAGACTTACCTGATCCATTCGGCCCTACTACTGCTGTTACACCATCTGTCAATTCGACAATCGTCTTGTTGGCAAAAGATTTAAAGCCACTCATTATAATACGTTCTAGTTTCATGACTTACTCCATCTTTCCCATTCTTTTTAAAGCCAAACGAGCAGCTTCTTGCTCAGCTTCTTTTTTACTAGCCCCTTGCCCTTGACCCAAATTTTTTCCATCACAAGACACTTCTACTTCAAAAGTTTTTTTGTGAGAAGGGCCAGACTCTTTTAGTAAATGATATTGAATCAAGACCTTTCCATGTGTTTGCAGTTCTTCTTGCAGTAAAGTCTTATAATCCAATAATCTTATGTCACTTTGATCACGTAATGTGACTATTTGTTCTTCAATAAAAGGGATGACAGGCTCTATACCTGCATCCAAGACAAAAGCTCCGATAAAGGCTTCAAAAATATCGCAAAGAATACTAGGCCTTTTCCTTCCACCAGATGCTTCTTCCCCTTTACCCAAATACATTAAGTCATCAAAATGCCACAAACGGGCTAAATAAGCTAAGCTTGTTTCGCAAACCAAGGCCGCCCGAATTCTAGTCAATTTCCCTTCAGGTTCTTGTGGATATTCCTTATAAAGATACTTAGATACCACATATTCTAAAATAGCATCTCCTAAAAATTCCAATCGTTCATAGCTATCAATATGCGTCCCGCGCCTTTCATTAATGTAAGACGTATGACTAAAAGCTTGTTCTAACAAAGCTTCATCCTTAAATCGATAGCCAATTTCTTCTGCGATGACATCAATTATCGCCATATGCTCGCTCCTTTCTATACCTTTCTTCATTATACGTCATTTCCTTGTAACTGTCATGTTTTTAAGAGATCCTTAGGCCTAGCAGGCGTCTGATACAAAAAAAAGAACCTTGATCATTTCATCAAAGTTCTTTTCCTCTATTCCTAAAATAGGCTGAAGGAAATGCCTGAAGAAAAAGCCACTTGATCAATCAATCTTAGCTAGTCAAGCTCTAGTAAAAAAGAATTAAAGCCTATCCACTAGAAAAGATGCACAAGTGTAAAATGAACCATTTAACTGAAAAGAAGCGGAAAAAGGGCCTCATCATTTGATCGCACAAAAAATCTCTAGCTTACATAGTTGCTGATTTTTCAGTGTAAGGAAATCCTTCAAACAACCACTTGTCTTTCATCAAATACTCCAGTCGATAATACTTTGCATTAAAGTCCAAGTTAGGCCGAATAGAATAAAAGCGTTTCGGAACATGAACGTCTTCAGCAAAAGCTTGTGCTGGATTAAAAAAATACAATTGCTTATAATCGAGCCTATTTAAAACGAATCGCTGTCCAAGCACTTCAGCAACTTGATCGTCTTCTACTAAACTCACACGAAATTTAGGCATACGGCAGACAATTTGTCCATATTTGAAATAATAATAGCCTTCGTTATAACCTAATACTTCTAATTTTTCATGAGTTGCTTTGGCCTCATAAAAATTTAAATGCTTTAAATTATTCATATTGTAAGACAAACGATAAGTCATCATTAAAGAAGGATCATATGGGCGAAATGCTCCATTTTTGTACTCATGACTTCTCATTTGCGGTGTCACGTAAGCTGCTTGCTTGAGATAAGGCAGATAACGGAAATAATAATAACTAACTCCCCCGCTCATCAAAAGGCCTAGACTGACAAGAACAAGGGCAAGTTGACGTAGCTTTCCCTTCTTTTCACCATATAAGCCAAAAATCATGGCCAGCAAAACAATAATGCCTATTATCATTAAACAGGTTGAAAAATACCCATTATAAAATTTTTCCGCCCTAATCCATTCCTGTACGCTCATTTGATCACCCAATTTCCATTTTTGCCCTATTATTATAGCATAGGTCTTGTCGCTTACTCATTTAAAAATAATTTTTATAAAGAAAAACCCTAAGCTAATGAAACAGCTTAGGGTCTTTTGAACTTATTAACAAAAATATTATCCGATACGTTGACGAGCATCAGCTACACGTTGCATAGCTTGACCAATGTAGTTAATGCACAACATGATCACTAGGATAAGTAGAGCTGCAGGTAACCATACCCAATGTTTGTTTTCAATCAAGTCAGCAGTTGTCGCATAACCGATCAAAGTCCCTAAACTTGGGACATTAGGTGGTAACCCAAAACCAAGGTAGGACAAACCTGTTTCGATACCAACGTTCCCTGCAAAGGAAAGCGTTAAGTTAACGATAATCAAGGAACTGATATTAGGCAATACGCCATCAAACATAATCTTCAAATCACTCGTTCCAAGCGTCTTAGAGGCAGCAACATAATCCAAAGCGGCTTCAGTCAATACCCGACTTCGCATCAGACGTGCTTTACCTACCCAGTTAAAGCAGGACATGATCAAGACGAAGGAAAGGGCGTTATATTTAGGGATGATAACGACCAAAACGATAATGATCATGGTTGTTGGTAAAATCATGAAAAAGTCAACGATACGCATCATGATGACATCTGTGATTCCACCAAAATAGCCGGAAATCAACCCATATACAATCCCAATGATCGAGGTGATGATAGTGATAGAGAAACCGATAAATAAGGAATTCCGAGTCCCAATAATCAATTGCCCAAAGACGTCACGTCCACCTTCATCAGTCCCAAAAATATGCCCTTCTTCCCCATAACCAAGGTAGCGGCTCAAAACATCAATACTCATCAATTGTTTTTGATCGATGAAGAAAGCTCCGATAAACACTCCCAAAATGATAGAGAGCAAGATAATCGCCGCTCCCATCGCTACAGGATCCTTAATAAATTCTCGGAAGAGGACTTGAATCCCTACAGTAGCCGATTTTGGTTGTTTTCCATCTCCAACAGGGACAGAGGATTTTGCTTCAGTCGTTTCTCCACTTTTAACAGCTTTTGTTTTATCTGACATGATGATCCTCCCTTCTATTGAATCCGGATACGTGGGTCAACAATACTCATGGCAATATCTGAGATAAGAGTACCAAACAAGGTAGCAATACCAAATAGCAATACTAAAGCTGTTATAACAGAGTAGTCACGAGATTGGATGGCTTGCACGAACAAGTTCCCCATACCAGAGTATGAAAAGATTTGTTCAATGAAGACAGACCCAGCAATCAAACCAGTGATATCGTAACCGATGAAAGAAACGATTGGTAATAAGGCATTACGGAAAATGTGTTTGTTGTAAACAACTTTTTCTGGTACCCCTTTTGACCGAGCTGTCCGGACATAATCTTGACTCTTAGCATCAATAATCCCCGTACGAAGATACTGAACAGTACCTGTAGTAGACAAGAGTGCCATTGTAAAGGATGGCAAAATGATGTGGTAGAGTCGACTAAAGAAGAAGGCTGTTGTCCCAGGTGTTAACCCCCCTGCTGCTGAACCCCGAGTTGGGAACCATTGCAAAGTATATCCAAAGAGCCATAAAAGGAGCAAGGCGAACACGAACAATGGAATAGAATAGGTTAAGAAAGTATAGATAACGATAATTTTATCAATCCAGCTATTTTGGTATCGACCAGCGAGTAAGCCCAGTGGCAATGAGATCAAATAGGTCAAGATCAAGGTCATCAAAGATAACCAAATTGTATTTGGCAAACGTTGCCCTATTTGAGTTGTCACGGCACGTTGGTAAGTATATGAGATACCAAAGTCACCTTTTAAGGCATTCCCAACCCAACGGAAATACTGAACAGGTAGTGGGTCGTTCAAGCCAGCCCGTTCCCTCAAGGCTTCCAGAGCTTCTGGAGGTGTTTGAGGCGTAATCATCCCAGTAAATGGGTCCCCTGGCATGGCTTTAGCTAAAGCAAAGACCAAGACACTTAAAATAATAATTTGTGGGATCATCAAAAGAACCCGACGCAAAATTGTTTTCCACATACTAGTGTGCACCTCCCTTAGGATCCAAGGCAGCATAATGCGTATTTGTCAATTGTGTCATATCGAATACGCGACCTTTTTCATCATAATAGGCATTTTGCTTTTCTTGGTAGAGTGCTTCGGTTTGTTTACGTTCAAGCTTATGTTTATCACGATTAATTGGATCAATAACCGGAATAGCCGAAAGCAAACGCTTGGTGTAAATATGTTGAGGGTTCGTATAGATATCTTTACGGGTTCCTTTTTCTACAAAACGGCCGTGATACATAATATGTAAATAGTCACACATATGTTTCACAACACCTAAGTCGTGAGAAATAAAGATATAGGACAAGTTGAACTCGTCTTGAATACGCTTCATGTAATTCAAAACTTGTGCTTGTACAGACAAGTCTAAGGCCGATACAGGTTCATCAGCGATAATTAATTTTGGATTTGAAGCAATCGAACGGGCGACCCCAATACGTTGCCGTTGACCACCAGAGAACTCATGAGGGTATTTATATAGAGCTTCTTCATTCAAACCGATAATTTCCAATAATTCAATAACCCGTTTCTTTTCTTCACTAGGAGAAAGATGATCGAAATTACGGATAGGCTCCGCAATAATATCGATAATACGTTTTTTAGGGTTAAAACTTGACAAGGAATCTTGGAAGATCATTTGCACTGAACGGTTAAATTCAGGAATCGAACTCAAGCGCTTATTAGTGATCTCTTCCCCATTAAAATAAATATGACCAGCTGTAGCTTTTTCCAGACCAATAATGGTACGACCAATTGTAGACTTCCCTGATCCAGATTCACCAACAAGCCCATAAGTTTTACCTTGTTCAATTTCCATATCTACACCATCAACAGCGTAGACCCAATCTGTGATCCGATTCCAAAATCCACTACGAATAGGGAAATGCACTTTAAGATCTTTAACTTCAATAAATCCCATTAGGCTTCCTCCTCCCCTTCGAAGTAGAAATGTTTGTAACATGAACAACGGACATAGTGTCCTGGAGCTGCTTCGTGCATCACAGGATCTTCTTCATGGGCACTATCTGGAATCCATGGAATCCGAGGAGCAAAACGACAACCTTTTTCAGGAAGATTCACCAAACTTGGTACAGTCCCTTGAATCACATGTAATTCATCTACAGGAGCTTCATCCGATACATCTTTCCCACCTTGAGGAATAGACCGGAGCAAGGATCTTGTATATGGATGCAATGGGTTAGTAAATAATTCTTCAGCTGAAGCAACTTCCACAAACTGTCCTGCATACATAACAGCCACTCGATCTGCAGTTTCAGCTACAACACCTAAATCGTGAGTGATTAAAATAATCCCAGATTCTGTCTCTTCTTGGATTTCGTTCAACAAATCCAAGATTTGCGCTTGAATGGTCACGTCTAGCGCAGTAGTCGGTTCATCCGCGATAATAATAGGTGGCTTACATGCTAAAGCAATAGCAATACACACCCTTTGTCGCATCCCACCAGACAATTCATGCGGATATTGTTTAGCTACCCGTTTGGGTTCTGGCAAGCCCACTTGTTCTAGCAACTCGATAACTCGAGCCTTGCGTTGCTTGTCATCCATGTCTGTATGGTAAACCAAACCTTCCTCAATCTGTTCACCGATATTCATCAGTGGATTAAGAGAGGCCAACGGATCTTGGAAGATCATTCCTACATCATTACCTCTAACCCGATTATAGAGTGCTTCACTCAATTGAATCAGGTTAGTGTCCTTATAGATGATTTCTCCCGTAATCCGAGTGTTATTCTTGTTGTGAAGTCCCATAATGGTTGTGGCCAAAGTTGACTTCCCACATCCAGATTCCCCTACGATAGCAAGCTTTTCGTTCTTGTGGAGAGTAAATGAGACACCATCCACAGCATCGTAGTAGCTATCCCGAATCCGGAAGGCGGTATGCAAGTCAATGACTTCCAACAGCGGTTTTCCTTCACCCATAAAACCTTCCTCCTTGTCATAAAACTTTTGCTAAGGTTACGACTTCTATTATATCTAACATGCTAATAAAGTTCAATATTTTTCTAATGGTAAGCGTTCTCATTCTCATACAATAAATTAGAGCTATTAAAAAAACCTTATTAAATCAATAAAAAAAAGACCGAATCCCTAAAGATTCAATCTTTATTTTTTACTTATTATTTTACATGATCAGAAATGAAGCGTACAGCATCACCAACAGTGAGCATTTTTTCTGCTTCTTCATCTGGAATCTCAATAGCAAATTCATCTTCTACAGCCATCACTACTTCTACAATATCTAAAGAATCAGCTTCCAAGTCACTATCTAAACGAGTAGATTCGCTTAATTGTCCTGCTTCCATATCAAAATGCTCCGCAATCAATTGGCTTAAGCGATTAAAAATTTCTTCCTCTGTCATAAAATCCTCCCTAGAATATTTATAATTTATTTTACTAATCTTCTTTGACCTCATCAGCTTCGTTTTTTGATGCTAATTCTTCTAATCTTTGGTTAATGGCTGGAATTAACCCGCTAGTCAACATTTGTACAGTTTGATCCAAAGCCGAGGCAATTGCCACAGGGTTTGATGAGCCATGAGCCTTGATGAGCGGTGCTTTGATCCCCAATAATACCGCCCCACCAATTTGGTCATAATTTACCTGCTTCAATAAGTTCTTTAATGGCTTTTTGATGAGTAAGCCACCGATCTGAGCGGAAAGTGGCCCAGATTTTATAGCTCCTTTTATTGCTTTCATCAAGGTTAAAGCCGTTCCTTCAAATGACTTTAAGACAGCATTGCAAACAAAACCATCCCCAACAATAACCGGGCATGAAGTTGTTAAAATATCCCTAGCCTCTACATTTCCTACAAAGTCGAGATGACTACTATCTTTTAAAAGCTGAAAGGCTGCTTTCGTTAGGCTATTCCCCTTGCCTTCTTCAGTTCCATTATTTAATAAACCGACTTTAACATCTTTCAAGCCGAAGACTTTTTCTTGATAGAGAGTCGCAAGCTCTGCGAATTGGACTAAATTCTTCACTTTACAATCCACATTAGCTCCTGCATCCGTCAAAATAGTATAAGGATGGTCTCCTGAGAAACTTGGAATTGTCGCCATCAGTCCTGGCCGATCAATCCCTTTCATTCTTCCTATAAGCAAAAGGCCAGCTGTTAAAACGGCTCCAGTATTTCCTGCTGACATTAAGGCATCTGCTTCACCATCTTTTACAGCCTGAGCCGCCATGACCAAAGAGCTATCTTTTTGTGTTCTAACAGCTTTTACTGGAGAATCAGTGACTTTAATGGCCATAGGAGCATGATGAATACTGATATTTTCCTTTTCAACTGTTAAATGTTCTCTAACAACATCTTCTGGCCCAAAAAGAATAAATTGAATTTCTGGGTAGCGTTCTGCTGCCTTTAATGTTCCTTCTACTACTGCTTTTGGGGCAAAATCCCCACCCATTGCATCAATGGCAATTTTCATAATTTTCGCCTTCTTTCTCAGTTACCATTTGATGAGCAATTTGCCGTGCATAAAACATAATTTCTTGATCACGGTACAAATCGCCCACACGAAATTCTGGTAAACCAGATTGTTTCACGCCAAAAACCGATCCCGGCCCTCGAAGGCGCCAATCTGCTTCACTTAAATAAAAACCATCTTGACTTTCAGTCATTAAACGGAGCCGCTCTTTTCCTTCCTCTGTCTTTGGATCCGCAACTAGAATACAGCTAGAAGCAGTCGCCCCTCTCCCTACTCTTCCTCGCAATTGATGTAATTGAGATAGCCCAAAACGATCTGCATCTAAAATGACCATTAACGTTGCATTAGGCACATCTACTCCTACCTCAATCACAGTTGTTGCTACCAATATATCTAAATGTCCAGTTTGGAAGGCATCCATCACTTCTTCTTTTTCATCTGGAGTCATCCGTCCATGCAAAAGTCCTAGACGCACTTCAGTTGGAAAATGTTTTTTTAATTGCTTAAAAAGCTCTAATGCGCTCTTAAGGTCAAGCTCTTCCGATTCTTCAATCAGGGAGGAGACAAAATAAACCTGTTGCCCTGCTCGAACCCGCCTTAGACATTCTTGGTAAACATTTACGAGTTGGCTTTCCTTAATCCAAAACGTTTTGATCCCTTGACGATGCATTGGTTTTTCTTTCAATAGGCTAACATCCATATCTCCATAAAGAGTAACTGTCAAGGTACGCGGAATAGGGGTAGCGGTCATATACATCACATTAACCCAATCGCCTTTCGCACAAAGAGCTTCTTTTTGTTTAACACCAAAACGATGCTCCTCATCGATAATCGCACAAGTCAGGCCTTTAAAATGGACACTATCCTGAAATAGGGCATGCGTCCCAAAAGCAAATAAAGCTTGTCCATTAGCCAAAGCTTCTAAAATAGCTTGCCTGTCTTTTTTGGAAGTCGACCCACTTAAAAAGCAAGTATCTTCAGCTAAATCAGGAAACATCTTTTTAAATCGCTCGTAATGTTGCTGGGCAAGAATTTCAGTTGGAGCCATCAGAGCCACTTGTCCTCCACTAGTTCCAACGGCAATCATCGCTAAAAAAGCGACAACGGTCTTTCCACTTCCTACATCCCCTTGAAGCAATCGATTCATTGGGTAAGCTTGTAAAAAATCTCTACAAATCAGATTAACTACTTGCTTTTGCCCTTGTGTCAACTCAAATGGGATCTCTTGAATAGCCTTTTTTAACTGCTTTAAATCATAGCGAATCTTATAGCCATCATTTTTTCCCTTTTGCCTACTTAGCTTTAAGTCTTGTAATCGCAATTGATAGCTAAGAAATTCTTCACAGGTGAGTTGTTCGTGGGCTTTCTGATAATCCTCTTCTCTTTTTGGGAAATGCATATTATAGACAGCTTGCCGGCGACTCATGTAACCATAGGGGCCTAAAGCTTCTAGAGGATATAGATCGCTAATTTCTTCCCCGAAACGTTCAAAGGCTTGTTCCACTAATTGCCGAATCGTTCCTGCCTTAATGGCTTGACTAGCAGGATAAACGGCTTCAAAAGATTGCCCTTGCCCTTCTTTAAAACCTCCTAAAAGTTTTAGTGCAATCAACTGTTGGCGACTGGCATCCCATTTACCATAAATAGCTATCTCATCTAATTGATTGATTTTATCCTTTAGATAGTGCTGATTAAAGAAAATAAGGCGAATCACATGATTTAAGACCATGATTTGAACTTGTAAACGACTTTTTTTACGCCCATAAAAATTGACAGTGGCTTGATTAATTCTTAGCCCCTTTAAGACCACTTTATCCCCATCTAATAACTCATTTGGATCTTTTTCAACGATCATATCGTAGCGAAAAGGGAAATAAAAGAGCAGGTCTTCTATGGTCTTGATCCCCAAATCATGTAAGGCAGACAGTCTAACAGGTCCAACATGGTCTAATAAAGCCAGGGATTCTTGTAGATGCCCCATTTCATCCCCCCGCTCTCTTATTTGAATAGAGAACCGCAGTTGAAAAAACGGCGGCTCTCTCAAGAAACTTATTCAACAGAAATTAAGTAATGATAAACAGGTTGATCTCCTGGGTAAATATCCAATTCAAGATCTGGATAGCGTATAGAAATATCCTTCATGATTTGATCGTTGACCTCTTCTTTTACATCTTCCCCTGTAATGATGGTCACAATTTCACTGTCTATAGTAACCATTTTATCAATAGTTTGCGTTAAACAGTCAGCTAAATCTGGAACAGAAATCTTAATCTTCCCATCTACAATTCCCATATAATCATTTTCGTTTATTTCCACGCCGTCAATCGTTGTGCTACGAATGGCGCGAGTGATTTGGCCATTCACAATATCCTTCAAGCTATCTGTCATATCTGCCACATTACTTTCTAAATCTGCATCTGGATTGAAAGCAATCATTGCAGATAAACCTGCTGTCAGGCTCTTTGTCTCTACTACAGCCACTTCTGCTTCAGCTACTTCAGCCGCTTGGTGAGCCGCCATAAAGATATTCTTATTATTCGGTAAGATAATCACTTTTTCAGCATTTGCTTTTTCAATTTCTTTAACGATAACTTCAGTGGAAGGGTTCATCGTTTGCCCACCACTGATAATGTGTGTAACCCCAACTGACTTAAAGAGATTATTCAAGCCTTCACCTGTTGAAACAGCAATAATGGCATATGGTTGCTTGCTCTTAGCTTTTTCTACTATTTCGGCACTAGAATCCCGTTTGATAAAATCGTCATTTTGTAAACGCATATTATCCACTTTAACTTTAACAAGAGAGCCAAAACGTTGCCCATAATTCAACACTTGACCAGGATGCTCTGTATGGACGTGAACTTTGATAATTTCATCGTCATTCACCACGAGAAGAGAATCTCCTAAGTCATTTAAATAATTTCTAAAGCTTGTTTCGTCAAATTTTTCAACAACGGTTTCACCTTCGCCAATTTGAACCATGATTTCAGTACAATACCCATATTTAATATCTCCAGTTGAGACATTGGCAATATCATGGTGAGCTACCGAAGATAAATCAACATTCACCGATACAGGCGCTGGACTTGGCTTAACTCCGGTTAAAGCTTCGTAAAAACCTTCATAGATGTAAACGAGACCTTGCCCGCCAGAATCCACCACACCAACTTCTTTCAAGACAGGCAAAAGATCTGGTGTTTGCGCTAAAGCGGCTCTTGCTCCCTTCAACAAACTGCTCAATACTTCTAAGCAATCATTTGTTTCCTCAGATTTTTTCAAAGCCTTTTTAGCTGAGATACGAGACACTGTCAGAATTGTCCCTTCAACTGGCTTCATTACAGCTTTATAAGCTGTATCAACCCCTGCTTGAAAAGCCTGAGCTAACTCTGAAGCAGTCAAGACTTCTTTCCCTTCTAGTGATTTAGCGAAGCCACGGAATAATTGGGACAAAATGACACCAGAATTTCCACGCGCTCCCATCAATAAGCCCTTAGCTAAATTGTTAGCTAGTTGAGAAATGCTTTCGTTAGGGCTAGTGGCTACACGATCCGCCCCTGAGTTAAAGGACAAACTCATGTTAGTCCCTGTATCTCCATCTGGAACCGGGAAAACATTTAGGGCATTCACTTGCTCCGCTTTTTCATTCAAGCGTTGCGCCCCAAGTTGGACCATGTTCTTCAGTTCTTCAATACTAATTGATGTTTTTTCCTGCATTGTTTCCTCCAGTCTCAGGTCTAAGCGAGGGATTCACTATCTCGTACACCTTGAACCTGAACGTTCACCTTATCAGCTGTTATCCCGAGAATTGTCTCAAGATCATATTTTACCTGTTGTTGAACATTCTTGCAAATTTCAGAAATTTTCGTCCCATATAAAACAAAGATAGCGACGCTAACAATAATTGATTCGCCCTCTTGATGAATGGTGACACCACGAGAATAGTTATCGAGTTTCAACAACTCGCTGATCCCATCTTTTAATTGGTTTTTGCTTGCCATCCCGATAACCCCATAGTTATCAGTTGCTGCAACACCAACCACAGTCGCAATGACCTCATTATCTAGGTCGATAATTCCATATTTGCTTTCGATTTTAACGGCCATGCTCTTCCTCCTTAATCTGTCATCTAAGGCGATGCTTGATACCTTGCTAGTATACCATACTTTAAAAGAAAACTTTAGAGAAATAAGAAATTTTACTTTTCTTCCTTGATTCGCCCTCATAAACATGGTAAGATAACCAAGTATATGAGTTTTACTGCCAACTTTCAATAAGGAGGCACGCGTAATGGCAAAGCAATGTATCATTACAGGACGTAAAACACGCTCAGGGAACAACCGATCTCACGCTATGAACGCTTCTCGTCGCCAATTCAAGGCAAACTTACAAAAAGTTCGCATCTTGGTTGACGGTAAGCCTAAAAAAGTTTGGGTGTCTACCCGTGCTTTAAAGAGCGGAAAGGTTACCCGCGTTTAATCAAAAACCCTCTCCTAGGAGAGGGTTTTTTCTATTTCTCTTTTCTTAGAATTCCAAACGCCTAACTTGTGCTCACTCAAGGCATTCAACCTGAATTCCCTGACTCATAACCATAAACACCACCTATCACCGAGGTGGTGTTATTTTTAA
>NZ_QXPZ01000023.1 GCF_003664595.1 Atopobacter sp. AH10
ACCATAAAATTAGGATTTGTACGACTTAAGCTCGTTATTGGTTGGGGAATTCAGGATATAAAGAATGGCTAAGGACTAGTGTAAGAATTTTCAGACAAAAAAAGCCGAGATCTCTCTCAGCTTTACTGCAACTGGGCTAGCTGGATTCGAACCAACGAATGACGGAGTCAAAGTCCGTTGCCTTACCGCTTGGCTATAGCCCAATAATATAAAATGGAGGGAAGTGGATTCGAACCACTGAACCCGAAGGAGCGGATTTACAGTCCGCCGCGTTTAGCCACTTCGCTATCCCTCCCTAACTGATACTTAAATATTCTATCCTAAGATCCATTGAAATGCAATACTATTTTGCATTTCTTTTTCTAAAATGACGCCCTCTCAAAAGAAAATACGTCGCACTTATCCTAAAATATGAGCTTTTTCCCAGTCAATATTCTATATTTTTGCTAGTCTGTAGCTTCTTTTAGCCAATTTCTTGCCATTATTGCCCTATAGATCTTCCCTTTTATTTAACGATACTTTTTATTTCTCCTTAAGGTAAACTCATCCGGAACAGGATCCATCCCCCCTCTAAGGAAAGGATGACAACGCAAGATGCGAGCTATCCCCATCACAAAGCCTTTTAAACTCCCATGCCGTTGAATGGCTTCTATCATGTAACTTGAACAAGTCGGAGAATACCGACAGCTTGGGGGGAAAAGAGGAGAAATAGCTTTTTGATAACACTTGACTAAGAAAATCAACACTTTCCCCATCATCTCTCCTCCTCTTCCCCCCTAGTTTACCATAAACAGCTAAGAGACTATATCTCTTTACATTGTCCTGCTAAAACTCAACAGTCTCTAGTCACCTACGCCGTATTTTCCCCTCTTCCTGATTTTTCCTTTTATCTCTCCTTTCTTTTAGCTCCAGCAGTCTAAAGGGTAAATGTCTATACCCAGCCCTCTAGTTCTTTTCTATCTCGATTTTTGCCGGCTACTACAAGAAAGTCAGCTCTTTCACTTCCCTAAAGTACCAAAATAAGGTGCTATTTCTCATCAAAAATAGTATAGTAATATTGAAAACTATGAATTACGCTAGGAGTTGATAAAAAATGTCCAAAAGTTCTACCAAAACTTTAACGATGAGGGGTATTTTCGTTGCCATCCTTTTACTACAAACCTTTGTTCCATTCTTTGGCTATATTCCAATCCCCCCACTCAATCTAACGATTATTCACTTAACCGTTATCTCCGCTGCACTTATTTTCGATGGTTACTCCGGTTGGTGGATCGGCTTAGCTTGGGGTCTTTTAAGTATGTTGCGAGCTTATATCGCTCCGACTTCCCCCTTTGATATTCTAATCTTCCAAAACGCTATTATCGCCGTTGTTCCACGCGTATGCATTAGCTTAACAACTGCCTACACCTTCAAACGCCTATCTAAACTTTTAGACAAGCATTCGTCTTTGATGTTAGCCTCTGCAGTCGGTTCTATAACTAACACGGTAGGCGTTTTGGGGCTGATCGCTCTTTTAAAAGGGAAACCTTACGCTGAACTAGCCCACACGACACCGCAACTACTTTATAAGCTTTTGGGGACGACCGTTGTCACCAATGGTATCCCTGAACTCATTGCTGCCTCTGTAGTCGTTCCTATTATTGTCTACGCCTACCAAAAAGTAGCCAATCGGAAAAAACACTAATCACTTATCACCCATTAAACATCCCCTCAAGCGGAATTTACTAGACCCTAAAGAAGCGATAGTCCTGCAAAAGGGATGATTCCTTTCCCTAACAGTAAGTCTTTAGATTATAAAAACGAGTAGAGCTGTTCAATAAGCAACAGTTATACTCGTTTTTCTTGACTTTGACACTTAAAAAATAAAAAAGCGGGTATAGATGTTGATTTACCAACGTTTATACTCGCTTTGCTTTTTTTGATCTGTATATACTAGACTATTCTGCCTATTTTAGAAATCTGCATAGGTGAAGCCTGGTGTTGACAGCCCCATGCCAAACAAATAAAAGATGTACAAAACAGCCATACAAGTAAAGAATCCTAACATATATCTCAGAAATTCCTTATCTTTTAGCCAAGTCATTTTTTTGATAGAAGTTAAAAATGGCTTCATTGATCAACACCCAACCTCTCTTCCATGGATGAACTGCATCACTGAGGACATATGGTTCATAAGTATAACTAGAGAGGTCAGCAACCTCTGCTTTGTACTTGTCAGCTATCGCATGGATCTTTTCATAGCATTCTTTTCTTCTCTTCTTACTCATTCCAGTATGATCATACCAATACCCATTAATCGGTTGAAGAATTAATTGGACTTTTTTATTATTTGCCCGAGCGACTTGAAGGAAGAGTTCTAAATCTTTGAATTCTTCTGACTTGGTCAACTCATCATTTTTATGTGCATTCTTCATCCGTTTCCATTTTTTAGAGAATTTTCTCTTCCACTGATCCTGTTTTATATAAAGAGGATTCTTTGATTCATCGAGGGACTGCTTATAGGCTTTTTCCTTAAACTTTTGCCAATCGATATGATGAGGATCTTGAATCGTCGCTTTGCCCCTTTGATATTTTGCTTTTTCAAAGAGCATAGCCAGCTTCACTGCGCTATTTTCCTGATCCTTACGCATTCTTTCCACAATTGTCTCAAGGCTTCTAACAGTCCACTGTTGGTCTTTTTCGAAATAGACTTTATTATACAGTTTAACTCTAGAAAGCGTCTTTTTATCATTTGCAAGCAAGCCAACTACTCTTTTTATAATCTTTTCCTTGAGTGGCCGTTTAATTCTATCATCCTTTAGCATTTCAATATATTCTGAATCAGAAAATCGAATACTGAACGCATTAGGATCAATCCCATCGCCTCTGAACCAAGTTGGGGACACCACCATCACGACCTTGTTGTTCGTCGTATTCTTCGATAAAGCAGCTAAGGCTATCGTGTGGTTGATACTCTGAGTATAAGGTTGACCAATCAATAAGGCATTCAAATCCCTATCTTTGAACATATTTTTTAAATGATACCAACTCTTTTGATGGTGGCCAAATTCAGATGAACCAAAAACCATCATCGTTTTTTTATCCATATTACTACTGATCGCTTGATAGGATTTGTCTTTATATTGATTGTACCAAGTCTTAAAACCTGATCCACTCTTCAAACTGATGCTATTGGTTACCCCATGAAGAGTCGCAACAAATACAAGCAGTAGCAAAAACGCTGCAATAAATGCTTTGATTTTTTTCATTTATCCTAACATTTACCCTCCACTATGCTAGCGATTTTAGAAGGAGTATCCATCTCCTCTCTTGTATACTCTGTAGGAGCAATCACTACACCTAGTTCTGATTCAAGAGATACCAACAATTCCATATAGCCAAATGAATCAATCAATCCTTCATCGACGATATTGATATCTGGTTCTTCAATGACAACTTCGTCCCCACAGACTTCAGCTAAAATTGCTAACACTTTTTCTCTAATATTTTCCATTTTAATTCCCCCATTGTAAACCCATTTTAGATAAACTTCGATAAATTCCCAGAGAAAATCAACAAACCAAACATCACTAGATTAAAGGTGACAAACCATGATAGGCCTTGATAGGCAGGATTTTTTCTATACTTTTTATGCCAAGGTAGCTTCTTTTGGTATAATTCTGTCCCAGCAAGCAAGACACCATGATACAAGCCATAGATAATATAGTGACTTTCTACACCATGCCACAAACCCATAATGAGCATATTGATGATAAAAGCTGTAGAGGCAATCACATATTTATTCCTAACCTTACCGCTCTTCATAATATCCATGGTGATTCTAGAAAAGACAAAATCTCTAAACCAATGTGATAAAGATATATGCCACCTATCCCAAAATTCTTTCATATCTTTGCTGATGAAAGGCTTATTGAAATTATCCGGTGATTGAATGCCGAAAAAGTAAGACATCGCCACAGCCATCAAACTGTAACCAGCAAAATCGAAAAATAAATAGAATCCATACGCATACATGTTGACGAAAAAGGCTAAGCTTCCGTTTCCTTTGCCTAAAAGCAAGATTGCTTGATAAAAAATAGCAGATATCACTAACTTGTAAACTAGACCTAGACTCATTTTCCAGAGCCCTTTCCCAACTAATTCCAGATACTCCGCCCGTGGAATTGTCCGATAGACATCTTTTTTAAATCTTTCACTCCGGTCAATCGGCCCTGAAGTCAGCACTGGGAAGAAAATCATCATGTAGATATAGCTAAAACTATCAATCTGCTTAATTTGTCCATCATAAATCTGAATAATCACTTGCAAAGCTTTGAATTCCATATAGGAAATTCCCAGAAAGGCAAAGAAAACAAATTGGCTATGCTGAGCAATCCCGTATTTGTTTAATAACAAGGGAAGTAAGGCTAAGCCCATAAACAACCAGTAAGTTCCAGCCTTTCTTCCTTGTTTCTGCCTCAGCCAAAGATAAATTTTAGCTTCTAGTAGTTGCCAGATGAGAAAAATAACCAAGAAAACCAAAGCAGTTTTGCTATCTTTCATCGCTAGAAAGACAAATAAGAGTGAAACCGCAAACCCATAAAGTCGAATAGGCTTTTCAAAATAGCCTAATAGGATAGCCGGTAGAGAGAGCAAGGCAGCATAGACAAAAAATCCTGTATCGACAAATAGCTGCATTAAATAGCCTCCCTCATCTTCTTTTTATCCACCTTACCATTCGGCGTTATAGGGAACTTTTCAAAGAAGACTATCTTTTTAGGCACCATATATTTTGGCAGCTTTGCTCTTAGCGATTCACGGATATATTTGCGACGGTGATAGGACTGATCTTCGCTATTTACCTGTGAGACACAGGCAGTTAGAGAGTTAGGTACCCCATCCTTAAGTTCAATTAAGATGATAGCATCCTCCACGCCTTCAATATCGAGCAAGTTTCTTTCAATATCCCCGATTTCGATACGATAGCCATGTAACTTAATTTGCGTATCCTTCCGTCCTGAACAATATACCATTCCGTCTGATGTGACATAACCAAGATCCCCGGTTCTATAAGCAGGCTCCCCATCTTCATTCGTAAAGAAACTTTCTGAAGTTCGCACAGGATCGTTAAAGTAGCCAGCTGCTACTGTATTCCCAGTAATAATCAACTCGCCTCTTTCTCCATAAGGGAGTTTCTTACCTTCCTCATCAACAGAATAAAGACTGGTTCCCTCTTTGGCCACTCCAACTGGAAGTGCCTTTTCCTTTTCTACTATTTCCTTACTAATCTTTACAGACGTCACGCAAACAGTTGATTCCGTTGGACCATAAGTATTAATCACATCTGCTTTACTAAAGCGCTCTAGCAAGTTTTTAGCGGTCTGATTTTTCAATGGTTCCCCACAGAAAAGGAACTTTCTCATCGATTTTAAATATGCCCCATTCATCTCATCTGATGATAAACACATTTCCGCAAAGGACGGAGTGGACACCCAATAAGTTACTTTATTTTCCTTAATAAATTTTAGCGCCTCTTTAATATTCTCCGTCTTTTCCTTATTAAGAGAGGCAATCGTAGACCCTGTCACTAGACCTGTATAGGTATCCATCACAGATAGGTCAAAAGAAAATGGCGCTTGATTTAAAAATACTCCAGCTTTTTTCTCCACCAATGTTTCGGACCATTTAAGGTAATTGGCCAAATTCCCTGTTGTAATCTTCACGCCTTTAGGGCTACCCGTGCTTCCTGAAGTAAAGATAATATAGTGAATATCATTTACTTGATTGGCATCCTCATCTGTCAACTCTTTATAGTGCTTTTCTTCAACAAAAGATGGCGAAACAATTTTTTCAAGATCTTCTCTTGTCGTCTTCAAGACATCCTGACAGAAAGAACTATTTGCTTCCGTGTTGATAGCAAGTGGTGACTCAACAGCCTTCACAATAAATTTTACGCGATCTTCTGGCATAGAAATATCAATTGGAACATAAGCATGCCCTGATCTTGTTGCCGCAAGCATACAAATAGGCATCCAGATATTTTTATGGCCATAAATTGGAATAGGTATATTTCTCTTAATATTTAAACTCAAGATCCATTTGGCAAGTTCTCCTGATAGCTTCCAAAGTTCTCCATACTTGATGGACTCATTTGCAAATATAAAAGCTTCCCTCTCTGGATTCGTTCGAGCAACTTCTTCAATTCTTTTTAAAATATCCATTATTCTTTTCTCCTATCATAAATCGGCGCTTATAAAAGGCAACTTCCCTAAGGAATCAAAAAGGGGGGCTATCCGCCCAAAGTAATCTGCATGCCTTCCACTCAAAAGTCGTCCCTAGAACAACTCAATCGCTACTGCCGTCCAATTTTTAATGCACTAAACAAAGTGAATAACTCCATCTTTTCTAGTTGATATGGATTTTTTTCAGTGTCTATTATATCCATTAACTCGAATTAAAAAAAGATGAAAATTCAATCAAGTTGTCAAAAATGCATTTTTTATACGCACAAAAAATAAACACTTTCCTTGATAAGATTAGCTAGCCTAAATCTCATGGAAAGTTGTTTACATCTTAAAGATATCAGCTAAGCAACGGCTCCCTTGACTCAACTTTTTGCTTGCATCTTGGAAATTGCTCTTATCAAGGGAAAGGAGACCTTATCCTTTTCTTCCCATTCAATTCTCTAAAACTCATTTCCTTAATGCCCCCCTCTTACAAAGATATTGAGCATATCCGATAAAAAGCCTGCTCCCTTTAGCATAATCATGGTATAGATGTAGAGAGTTAGAGGCTTAGAGAGGAGGTAAATCCCCATAAAACGTTTGAAAGACATTGATGTCAAGCCAGCTACCATACAAAGGAAATCATCTGGAAAACCTGGCAAAGCAAAGGCTGCAAAAAGCATCTTGCCAAAACGATCTTGTTGGTCAATCCAATGGTGATACTTATCATACTGCTCATCCGAAACAAATGAACGCACCAGTAACTCCCCATAATTTCGTGCCAAATAAAAGTTAATAATCGATCCAATGGTGATACCAATAAAATTGTAGGTAAATCCCAAAGCATTCCCAAACACAATATGGCCAACTAAACAAGGTACTCCTCCTGGGATAACTGGATATATAACTTGAATCACTTGGATAAGGATAAATAAAATCGGAGCTAAGCCCCCCATAGCTTCCAAGGATTGACGAAAGGCCTCTCCATCTCCTTTGAAATATCCTGAACGATACACAGCTAGGGCTATCATAATGGATAGAACAATTCCAATCACTGTTACAATTTGTACGATTTTCCTGTTATATGCAAAAGCTTTTTGTCGATCCACATTCTCACTCCCCTTGCTTACTCCTATTTTACGAGAAGATTTCACCAAATGCCTAGGTCGTTAGTATGATTTTGCTCACTTTCCCTAGACCAGGCTTTCGAAGACTGATTTTAGTGGATTCAAGGGGCAAAAGTCAAGACAGTTTTTACAAAGCATGGCTTGAAATCAATTTGTTTATTTCATATCTTGTTTTCTCTATACTACCTTTCTCATTTTACCTACTATTGCCCTCAAATCACTCCCTATGAAGTGTTTTTTAAGAAGATCTTTTCATAAACTTAAGCTTTTCTCCCCCTATAGATATAAATACCCCCTAAAGTTAGATTGTTCAGTCCAACTTTAGGGGGCATTTCAATACAATTGACTGGCTATGGGATTTTAGACGGCGCTAAATCAGAAGCCTTTTTATACCCTTTATTCATCCATAAAAGTTAATGGTTACTCATCCCTATTACTTTATGGCAAGTAGCTCATCCTTAAGGAGCTATTTTCACTCTAAGATGCTCCTAAAAGACAGGCAGGTTAACAACTTATTTTTACATCATACCGCCCATGGATGGATCCATCCCTGGAACTGGTGCTTTATCTTCTTTAACATCTGCCACAACTGCTTCCGTTGTTAGAATCAAAGCAGATACACTAGCTGCATTTTGCAAAGCAGAGCGAGTTACTTTAGTTGGGTCAACAATACCAGCTTGTACCATATCTACCCATTCATCCGTTGCAGCATTGTAACCTACTCCGGCTTCTTCGCCCTTGATGCGATTAACAATTACAGAACCTTCTTTACCTGCATTAGTAGCAATTTGACGAAGTGGTTCTTCCAAAGCCCGTGTCACAATTTGAACACCAGTAGCTTCATCACCTTCTGCCTCTACAGCAGCTACTTTATCTTGAACGAGTAAGAGAGCAGTCCCCCCACCAGCAACGATACCTTCTTCAACAGCTGCTCTGGTAGAGTTCAAAGCATCTTCAATACGTAGCTTGCGTTCTTTTAATTCTGTTTCAGTAGCCGCACCAACTTTAACAACAGCAACCCCACCAGCTAATTTAGCCAAACGTTCTTGTAATTTTTCACGATCGAAATCAGAAGTTGTATCTTCCGCTTGCTTACGAATCAATTCTACCCGTTCTTTAATCTTACTTGCTTGACCTGCTCCTTCAACAATTGTTGTAGAGTCTTTAGTAACTGTTACACGGCCTGCAGAACCCAATTGGTCCATACTTGCTTCTTTTAATTCCAAGCCTAGGTCGTCAGTAATCACAGTCCCACCTGTTAAGATAGCAATATCTTCCAACATTGCTTTACGGCGGTCACCAAAGCCAGGTGCTTTAACTGCAACAACATTGAAGGTCCCACGTAGCTTATTCAAGACTAATGTTGGCAAAGCTTCACCATCAACATCATCCGCAATAATCAAAAGCGGACGTCCTTGTTGAAGAATTTGTTCTAATAAAGGCAAGACTTCTTGAATATTGGAGATTTTCTTGTCGGTGATCAAGATATATGGATTCTCCAATTCAGCAGTCATTTTTTCATTGTCTGTCACCATGTATTGAGAAAGGTATCCACGATCAAATTGCATCCCTTCAACCACATCTAATTCGGTGTCGATCCCTTTTGATTCTTCAATCGTAATAACACCATCTTTACCCACACGTTCCATAGCTTCAGCAATTAGTTGACCGATTTCTTTATCGTCGGAAGAAATAGCCGCTACTTGAGCAATAGCATCTTTAGAAGCTACTTTTGTAGATAATTTTTTCAATTCTTCTACAGCGACACGTGTTGCTTTTTCAATTCCTCGGCGGATCCCAACTGGATTAGCCCCAGCTGTAACATTTTTCAAGCCTTCACGTACGATAGCTTGAGTCAGAACAGTAGCTGTCGTTGTCCCGTCCCCAGCAATATCATTCGTCTTGGAAGCTACTTCAGCAACTAATTTAGCCCCCATATTTTCAAAATGATCTTCCAATTCGATTTCTTTTGCTATAGTCACCCCATCGTTTGTAATCAGTGGTGAACCAAAAGCTTTTTCCAATACGACATTGCGCCCCTTAGGCCCCAAGGTAACTTTCACTGCATTCGCAAGAATGTCTACCCCTTGAATCATTTTACTACGTGCATCTTCAGCGAATTTAATTTCTTTTGCCATATCTTCCCAATCTCCTTTGCATGACAAGATTTCACCCTAGACCTTGCTAGGCTTTGAAAAATTATATATTTACTTCCAACAACTAGATCGACTAGCCTCGAATAACTGCCATGATATCTTTTTCTTTCACGACAAGGTAATCTTCCCCATTGTGTTTTACTTCTGTAGCAGCATAAGTTTCATAGAGGACGTGGTCGCCAACTTTGAGCTCTGTATCTTCTATCTTGTCACTAATCGCAACGACTTCAGCCACGTTAGATTTTTCCTTGGCAGAACTTGGTAGGACAAAGCCACCCTTAGTTACTTCTTCTTCCACTGGTTTCAAGATCATTCTGTCCATCAAAGGTTTTAACATGTCAATTCCTCCAATTTCTAAATATACAATAGTCAGGGTCTAGGCAATTAGCACTCTAAGCGTCCAATTGCTAAGCTCTAGTGTTATCTTAACTAATATTGACCAATCATGCAAGTAAATTTACTTAAAAAAATGCTAAATCCCCTTAACGACTTTACAAGAATCCGTTCAAAAAAACTTGTCATTCAAACAAATTGGCAGAAACTTTCCCCAATTCTCTCTGAAAGTACAAGGACACCTTTCATCAATAGCCATAAATATAGCTAAAAAACTTGCCCACTCAACCCACTCAAACTAGAAATAACAAGAAAAGCTCGCTTACTAAAAAAGTAACAGAAGGCATTAGCTAGTCGAAATATGCATAAGAAAAAAGTCCCTAAACTAAGGAATTCCCCTAGCTTAAGGACTTTCATTGATCTCTTTTTATTTGTCCTCTTCGTGACTCTTTTCCATTCTTCCTCCCTTGATATTAGAAGAATTAAGAAAATAAATTAACGTTTGTAATTCATTCGTTAAATCCACATTTTGCACGTGAACATAGTTAGGTAGATCCAAGCGAATTGGCGTAAAGTTTAAAATCCCTTCAATTCCTCCTTCTACCAAACGTTCTGCCATCTCTTGCGCATTTTCTTGTGGAACCGTAAGAATAGCGACCTTCAATTGTTGTTGTTCAATTTGAGATTCCAATTCGTCCAAACTATAAACAGGGACGTTGGAAATAATACGGTTAATCTTTTCTTGTTTGACTTCAAAGGCTGCTGAAATCCGCACATTATTGCTCTTGTAAAAATTAAAATTCAGCAAGGCATGTCCCAAATGTCCTACCCCTATTAAGGCAACATTGGTGATGACATCTTGTGATAAAGTACGGCTAAAGAAGGACAGGAGGCTCTCCACATCATATCCATACCCCCGCTTACCTAATGGGCCAAAATAAGAAAAATCTCGGCGGATAGTTGCACTGTCAACTTTCACTGCTTCACTTAGTTCCTTGGATGATACCCGATCTTTTCCTGCATCATGCAAAAAACGTAAATAACGTTGGTAAATAGGTAGGCGCTTGGCCGTTGCTTTAGGAATAATCCTCTCGCTCAAGGTTACTCCTCCTTTCTTTATTATCACTTATTTTTTACGTCTATAGTCAGACATAATCTGTCTCGAAGCTATAAGCTTATCACACTTGTGGCTTCTTCATCTACTGATAATATAGCAAAAAAAGTGTCAAATAACCATACATCAAGCTATAAAAAGCCAATTTTTTCACAAACTTTTTATTTACCCAACTTTTTATCCCCTTACTAGTAGCTTACAAGCCTAAATAGTCCCAGCCTAAATTTCCCCTCATTTGAAACCAAAATAGACCCTTGGCATTTTCTATCTGAAGCAAATAGCTGCCCCTTTTACTTAAGCCTCTCCCACTTTACACAATAGATTCCTTTTCATTTATCCTTATATATTGCTAAATATTCTCTTTTTTACGTTTATCTGCCACTTCTCCTAGCGTTTTTTCAATTGAACCCCAAAGTATTTAGCAAAAAATTGTCCCTTTCAATTGACGTAAGAGTCATAATCTCAGACAATGGAACTAGGCAAAAGAGGGCGTAAGCTCTTTTGATCCTCTTCTTTCTCTTTTGAGAAAGCTACTATTTTAGGAAAGTGACTGAATGAAAATGATTGAACTCCAAGCCCATCAAGTCGCCCGTTACTTCGGGTCTGATATTCTCTTCCATCAAATTTCCCTCAACTTGCAAACTGGCGAACGTGTCGGTTTAATCGGCCGCAATGGGACAGGGAAATCTACTCTTTTAAAAATTTTAACTGGTGCCGAAAAGCCTGATGAAGGGTCGGTACATATCGCTAAAGACCACACATTAGGTTACTTGGACCAATATGCCCTTTCCGCTTATCAAGGCCAAACCGTTTTTGAAGTTGTTCGTTCAACACAAAAGGAACGATTAGCGCTTTTAGATACACAAGAAAGCTTAAGCCAAGCTTTAGCTGATCCCCATTTAGACCATACGAGCGATCGCTACCATGAGCTTCTTCAACAATTTGATCGCAATCAACAAGAGATAGATGACTGCAACGCCTATGCCGCGAACAGTGATATCAAAATGGTGCTATCCGCCTTCCATTTCCCAGCTGAATGCTACGATCAAGAAATTTCCACTCTTTCTGGTGGGCAGCAAACTCGCTTAGCCCTTGCCAAATTGTTACTAGAAGCTCCAGACATCCTTATTCTAGACGAACCGACCAACCACCTCGATATTGATACACTAGCTTGGCTTGAAGATTACCTCATTGCGCGCCGAATGACTTTACTAGTTGTCAGCCATGACCAATACTTCTTAGACAAAATCTGTACTAGGCTTTACGAATTATCTCACGACCATATAGAAGAATATCATGGCAACTATTCCTACTATTTAAAAGAGAGAGAGGCACGTTACCGGCAACTCATGAAGCGCTACGAAAAACAACAAGAAGAAATTCAACGATTAGAAGATTTCGTGGCAAAAAACATTGTTAGAGCTAGCACCACCAAACAGGCTCAAAGTAGGCGAAAAATCCTCGAACGTATGGAGAGGATCGAACGTCCTAAACAAGATAAAAGATCCATGAGTTTGACCTTCTCTACCCAACGTGACTCTGGCAAGGATGTCCTGAAACTAGAGAACCTTTGTATAGGTTACACGAAAACTTCCCCTCTTGCGAAAGGTATCAATCTCAATATTAAACGCCAGCAAGCCATCGCTATTGTAGGTCCAAACGGAATTGGAAAAACAACTCTCCTTAAAACCTTAATGGGACAACTAGAACCCCTTGAAGGGAAATTTCAATTTGGTAGCCATATTGATTTAGGCTACTATGACCAACATCTCACCCATCTGACTGACCATCTCAGTGTCTTGGAAGAAGTTTGGCAAGACCATAGCAATTTACCAGAACTTGCGATTAGGACTTTGCTCGGTTCCTTTCTTTTCTCTGGAGATGATGTAAAAAAGAGTATTAAACAATTGAGCGGGGGCGAACGAGCTAGAGTTGCTTTGGCAAAACTTTCTCTCGAGCAAGACAATACTCTCCTAATGGACGAGCCGACCAACCACCTCGATCTCGATAGCAAAGAAGTTCTTGAAGAAGCTTTAAGCCATTATGATGGTACTCTCCTTTTCGTCTCTCACGACCGTTACTTTATCAACCGTATTGCCACAGCGGTTTTGGAGCTTTCCGAAAACGAGTCTCGCTTGTACCTAGGCGACTATGACTACTATCTGGCAAAAAAAGCTGAAGAAAGTGAACGACAAAACGCCCTAGAGGAAGAAATCGGCAAGGTTCAAAATGCTAAGCCTGCTCAAAAAACGGCTAGTCAAATCAGTTACGCTGACCAAAAAGCCAAACAACGACAAGAACGTGATCTTTACCGCCAATTTGAAAAAGTCGAAGAGACTATCGAACTTTTAGAAGAAAAAAAGGCCAGTCTACACGATGCCATGACTGACCCTCTTATCTTTAGTGATCCAGAAAAACTCCAGGAACTCTCCAGCCAATTAGAGGAAATAGAACAATCTCTTTCTACTGCTAGTAAAGAATGGGTTCATTTGGCTGAAGCTATAGATGCTCTCTAGTGGCTATCTAATTGTAGGGCACTCCCTAAATCTTTTGATAATACACAAACAGCGCCCATCGTCTATCCAAAAGACTTGGGCGCTATTCTTATTGGGCTCTATACTAGCCTAACTCCCATAAATTCGTCCACCATCACGGCATTAGCTAAAATTGTAGGGGATTTAGCTTTTTATGTATCGTTAGTCAAAATACCACACGAACTAGTATAAAGGGTCTTTTTATTTTTACCCTAACCCCCCAAAAAAATTTGTCCGCTACACCTTGGATAAATTTTGGGGGAATTTAGCTTTTATATCTCTTAATGTATCGATGGTAAAGCTTGGTCTATCGCCCAACCAGGAAAAGCATTTAAACGGCTATCAGCAAAGTCTCCCTTTAGATATTGGTAATAAGCACAGGCCGCAATCATAGCTGCGTTATCTCCACATAATTTCATTGGTGGTCTGAGAAATTGAACTGAACCTTTTAATTCCTTTTCCAAACGTTCCCTTAATCCTCGATTAGCCGCTACTCCTCCCGCCAAAATCAATTGTTTCGAAGGATATTCCTTTAAAGCACGCAAGGTCTTCGTGGCCAAAATATCCACCACTGCCGCTTGGAAACTAGTTGCTACATCTTCTTTAATAATTTCCTCTCCTAATTGATCGGCATGATGAAGAGTATTGATCACTGCACTCTTTAAACCGCTGAAAGAAAAGTCATAATTATCTTCTTCCATCATTGCCCGTGGAAAAGCGTACTTATCTTCCCCCTGATGAGCCAATTGATCCATTGCCTTCCCAGCAGGATAAGGCAAACCTAATACTCGGCCAATCTTATCATAGGCTTCCCCAACCGCATCGTCTCTAGTTTCTCCGATCACTTCAAAAGTCACATGGTCTGTCATTCTAACCAATTCAGTATGGCCACCACTGACCACTAGTGCCATCAAAGGGAATTCCAGTGGCGTTTCTAAATGATTAGCATAAATATGACCAGCCATATGATTCACTGCAATCAAAGGAATACCTTGACTATAGGCTATCGCTTTCGCTGCTGATACCCCTATTAAAAGAGCCCCAACTAAACCCGGTCCAGCTGTTACCGCAACTGCATCTATATCCTCCAAATGAAGATTAGCTTCTTCCAGAGCCATAGCAATGACAGGGTTAATACAAGCGATATGATGACGGCTCGCCACTTCTGGAACAACCCCGCCAAACCGCTGATGAGAAGGAACTTGACTGGCCACGATATTCGAGAGCAATTCTCTCCCATTGCGTACTATGGCTGCAGATGTTTCATCACATGAACTTTCAATAGCTAATATAGTTGTCATTTCACGTCCTCCTCTCTTGTTAAATCTTTTTTCATCACAAGGGCATCTTCTTTCGGAAAACTATAGTACTGCTTCCGTTGATAAATTTCTTTAAAACCATTTTTTTGATACAGCATCTGAGCAGAAAGATTAGAAGTTCTGACCTCCAAGAACACTTCCTCCGCCCCTTCTTTTTTTAGGCAAGCTAAACTCGTTTTTAGCAAGTATTCTGCCAGACCCTGTCTTCTAAAATCCGGTAAAACCGCCAAAAAGAGCAAATCCGCTTGACCTTCTACTAATTGGTAACCGATAAAGGCAACCGTTTGTCGAAAATAGGTCAAACGATAATCGAAGGATATTTCTTTGGACAAATGCTCCTCTATATCTTCTTTATGATAAGGTACTTGATGGATATCAAAACTTTCTTCCAACACTAGCGCTAATTCTTTACAGATATCCTCTTCATCACTAGATCTCAGCTTAACTTCTTCAAATCGGAAAGCTCTTTCAACCAATGGGCACAACATAAAATAACCATCCTCTTTAGGCTTTTGGTAATACTGAGGCAGTCTTTTCACCACACGAAAACCATAGGAGTGGTAAAGAGCTTGCGCTTTCGTATTGCTGGTTCTCACCTCTAAAACCATATGATTCGCCTGATAAAATTGTGCATGATCTATAGCTACTTCGGTGAGTTTCCCTCCAAAGCCCTGCCCCTGATACTTTGGATGTACAGCGATTTGTGTGATATGTGCTTGTGAAGCATCCAAACGAATGCCAATGTATCCCACCAGAGATTGATTAACAAAAAGGACATAATAACAAGTATTGGCTCGACTCAAATCAAAAGAAAAGCCTGAAAGTCCCCACTGCCCTTGCCCCTCATAAGCAGACTCCTCTACGGTTACCAAATAACCAATATCGCTTCTTTGGATGCGACGAATTTGGCAAGAGTTTTCCCCTTCCTGCCATTTCTTTGACCAGGCTGGATAGCTATCCGAGGTAAATCCTTCATCAATAGGGCTCATAAAAGCCTCTTTCCATTTCTTCCACATTTCTCTAACGCCTGCAAAGGGATCCTTACTAGACATAGCGCACATATTCCAAAGGATCTTTATCCTCTTGTTCCGGATGAGCTGCTTGCCAATTTTCTTCAGCTTCCACACGTTTTAAATACGAGGGTTCAAAGAGATCGGCTTCTACTGATGCCTCTTTTAATTCGACAAGATAGTGAGCTTTAGGATAAGCATCATTTACGGGATGTTGCCTCCATTCACTTGGCCATTCCACTTGCTTAGCTCCTTCGCCAATTAAATAAACTTCTTCCTCTAAACTAGAAAGTTGCTCAACCCACTTATCAACTGGTGTGTAATGATCTCCAATCACTTCTACTAAACGCCCATTACAATAGCGATAGGCTCCTGTAAAGACAGCCTGACGCCTTGCATCCATGTAAGGGACTAATAAGCCAGTCCAATCACTTGGGGCATTCTTAGCTAAAGCCGCTAAACTGGACACAGGATACAAAGGAACGGATAAGCTTTTCGCCAGTACTTTTGCTGTTGTCCCACCAATTCGAATTCCCGTATAAGAACCTGGCCCTTTAGCAATAACAATAGCTGTTAAATCCTTTGGCGAAAGTTTAGCAAAGGTCATAACTTGTTCAATAGCCGGCATAAGGGAAACAGCATGTTGCATTTGTCCTGTCGTCGTCAACTCACTTAAAACGCAGCCTTCGTCAACAAGAGCTACACTCATCGTCTTATTCGATGATTCAATGGCTAAATCCATGATCCACCTCCTTAATTAGTGCCTGATACACCTCCACCCCACCTGTTTAAACTAACAAGCGGGGTGAAAGAATTGCTTCATTCAATATAATTTACTTCAAACGTTACTTATCCAAAAATACCCCTCTTACAGGATTTTAACTCAAAGCTTAATAAGCTCTCGCAATCCAAACAGTTTCTTTAGCAGGCTTGCCACTAACGATGTCAACTTCCTTCTTCACTGGTGGGTTGAATGGGATATTCCGAATAGTGAAGCCTGTTTCTTCTTTAATTTTCGCTTCACTTTCATCTGTGCCGTCCCAACCCACTAAAGCCCATCCTGCTACTTCATTAGCTGCACGTTTTTCTTCGATATGGGCCTTTAATTGGTCTAGCGTATCAATATGCGTATAGGCATTGGCCTTGAAAACTTCCCTTGCTTTTTCCAAGAGGCGTTTATTCATAGCTGGCATACCCTCTAAAATATATTCTTCAATATTCTCTAGAGCAACTGCTTCCTTATCCTCTTGATCACGCCATTTAGCCATCATATGACCTGCTTGTAAATCACGTGGGCCGAATTCTAAGCGCAATGGCACCCCACGCACTTCCCATTCATTAAATTTGAAACCTGGAGAGTTATCTGTATCATCGACTAAGACGCGAATACCCTGCGCTTTCAACTTGCTTTCTACCCGACGTATTTCTTCCAATATTTCAGGTTTCTTCTTCCATGGACCAACTGGCACAATCACTACTTGTTTAGCCGCAACAGTTGGCGGTAAAACAAGGCCTTGGTCATCCCCATGAACCATGATCAAAGAGCCGATCAAGCGGGTAGATACCCCCCAAGAAGTCGTTTCACAATAGACGTGTTCATTATTTTCATTCAAGAAGCGAATATCAAAAGCTTTAGCAAATTTTTGCCCTAAATAATGGCTAGTCCCAGCTTGTACAGCCTTCCCATCCTTCATCATCGCTTCGATACAATAAGTACGCACAGCGCCTGCAAAGCGTTCACTCGGTGTTTTTTCCCCATCAATTACTGGAATAGCTAAGATACCTTCTACGACTTCTTTGTATACTTCTAGCATACGTTTGGTTCTTGCTTGAGCTTCTTCAGCTGTCGCATGAGCCGTATGCCCTTCTTGCCACAAAAATTCAGACGTCCGCAAGAAAGGTAAAGTTTTCTTTTCCCAACGGAAGACATTGGCCCATTGATTAATTTCATAAGGCAGATCACGATAGGATTGAATCCACTCACTAAAAGCTGTCCCAATCATAGTTTCTGATGTTGGACGCAAGGCCAAACGCTCTTCTAATTGTTCACCAGCCGCTTCAGTAACCCATGGCAATTCTGGACTAAAACCTTCAACGTGTTCTTTTTCCTTGGTAAAGAAAGATTCTGGGATCAGCATTGGGAAATAAGCATTCCGAATTCCTTCTTCTTTGAAACGTTTATTGAATTCTTCTTGGATATGCTCCCACATTTCATAGCCATCTGGTTTGAAGATCATACATCCACGAACCGGCGAATAATCCATCAAGTCCGCCTGTTTAATCGTTTGAATATACCATCTGGAAAAATCTTCCCTCTGTGTCACATCAACCATACTTTAATTCTCCTCTGTTAATTAATTAAGTCAATCATAGTAATTCATATTTACATTGGCTATTTTAATGCATTTTCCAAACTGAAACAAGCTCAAAAAGGCTATCTCAAGGGCAAATACCCTATAAAAGAAAAAAGGGATTCCCCCTAAAGAGTCCCTTTTCAATACATATAAGAGTTTAAACTGGCTTATTTTTTAATTTTATCCAATAGATCACTGGCTTTTTCTTTTAACTTGCCACCGACTTCTTCCAGTTTCCCTTCAACTTGTTCTACTTTACCTTCAAGTTTTTTCTTATCTTCTTTTGATAACTTGTCATATTCTTCTTTGACTTTTAGAACGAGCTTATCTTTCAAACCTTCTGCTTTTTCTTTCAATTCTGTCATAGAATCGCTCCTTTCAAGTCTTTCTATCTTTAGTATACAAAGAGTGAACTTCTATAACAAACAATATGCTCATATTGGCCTATTTGTTCTACAATATTCTCTTATCGATAAAACATTTTACTTAGTCATTTATTTTATAACCAGCTCTAGGGCAGCCACAGCAGTGTAATGGAAAATCCCCTTCCTACAAATCAACAATATGGTAGTCAAAACCTATGCTCTTCACAAAAGAAAGAACATCTTCCGTCTTAAGAAAAATTGTCTTCGTATTGTCATTTGGGTGGAAAGTCTGAATCTTCTCCAGTAAAATTTCCCGATCGAAATAAACGTGGATATTTTTCCCTTCATTATTCATCAAGCCAAAAGGGGAAACCACTCCCGGCTTCGTTTGCATCTGTTCCTCTAAACTAGCTGAACTGGCCATTTTAAGGCGCTTCTCCCCCACAATCTCGCATACTTTCTCCATATCCATGCGTTTGCTATCATCCATCACCAACAAATAAAAAGCCGTTTTTTTCTTATTGGTCAGGAACATCGACTTGGTCCGCACACCTTCCATGCCCTCGATAAAGCTATCAGCTTGTTCTGTCGTTAGAGCCGCTTCATGTTCAACAATGTGATAGGTCATCCCCAATTCCTCTAACCTATCTTTTACTTGTTGGAAATCGCCCATTCCATTACCTCCTATAGCTTTCCACTTTTACTGCGAATCCATTTTTTAAACTAGCACCCTTATATTACACTAAAAGCACTAAAAGGACTAATAGGACTAAAAAGTTCCGCCTTATGCCTAACAATCACTCCCGACTTTTTCACTTTCTCAAGAAAAATCGCCCCCTAGACAGTTTCTAGGAAGCGATCCTCTTTCTAATGATTATAAAATATACAACTAACTTTCTACCGAAGAATATCAATAACGTTCTTAGCTGCAGCACTTTTGGCGGGGAAAACGCTAAATGCTATCCCAATAAGCACTGATACACCTATTGCTAGACTGATACTGAAAAAGTCGAGATAGATATTGAAAGGAAGAGCTAGACTGATGAGATAAGCACATAAGACGCCTAAGATATAGCCAATTACTCCTCCGATAAAAGTCAGTACAATCCCTTCAATCAAGAATTGCTTTTGAATATCGCTAGCTGTCGCTCCTAAAGCCCGACGAATCCCTATTTCTTTAGTCCGCTCAGAAACAGAAATATACATCATATTCATTACCCCAACACCAGCAATAAGAAGAGAAATCCCGGCAACTGCCGATACGAAGTAGGTTGCCATATCCAAGGTTTTGCCAATCTCATTCATCACTTCAGACATATCAAAATACTCATACTTCCCTAATTGCCGGCAGGATCCTTGTGCATTTAAATAGGTTTGCACATCGTCAGCTACTGTTTTGGAATCATAGCTTTTCTTGACATAAACGGTCAAGTTCAAGCGATTATTATCTTGAGGGTAATAACGGAAGTAGGATCGGTCTGGGATAATGGCATCCCCAGTATTAGCATCAGGCTTTTTATCACTAAAACTAATACTGATACTTTGATCCTTATGACGGAAGGTTCCCACAATAGTAAATTGCACGTCTCCAATGGCCACCGCATGATTCAAACTATTTGAAGAGGAACCATACATTTTTTCCGCTAACTCCGTTGATATCAGAGCCACTCTTCTATAAGCTTCATTATCTGTATTGGTCAATGAGCGCCCTTCTACCACTTGGCTTTGATCAAATTCCTCGACTCTTGAAATAACCCCTTCTTTGTTAGCATTACGCCCTTCTATATTTTGGTAGAATTGACCATCATCATTAGGCTTTTTAAATTCAGCTTTTTCTACCCCCTTGATTTTTTCGATAGCAGAAAAATCCCCTTCTGAAAATGGCGAAAGCTTGCTCATATCCAACGTTGGTGAAGTTGGTGTGAAATAAAATTGTATAGGCACAGCTCCTGTTTTATTATTCGTCAATGATTGAACCGCTTGACGTTGGAATCCCTTCCCCAGACTAATAATTGTAATAACGGCAGCAATCCCAATAATAATCCCTAGCATGGTCAAAATTGATCTTCTAGCATTTTTCCTTAGAGAGCTTAAAGCTTCTGTTAATAAGACGCCTGTATTCATTAACCTAGCACCTCATCTTTCAGAACCTGTCCGTCCTTTATTTTAATACTATGGGTGGCAAAGCGCTCCAAGGATGGGTCGTGCGTTACCATAATGATGGTCACTTGATCTTCTTCATTAAGCTCTCGCAAAAGATCCATAATCTTAGCTGATGTTTTGGAGTCCAAGGCCCCAGTTGGTTCATCAGCTATAATAAAACGTGGTCGATTCACAATAGCCCGAGCTATAGCAACACGTTGTTTTTGCCCACCAGAAAGTTGATTCGGGTAATGATCCATCCGATCAGCTAGACCGACTCGAGTCAGGACTTCTTTTACCCGATCATGTGTTTGAGAAGGAAGCATACCCGCATACAAGAGTGGCACACGCACATTGTCAGCAACATTTAAAGTATTGATCAAATTAAAATCTTGAAAGACAAAACCTACTGTCTTATTGCGAATTTTGGCTAATGCATCATCCGTTTTCGCTTTAACTAATTCATTATCAAAAACATATGCCCCTTCAAATTTACGGTCTAAAAAGCCCAAGACATTAATCAAAGTCGATTTCCCTGACCCAGAAGGCCCCATGACGGTGACAAATTCCCCAGATTCAATTCTTAGGTTAATATCCTGCAGGACTTGTAAACTTGTTTCACCCGTTTGATAAAATTTATTGATATTTGTTAGATGAATCATTGGCCTTCCCTCACTTTGCTTGGGAAGCGTCATCGATTTGATCACCGTCTTTTGCAGAATGAGCATCCGTTAAGATACGATCACCCTTTTTCAAACCAGACATAACCACTAGATTGATCCCTCTTTTTTCTACGCTTACCTTTTCTTGCTTAACCTTGCCATTAACAATTTTCATCACATAGTATTGACCAGATTTTTTCTTAAAAGCTGTAGCTGGAACATCATATCCATCAACAGGGATTTCCAGACTGACTGAATAGCCAATATGCACTTTCTTATCCGGAACAACTTGGAAACCGTAAGTAGTCGCATCAATAGCACTAGAATTTTGCCCAGCTGATTTTCCTGCATCTCCTGAGCTTTGACTTGCCCCAGAATTAGCAGTGGCCATATTATTCGGCAGTTCATCAACAGCTGATACATGCCCTTTAACAGTCCTATCTTCTGCCTTGACGTAAATTTTCACCTTTTTATCGCGTTTCAAGCGAGCATAGTCATATTCACTAATAGAAGAATTGATGACTAATTCTTTAGCTACTAAACGAACTAGGGGGACTTGGCTATTATAAACGCCTTCTTCATTCACATAAACAAAACCATCGTAGTCAGCATAAACAATCGGCTTTTGATCTCTCTTCGCACGCAAGAGTTTCTTCTCTACTTCCTTAATGGCAGAGTTCACTTGGTCGATTGCTGGATCCCCAGTTGAAGGGATCGAATAGTCTATCTTACCAGTAGCTACTTGACTGCCAGAAGAACTATTATCATTTTCCCCTGCGCTTATTGTATCAGTCGGCTCATCAACCGTTTCATTCTCTATATCCGCTACTCCATTAGCCCCTGTATCGCCTTTACCATAGACATAGTTTGCGTCCAAAGGGTAACCAGCATAGTTATAATCTTTCCCTGTTAACTTTTTCCGTTGGCGAATCAAACGAATTCTCTGATTGTAGAGATTGGTTTGTTCCTCCAACAAATCCGCCACTGCATCTTTTGTTTGATTACTGCTATCCACATATTCAAACAGCGGATCACCTTTTTTTACATATTGGCCATTTTGCACATAAATTCTAGCCACTTGCCCCTTTTCATTATTGGCAAAATACCCCTTATCAACATTAGAGCTTATTTTCCCATTTGCGGTTAATGGCGCTTGTTCAACTATGGTATAGATTCTATCCGTCTTACTAGATTCAGCTTCTTGACCTAACTTTCCACCAAAGCCAAAAGCTACATTCCCAGCTAAAGTAAGTGTCGCCAGGCTTCCTATGCCTATTAAAGCCATTTTTGCAATTTTAACTGTATCCGCCATTAACCTTTTCTCCCCACTTTCAACCTGATCTTCTTAAACATCCCTTGATTAAAAATTCTTTCTTCTTCATCCATTTCTCGATGGCTTCGTTTTAATTGCCGTAACAGCCAATAAGGATAGGCAATCATGGCCAAATACAAGCCAAAACTCACTCCACTAGTCCCTATAGTAACCATCAGCGGTAGACTAGGCATCATTCTACGAGCAATTACCACATCAAACAAAGTCACTAATAGCAAATATACTGCATTAGCTTCAAATACAAATTTCTCTGGCAATTCTTCTTCCTTAGCTAAGCGGTAATTATGCCAATATAAAACGCCTAAAGCTAATAGGGCTAACAAAATAAAGAAAGTCATTCCTATCGCAAAAGGTGTTTTTTGAGCAGATAAATTAATAGTCAATGCGCCAGCTTTTGTACTGACTAGCTTTCCAGTTAAACGCTTGATCAAACTAAAACTTCGATTCAAAAAAGCCAATACTTGAATAATCAGTAAGAGCAAAGAAAAGTTCTTCACTTTCTTTAATTTATTTTTTCTAGATCATCTAACATAAGCCTTCCTCTTTTCTTCAGATTTTTTCAGGAACCCTTCTGAACCAGTAATAGTCACAGCAACAAATTCCAACTCAAACTACTCCAATGGCTTCTGGGATTCTTTTTCTAACAGGCGAAGACTCGCTCTATAATAAAGGGCATAACTAAAGATTGCTAAGAAAATCGCCCCTCCCCCTATAATGAAAGCCAACTGCGACAGACGTAACAAACGTGCAAAGCCCAAGCCCATAAAGGCGAAGCAGAAACTTTTCCACCACACCGTCTTCGTTTCAGCCAATTCATTTAAGGTCAAAAAGAAAAACCAATAACCGAGCCCTGCTCCCATCACAGCAATCAAAGGATTAAAAACAAAGGCAGGTACTAAGGGGAATCCTAGCCATAAGTCTATACTAAAGACAGTTCCAGCTAAAAAAATTCCAGTTAATCCTGCTATTCTTAATCGTTTTAATGAAGATAAGTTCTGTGTTCCTTTAATAAAGGTATATTGTAACATGTTTTTTCTCCTTTAATCGTCTTCACTCTCATCTCCATTCTAACAAAACTCTGATATAATGTAAACACAAAGATCTGTAAAAAACATCCGTCCAAAGACGGATAAGTCTATACTTTGCATAAAACGTTTTTGAAGTCTCATATAGACTATTTTCTCATGTTAACAAGGAGATCCACATGCTAAAGCATTTTTACCTCTTTTCCTACCCAAATGACTGGCAAAGGGAGGGACTTGCCCCATTCGTTCTCGATGATACACTACTCCACTATATCAGTCAGCGACAAGATTCCGGCGCATGTCACTTTTGGCCTAGTCACAAGCGGGTTATTTTAGGCGCCATGGATAAGCGTTTGCCTTATTTTGAAGACGCTATCTTATCCTTAGAAAAAGCTGGGTATCCTCCAGTTGTGCGTACTGCAGGAGGTTTAGGTGTAGTAGACGACCCAGGCGTATTGAATTTTTCTTTACTCCTAGCTAATCCTCATCAAAAGATTTCCATCGATGGCGCCTACGAGATCATGCTAGACCTTATCCGTTCTTGGCTAGCCCCTTACCGATTAGAAGTCACCCACCAAGAAGTCCCTGATTCTTATTGCCCAGGAAGTTACGATCTCACTGTTAATGGGAAAAAAATTGCTGGTTTAGCTCAACGCCGTTTGTCACACGCTGTTGGTATAATGATTTATCTCAGCCTTTCTGGCAAGCAAGAGGAGAGAGGCCAATTGATGAGAAATTTCTATACAATCGGCCAAGGCAATGAGCCCATAAAAGGGACTTACCCAGCAATTGACCCTTCTAGTATGACCAGCATAGAAAACTTACTCGGTCTAACCATCACGAGAGAACAAGCCATTGATCAACTCATCAGCCTAATTAGCCATCGTTGGCCACTTCAAGAAGGTCAGATGGACTGGTTAGATCCAGACCGTTTATATAAAAATTGGCAAAAAATTTCAAGGCGCCAAAAAGGAAGCAAAATTTGATGTTTAAAGGAGGTTACTTATGTATTTCTATAGTCCAACCCTCAAACAGGAAAAAGTCTTTCGTGATCCTATCCACGACCATATTCATATCCAACATCAATTGATATTGGACATTATTAATTGCCGAGAATTTCAACGTCTCCGCCGCATTAAACAAACAGGTACTTCCCTTTATACCTTCCACGGGGCAGAACATTCTCGTTTTGGTCATTGTGTAGGGGTATACGAAATAGCTAGACGGATCTGCGACCATTTCAAACGCAACTATCCTAGCCAAAAAGAAGGCGATGGCCTATGGGACGACCGCAATCGGATACTAGTCCTCTGCGCTGCCCTTTTACACGACTTAGGTCATGGGCCTTTCTCCCACGCCTTTGAAAAGATCTTTCAAACCAACCACGAAGACATCACAGTCGCCCTAATCCTTTCAGAAGAAACAGAAGTTCATCAGGTCTTGGCTCGAGTCCATCCAGATTTCCCCAAAGCCGTCGCTTCTATTATCCAAAAAACGCATCCTAATAAACAGTTAGTTCAACTGATCTCTAGTCAAATCGATGCCGATCGAATGGATTATCTCTTGCGAGATGCTTACTACACTGGCGTCAATTATGGCAGATTCGATTTATCCCGAATTTTACGCGTCATGTTACCTAAGAAAAACGGAATTGCTTTTCACCTATCTGGCATGCATGCTGTAGAAGATTACGTTTTGAGCCGTTATCAAATGTATATGCAAGTCTATTTTCACCCCGTTTCAAGAGGAGTAGAGGTTCTATTAAACCACTTACTCAAACGAGCTAAATACGACTATGGTCATCCTTCTCATCCCCTTCATCACTCTGCAAGCCTACTCGCCCCTTTCTTTACAGGAGATTGGAGCTTGGAAGACTATCTTAAGTTAGATGATGGTGTCCTCAGCACTTACTTCACCCATTGGCTAGAGGAAGAAGATCCTATCCTCAGCGATCTAGCAGGTCGCTTCCTTAGTCGAAAACCTTTTAAATCTGTAGCCTTTGATCAGGAAAAAGACCAAGACAAAATAGACAGACTAACCCAAATAATTAAAGAACTCGGCTACGATACTAACTATTACACCGCCCTCAATTCAAGCTATGACTTGCCTTATGACTTTTACCGGCCAGGCCAGAAAAAGAATAGAACGGAAATTGAATTACTTCGTTCAGACGGTCAATTCATCGAGCTCTCTCTAGTATCAGAAGTTGTTCACGCCATCACAGGAAAGGCTCGTGGAGATAACCGTTTCTATTTTCCAAGAGAAATCCTTTACCCTGAGACAAATTCTGTCAGCCTCTTTAATGACCTTATCGCAGAGTTTCAACAGCTCATTCAGCAATTGTCCCATTAACTATGCCAAAAAAGCGACAGTAAACTGCATTATGCAACAAGTTATTCGTTAAGGACTATCTATTCTAAAGGAGATTTTATTATGACACAAGCAACAGCTTATCAAGAACCTCTCTTTTTACACGCCCACTTTTCCCCAAAAATTTGGGGGCATGAAGACTGGGTCATTTCCGCCCATAAAAACGGTCCTTCTATTGTAGCAGAAGGAACTTTCAAAGGTCTAACATTGACCCAAGTGTGGGAAGAACATCCAGAAATATTTGGTGTAGATACTAGCAAAGCTTTCCCACTGTTAGTAAAAGTCCTCTATGTTGACCAAGATCTTTCTGTCCAAGTCCACCCAGATAACGCCTATGCTTTAGCCCATGAAGGTGAATACGGTAAAAACGAATGCTGGTATATTTTAGATGCGATTCCTAATGCCTCTATCGTTTATGGGCATCATGCGCAAACGAAGAAAGAATTCGCCCAATTATTAAATGAAGGGCGCTTCTGTGAACTACTGGCTAGCCTTCCAGTAAAAAAAGGAGATTTTGTTAATGTCCCAACAGGTACTATTCATGCCCTTAAGGCCGGCTTGGTTGCCCTTGAAATCCAACAAAGTAGCGACACCACTTATCGTCTCTACGATTACGATCGTGTGAACAAAGATACCGGTATGAAGCGTGAACTCCACCTCAAACAAGCTATAGATGTTACACGTGTTCCTCATGAAGTCATCCCTTACACGCCTAAAATAGAAAAGCTTGCTCATGGCCAATTAACAACCTTACTGGAGAATGACTACTTTATCGTTCGCCACTTAGAGCTAAAAGGCAAAGCAAACTTAGAAGCTAGTGCTCCCTACAGCCTGCTAGATATTTTTGAAGGGGAAGGACGCTTGCTCATCAATGACAAGATTTACCCGCTCACAAATACTAGCCACCTCATTCTCCCTAACGGTGTTACATCCTACCAGATTGAGGGAGATCTACAATTGATGCTCAGCACAGCTAAATAGACTCCCTTTGCCTTAATCATTTAATCTCTCGACTCTTCGGACTTCCTGCCTGTGGTTTTTTTCACCTTCCCCCACTATTTATTGGTATAGGATATCGTTATAATACAGATGATGTCTTAATTATTCCATTATCGGGTATAGTAGCCTCTACTCATCCCTCATTAACGAATAAGGAGAACACAATATGATTTTATCTATTACATTAAATCCATCTATTGATATTTCTTACCCTTTAGAACATCTCAAGATCAATACGACAAACCGTCCTCTTGCTACTAGTAAAACTCCTGGGGGCAAAGGTTTAAATGTGACTCGAGTAGCAGCCCAACTCAAGCACCCAGTTATTGCTACAGGTTTCCTTGGTGGGAAATTAGGGGAATGGATCAATGAGCAATTGCTCCATTTGGATTATGTGACTCCAGATTTCTTCCCTATCGCTGGCGAAACACGCAATTGTATCGCTATCTTGCATGATGATGGTCAGCAAACGGAAATCCTTGAAGCCGGTCCTGAAATCAGCGAACAAGAAGCACAGGGTTTCCTCACCCATATTGAAAAAATTTTCAATGAACAATCTATTAATATTGTTACTATTTCAGGGAGTCTACCAAAAGGTTTAGCCAACGATTACTATAAACAAATCATCCAATTGGCCAATAAATTCGCTATTCCAACCATTCTAGATGTTTCAGGTAAGCCCTTGGATGCCATTTTAAATGGTGAGGTGAAACCTTTCGCCATCAAACCAAACGACGAGGAACTTTGCGCCATCGAAGGCATCCCTAGCACACGAGATCTCAAAATCTTAAAAGACATTCTTTCCAAAGACCTCTATAAAGGAATTCCTCTCATACTTGTTTCTTTAGGAAAGGACGGAGCCTTTGTCCGCTATGACGGTCAATTCTACAAAGTAAGCATTCCACATTTAGATGTTGTTAACCCAGTAGGTTCTGGTGACTCAACCGTTGCTGGTCTGGCTGTTGCAACAGCTCAAGACGCTTTAATCGAAGCAATTGTAAAAACTGCCATGACAACAGGTATGCTCAATGCTATGGAAAAAGCAACAGGTTGCATTAACCCAGCGCTTTTCGATAGTTATTACGAAAAAGTGATAGTCGAAAAACTTTAATCAGGCAAATCATCTCTATTAAGTTTAAAAGGTCGCTACTTTCACAAGTGACGACCTTTGTTTTTTCAAGGAAAGGAGTTTTTATGTCACATTACAGCATCCGACTCGCTCAAAAAGAAGACCTTCCTTCTATTATAGATTTAATCCAACAAGGTCGTAGTCTATTAAAAGAACAAGGATCTCCACAATGGCAAGATGGTCACCCTACAGAAGAACGATTAGCTCAAGACATCTGCCAAAAAGCCTCTTATTTATTACTCGTAGATGGCAAAATTGCAGGAACAGCCGCCTTGCTTGAAGGCCCTGAACCCTCCTATGAAAAGATTTATGACGGGTCTTGGTTTGACAACGAAGCTCCCTATGCTAGCATTCATCGCTTGACCATTTCTCCTAATTACCGAGGAAAAAAATTATCTTCAGTTTTTCTAAAAGAACTCATCCAATTAGCCAAGAAAGACAAAATCCCCTATATGCGAATTGATACACATATCCTAAACAAAGGTATGCAAAAAAATATTCATTCGGTTGGCTTCTGCTTTAGAGGAATTATATATGTATCAGCTAACCCAGACGGCCATCGCCTAGCATATGAACTGCCCTTACTCTAAACATCTGCTTGTACTTTGTAAGAAGCTATGGCACAGGTATAAACAAATTAATGAGATGTTAGCCTTAATATCCCATAAGTTATCTCTCCTTTCCCCTGCTTATGAGCCGGAGAATTCAGGGATGATAAAGGATACCTGCACCCCTCAATTGAAAAGATTGCCCTTCATTCAATCCCTAGACCGTCCTTATTTCTAGATTGCCTCTCTAGCCTAAATTCCCCCAAAATTTGTTCACTTGAATATTGGATAAATTTTTGGGGAATTTAGGCTCTATACTCCATTGACAAGATCTCACATACTTAAAAAACGAAAATTCCGATTAATATATACAGCAGGGAAAATATAAAGCGAGTACAAACGTTGTTAAATCAACATCTATACTCGCTTTTTTATTTTTTAGTGTAAAAGTCAGGGAAATCAATGGCTTCCTGAAATTTACTCGTTTCATATGGCAAAATGACAGACCTTGTAGGCCTTGGATTACCTAATCGTGTCATGCCATCTCTCCTTTTTTAATCGTCTTCTTTCTCTCAAATGGTCTGAATTTATTGCGGACTTTTTCGGACTAAATCTGACCACACAAAAATCTGCATAAAAATAGCACCCCTCGATTGAGTGAGTGCTTAGTCTTCGTTTTGTTTAGATTTTACATTGGGCAACTCTTCAGTATCTTCTCCCCAACGCTTAATACATTCATAAAATTCTTCTGGAGTCATTTCTGGTCCATCTAGCATTAAATTATTTTCCATTGTTTCACCTCAGTATATATCTGACCCCCGCATTATACATCGCTTTAATTACACTTACAAGATACTTATCCATATCTTTATCTAGCGAAACATCTCTTGATAAATCCCGAGCAGAGTTTTTATCAAATCTATCTGTTTTAGTTAAATACATGACCTTTCCTTGATTAGTAACAATAGTTAAAGTTTTGACAGAATCATGAGACATAAAAGTTTGAACGTCGTTTGCCGAAAAACTAGACCCACCTGGATGATTATGCAATATCGTCAAGCTTCTATCTGGTGAACTATTGATCAGATACCTTGCTTGAACTGATTTGTTGATATCCACCGACACCTGGTCTCCATACACCACAACAGGCTTTCCTTCCGTCGTTATATGCATGACTTCGTTAGATTGGTTGTTTTGTTGAGCATCTCTTAATAAAACTTTATGAGCTTCCTGTATCCGTTTGTTCTCCTCTTGGGAATAGCCTGGAATTTCAACAAAAGGCACCTTTTCTATAGCTTGGTCTGTAATATAAATCTTTTTGCCACGCTTTTTAGCCATCGCTAAATTAAGCGCCTCATTCTTCCTCTCCTCTATCTTACCATCTTTATCCACATCACTCCATACTTTCGACCATGCATCCTGCTTTTTCCCATTTCCTGGATAGTAGGTCAATGTACAGTGACAATTGGCGTGACGTCTGAAGATGTCTTTATCGATGGTGTCCTTGTCATAATCGTAAGTTCCGACCCGCTCTCTACAGAATTCACACTGACTATGGGATCTCTTCTTTCCCGTCCGTGCGCCTAGTTTACGCACAATTTTAGGTGCTAAGCCTAACTTGTGGTGAAAAGAAACATTTTTCTTTAAGGTATCCGATTTAAAGATTTTCTATAACGATCTTTAAACAACACCTAGAGCCACTTGCCGGATTCAATAAGCGCACTGTATCAACTCTTAATCGCCATGCGTGCAAAATGTGTGCAAAATGAGTGCGCCAAGTTACGGAACTAAAAACATCTAAAACAATTTAACTAAAAGGGTTGGCTTTATGCAACACTCGCTGTATAATATAATCAGAGGTTGCGAGATACCTCAATAAAAATAGGAGGTGAACATATGTGAGTAGGAAACAAAGAAAGAAGCTTGAAGACGAAATCAAGCTAACTAAATTATTAAAAGCAGTCGCAATGCTTGAAATAATCAAAACGTTAGTTGAAATAATCGACAAGCTCCTATAAAACTTAGGGCTGGGCAACCAGCTCAGCCCTTTTCTTACTTGCATTATATCATGAAAAAAGAAAAAGTAACACTCAAAGAACTATTAGTAGTATTAATTGTTTTACAAGCAATCGATATCTTATTAACCATTTTCAGATAGGGGGTTCATTATGACCTACACAGAAATAATTGCGTCTGTTTTGAATTCAGACCAAACTAGCTACTCAATTGCTAAAGCAATCGGAGTTCCCGTCCAAACCATTGATCGTTACCGTAACGGTAGCAATATTGATAACATGAAACTTTATATAGCAGAAAAAATAGTAAGTTACTATCATACTGAAAAAAAACCCTCTGATTAGGAGAGGTGTCAGAAAAACTTTACAACTACGCTATATCTATAAAAAAGGGGCGTCTATAATGGCTACCCCTTTTTATATAACTAGATTTCCTCTTGACTTTATAACGGTTAGCCGTTGTAATATAGATAGAAGGTCAAGAAAGGAAGCGTGATATGATAACTAGAACAATGCAAAGACAACGAAAGAAACAAAAAACAAAAGAAACTATCGAACTCACCGCCAAGTTAGTTTCAATAGTTTCTGGAATTGCCAGCTTAGTTAAGTTACTACTTAAATAAATTAGCCAAAAGGGAAGTTGACCTTCCTTCCCTTTCATTATAAAAGAAAGAGGTAAATATTACAAATGAAACTAACCAATGAGCGAAAACGAAATGTCAGAATCGTCTTTTGGGTGAGTTTAGCCATAGTGAACATTATTTATTTAATTTGGGGGTAAACATAATGAGAAAATCTGTAGAAGCTTTATTAAAGAGTGACCTATCTGCTTATAAAATATCTAAAGAAGCCAACGTCCCTTATATGACCGTCAACGACTTGCGCAATGGAAAGTCTTCTATTGATAATGCAAAGTTTGGGACAATTGAAAAGCTATACAACTATGCAAAATCAATAAATAAAAAAAGCCCCTCCAGTTAAGGAGAGGTTTCCTTACACAAAAAGGGGGTAACCGTTATGGCTACCCCTTGCATGATGTGATTTTAAATTCAGAAAAAAAGTTCCCAATCTCCCTTGACATTACACACTATAAAGTGTATACTATAGATAGTGAAGGAGGTGATAAAGTGGAAAAAGCTGACTGGCTTAGGATAGCTGAAAAAGTTATCGAAACAGTCCCAGAGCTGATTACAGCGATTGTAGCGTATCTTACCTACAAGGAGCTAAAGAAAAAGAGCGATTCTAAAGACTCCGACCAAGAGAAATAGAACCGCACTAGGGTTGAGGGGCGTTATCCCCTCTTACCCTTATTGTATCTTTAATAAGGAGGAATAGCAATGGTTTATCTAATAGCTTTCACTTTGTTAGCACTATTGTGGGTTAAAGTAAAGAAGGATGATTAAAATGTTCCAAGATGTATATGCTGTTATAGAAAACCTATTGAAAAGCGAAATCACAAGTTATCGTATCCAAAAAGACACTGGCGTTAGACAACAGATGATCGATCGATATAGAAAAGGCCAAAGTGATTTAAAAAATATGACCTTAGATGTTGCTGAAAAATTATACAATTACGCATCAAGCATAAAAAAAGCCCCTCCAATTGAAGGGGGATTCCCTTACACAAAAAAGGGGGTAGCCATAACGGTTACCCCCCCTTTTAATTTTAGTCTAAATTGTCCGTATTGTTGGCTTCGTTGTGTTCGGCTGGATATTCTCTTTCAAGCTCTTTCAATTGCAAGCGTTGATTTTCCGCTTCCAATTTTTCGATCATTTGATAAGATTCGAAAAGCCTTTGATCTGCCTTCTCTTGCGCTTTCTTTGCGTCTATCATGAGCAAAAAGCAAACCATCGCTACAATAGCGAAACCTGTTATAACAGATAATGTTAATTCAAATTCGTTGTTATTTTTCATTAGGCGTCCTTTACAACATACTTCTTGCCATCAATAGTAATTTCCCGATCATCAGTAGACTTGGCTGGTGGTAGAGGCTTCTCAATGTCTTGTTCTAATAGCCAGCCTAGGTAACCGCCACCCTCTTTCAAGCGGTAAGCCTTTTTAGACACACTAATATTGCAATCACAGATAGCATCATAAGTGTAAGTCTTACCTAGAACGTTTGGTGAGATCTTTTCACGGGTTAGCCAGTGAGTCGCATTCTTAGCAATTTTGATTGTACCGCTTACCTTTTGCACGTTTTTAGGCTCTGGCTTGGCTTGTGCTTGTGGTTGAGGAGCAGGCTTAGACCCTTGGTAGCGGTACACATACCAACCCATAGAGTACGGGCAAGTGCTGGCTTCGTTATCGATCGTTACCCCGTTTCTTGCATAATTGCAATGGATAATCTGATCATGGTTGATGAACATCACCACATGTCCAGCTGCTCCACCACTCGCCCCACGTTTACCAAAGATAACCACGTCGCCCCGCTTGGCTTCCCAAGTCGAATTGGTTGCAATGCATTTGAATCCGTTTTGCTCCAGCCATGCATGCATAGAATCAGTGTTAAGAATCCAGCCCGCATTACTTGCCCCACCTTGACGCAAGGCGGAATAGATAGCGCCAGAACAGTCTGCTGTCCCGTCAGTCCCAATTCGTGAGCCATTCATAGAGTAGCGTACTCCACGGCTCTTTAGCCAATTCATGTGATTAATTGCTTTTTCAATATCTACTGCCATTTTTATTTCTCCTTTTTCTGTAAAAATAAAGAGCCGTTCGATTTGAACGACTCTCATGCTATTGAAATGGTATAAAACTATTTGATCCCTAATTCCTCTTTTAAAGCGGTTTGTAAAATACTTGAGAAATTGACTGATTGTTTCTCAGCAATATCATTAAGCCACTTTGGAATGGTTAATGTCTTTTTGATGGATTGATTGTTTGCTCTGTCCATTATCGGTTTTAACCAAATATCTACATAAATAACTTTTTTGCTTTCATCAGACGTTATTTCTAGAGAAGCTTTTGGAAATTTTCGCCCATTTTTAGCTAAACTAAATAAAGTTGCTTCAAGAACATCTTTAGCGTTAATTACTGCTTCTTCAAATGTATCTCCATCAGTGAAGCAAGATTCAAAATCTGGGAAATCAACATAATATACCCCATCATCTTCTGAAATTAGGCATGGATATATAATTTTTTCCATTGTATCCTCCTTATTCAGATAATAGGGCTAAAACTTCAGCCCTGTTATTCTCTCGATTTTTGTCAAGGTACCTGAAGGAATATCTTTCTTAGTACACTTTACAGGACACATCAATCCATTTTTTAAATAAATTTCGTGTGAACCGTTAGTGTGATCTAAAATCCACCCTTCTTTCTTCATACGCTTAACAACATCTCTGTAAGGCTTGGTTTTTGACATGTCATTCCTCCTTACATTTTTATTATACGTATTTTTTATACGTGCGTCAAGAAGGGTTATTCTTTAACTAGAATGTTTAAAATGTCATCGGGTAAAGTTGCCCCATTATACTGTAAAGACATTAATCGCCCCCTTCGTCATCTTCAACTTTCAACATATCTACTTTTAATTCTTTGGCTAAGACGGCATCTGAATTTTTGCGCATCTGATTAAAGAAAGGTTTGAGTTGTGGCGGGAACGGTAGTCCCAACGCTTCCCAGTTTTCAGCCACGGAAATAAGATAGTTGGTCAAGAAAAAAGTACACGTCCCAACACTAACCCCGACATGGCCTAGCGCTCTTGAGTATGTCCCGACAATGAACACCATCATAAGAACTAGGATATGGCGGATAATACCGTTCGTACCAACCTTGCTATCGAACCGTTTTAACTTAAAGGCTTTTGCGTACCCCGTTAGAATATCGAACACCATAGCAATAATCAGCCCATGCATCAAAGGGCTTCTAACTAAATGCTGTAAGTGTTCAAATAGAATTTCCGTTGTCATTTCAATCATTGATTACCTCATTTCTCGTATTAAATAAGCAACCGCCCCTACAAGCGTAAGGACGATTGCCAGTGTAACTACAAATTGCATTACTCCTTGATTAAGTTTTCGGCATCCATCAAGCGCAGTTGCTCAGCGACATCTTTCTTCATGAATGGTAGGACGTTCTTATACTCATAACGTCCCGCCACGATATTAATTGCCAGTAGCATTACCATCAACTGTCTCACCCCCTTTCTCATCATTGTTAGCAGTAGGATTAGATGGCGCATGTTCGGTCACCTCTTCTTTTGCCTTGTGCAAGAATGGCAGCACTTGATTCATCAATTCAATGATTGCGCCTTGTGTTATCTTAGACTCCTCTTTCATTCTCTCGATTGCTTTGTCCGCTTTAAGTAAAGTTTGATCTAATCGATTGATTTTGTCAGTAGGGTCGTACTCTGCCGCTACTTGATCGATCACTAACTTAATTAGCTCTTCGCTTGGCTTATCGCACACGTTACCCACGATGTCCCGTGTAATGACGGTATAAGGGGCATTACAATAAATTTGCACTTCCGTAGCATTGATCGCTTGTTTATAGAACGGCGTATTTAAAATTTCGTAATTCATAATCTCTCTCCTTTTTCTATTTCTAGACATAATAAAAAGGCTAGCGAGTGCTAACCTTTAAATAATTCATCGTGTGAACCTAGTCGAATTAATGTACATATACTATCTTCAGTTACATAAATCAAAAGCCAATCGTTATCAACGTGTAATTCGTAGTGACCGATCCAATTCCCTTTTAATTGATGTAATCTGTATCTGTTTATCAAAACTTCAAACTCATCATTTTGAATATGTTTAAATACCATCGATAATTTATTCATATCAAAATGCTTCTTTTTATATTTTTGATAATCGCGCTTAAAACGATTTGAAAAATTAATCTTCATTCTCAAGCGCCTCAAACAATGCCTCTACCGAATCATATGGTCCATATACCTCACCACGCTCAGCTTCTTTCATTGCTGCTAAAGTTTCATCATTAGGCTCTCTATAAACACTAGGTATAAATGGTAAGCGATAGTCTGTAACAGTCTGTTTTAAAAAGATCGTAATAGCTGTGGTCATGTCCATTCCCATTTTACTGAATATTTCTGCCGCTTCATCTTTCAGTTCTTGATCAACACGAATATTAATATTTGCTTGTTTTGTCGCCATAGTAATCCCTCCTGATAAAGTTATTATATCAGTTTGTGATTACAACGTAAACACATTTTCAACGATGATATTAGTTAAATTATTTGCACATGGAATCACGCTCCTTTCTAGATATAGTGAATAGTTACTGTTTCGCCTGTTCTCATGAAGTTGCCGTTCAAGTGATAAATTTCGTTCAAGTCTTTCGGGAAAGTAATCCCGTACAAATGCCATTGGTTATCCCAGTACTGCCATTGAGGAGTTTTAGCGGAAAAATATTGATACGGCTTTACTTCTCCCTCATAACTAGGGTACCCCTCTATTTCTACTTTAAATATTTTTTTGATTTCCGACGGGATTACAACGGAATTTGTTTTGATTTCATTCGCATACGGGCTTAAAGTTGTTCTTTCTAATTTTAAAGTCAGCTTCTTGATCTTTGCATAAACCAACTTATCTCCAATATATCTCTCCACGATCTCTTTTCCGCCAACATAAATACCAGCTCGTTTCATGCTTGCACCACATCCGAACTGGTATAAATTTGACTAGAAATTAAATTGTAAATACCCCCCGAATTTATGAGGTGGTTTGCGTTTTGTTGCAAGCATAATTTAATTACACCCTCTATCTGTAGAATATTTTGACATTGTTGTAGGCTACTGCGATTTTTTCGTATTCCCCATTATAACCAAAACCATTTAGATCAATAATTTTGTTTTTGAGTTTTATCGAATTACCATAATAATCAACTCCCTCAATATGCTGGGAATAAAATGTTGGTCCATTGTCGATTTCTATTTTAGTTATCTTCTTACCTCTTAATCTTTCTAAATCATTCGTTAGATATATCGTATCATCAATTGTATCAAGATCGTAATTAAGTATTTCTATAATAAAGCGACTTGGTTCCCACACCTTAAGCGAACCGATATACCTTGCAATGATCTCTTCGCTTCCAATTGTTATTTGCTCTCTCATATCCTACTCCCACACATCATAAATCGTATTCGGGTCTTTGCTACTAATACGATCATAATCTGTTTCACTTCCACACCAATATTTCATCTCCGACCCCGTGCGTTGGTTGACAATACCTGTACCAGCGACCCCACGTGGACCTTGGATACCTTGATAGCCACGAGGACCTTGATCTCCCTTAGCTCCTTTAGCACCCGTATCTCCTTTTGGGCCTTGTGCTCCTGTGGCTCCTCTCGGACCTTGCGGACCAGTAGCGCCGCGTTCTCCCTTGCTGACGGTAATTGATTTTCCATCCGAAAAATTAACTACCGTATTGCCTTGGCTATCTTTACTTGTACTCGAAATAGTAATTGATCGGCCATCTGCACCACGAGGGCCTTGCAGACCTGTTGGCCCTTGTAATCCAGTTGCTCCTCTATCACCTTTTGCCCCTTGTTCTCCCTTTGGACCCTGTGGCCCAATTGGGCCAGCAAGCCCACGCTCCCCCTGTGGACCAACAGCGCCACGGTCACCTTTAAGTCCTTGCACACCTTGAAGCCCTTGAGGGCCTTGATCCCCTTTTGGCCCTTGGGGGCCTTGGAGTCCTCGTTCCCCCTGCAAACCACGATCCCCCTTAGGTCCCCGTTCCCCAGTAACTCCCTGTACACCTTGCTCACCTCGTAAGCTTTCTTTCTGACCTTCAGTCAGCTTATCAAAGCTCACTCTACCATCAAAACCTCTTGGCCCTTGATCACCTTTAGGACCTTGGGGGCCTGTTAAACGCTCGGTGTAGCGCTCTACAACCGTATGAGCTACTTCACCGATATCAACTTTATCAGCAGCCATTTTTGCAACAGCATCCACACCCACAACCTGAATAACGTTTGTCTCTAGGCCAAGCGGACTTTCAGTAATTCTAAAACGGTTATGATTAAATGATGGATAGACTTGATCATCTACTTTGATATGCAATAAATATGCTCCAATCGGTAGAACTTTATCGATTGAGAAGGCAACTGTATTGTTGCTCCCGACAGTTGAGGTTGATTCATAGTAAATATCATTACCTTGTGTCAGAAACACCTTAGCGGACTGACCATTCTTATTAGTAGTATTCCCTTCTTCATCTACTAGTTGATATTTCAAAACTGTTTTATCGCCTTGTTTTAAGGTATTCCCCCTGTTTAAGTCGATGAGATCCAGTATTTGCATTGCTACACCACCTTTATACAAGCTAGATAATTATTTTTTCGATCGGTCCATCTTCCGTTTGTCGTTTTTATCATTTTCATCATCGCCCCCTCTTATCATTTCGAGCGCAATTTTCAACTGCTCATTTTCATAGGTAAGAGCAGCGATTTCTAAAGATTGCTTTCTTAAGGTTCTAGTCATCGCTAACTCTTGTGCTGTTAAATTTTCCATCGTTCATCTCCTAAACTTTATATACATCATCTTTAGCCGCCCAAGCGATTTGCCATCTACCAATATAAAGCTCATAGTAGCCGTAACGTTGATGTGACCATGGTCTGATTCGTGCAACAGTAAACGTGCCGTTCTTAATCGGTTGACCGCTACTACTATATGTTGGTATTCTGACTGCTTGGTCATCGTTATTGTAGTAATAAGTTGCAGATGATTTAAATTTGACTCGGTCTCCCACGCTAATCGTTTCAGAATAATTCGGTGTAGGGTTCGGCGTTGGCCTATATGGCTCTGGTTCAGGGCTAGGTGTATAGCCTCCTCCGCTCCAACTATTAGATTTATTAGATATCGTTCTGATTTCCGATTTGAGGTAACTAATTTGTCTACTCAAATCAAGGTACTTGTTCCACAACATAGTTGAACTAACTATCTCACCACTGTTGATTGGCATCCAAAAATCACCATCTTCACTGATACCAAAAGCTCTTCCCGTATAAGTATCTTTGATCATGGTGGCATATTGACGACCATCTGAACTCGCTCTTGGGAAAGTACCCGTCTCAAAGCTCCATCCACGGTTTGAATCACCAATATTAAAAGGTGAATGCAGCCTTAGACGACCATCTCCACCTAGTGACAAAGCACGATAGAAAGTTTTGTTTGCTAATGAATAATAAGATAGTGATAGGTATGAATCGGGTTGCGTAGTTAGTGACATAGATTTCATGCCAGCATAGGGTCCACTCTTATCAGTTGCATCTAACGAATGCACCGAGCCTACGTGTGTACCACTCCGCCAAATTTCGATCCCATTCTCAGTAAATTTAGACGAATAGCTCCCACTATTAGTCATCACTTGCATACCGCTCGGATCGATCTTGACCTTAGAATTTTTGCCATTAAACAGTGTTTGAATAAATTGCGCCATATTTCCTGTCAAATTATTAACATCTAGATTAATAATTCTTACGTCCGCCGCATTTAGCGTCCCTGCGGTAATCTTGCTTGCTGAGAGATCACCGATATGAGCATTTTTAATCACACCGTTATTAATATGCGTATCAGCAGTAATTGACAAGTGCTGACCATCAATCAAAATACCTGATTTATCAATTGCAATGGCATTTTTAATCTCACGCCCCGACATCTTCCCGTCGGGCAATTTGTTTTTGAGTGCTAGGTATATGCTGTCACCTGAACTATTAATAATGCTTCGAACATCTCCACGAGTTACACGTAAATCAATTTGATTCTGCAATTGAGTAATCGAGCTTGACATTGATCGACCTAAGTTGCTTATCGAGCTATCAAATCCATCCGCCCGTTGCCTCAATCGATTAATATCACCTTTTGCGTTAGTAACTAATGTTTTTAATTCTTGATCAGTTTCAGTAAGACTTTGCTTAAAACTATTGAGTTGAGCTTCATTGCGAGATTGACGTTGCTCCAAAGCTTGTTTCATTTTATTCGTACGTTTCTCGGATTCTTCGATTTTCTGCTGAGCTATATTATCAAGACTTTCGGTATCTAGAACCTTAATCCAATTCTTGCCATTCCAGATATATAACCGATCATAATTACCGTTTTTTTCAAATTGAACATCCCCGATTTTATGTTCAATATCGTCTGGTGGCTTGCCATACCATATACGATTGCCACGGCTATTTATTAAAGAAGGGATAACTACCTGGTTAATTTTATCCTGTTTATTTTCAAGGTCATTCAATTGATCACTTAAAATGCCGCCCATGGCCGATTTAATGCCACTGCCAATTGTGCCTACTTCGATCGATTCATTTCTATCTAAGAGCACGTTATATTCTACCTGGGTGACTTTTGCTTCTGCATCAATAATGCCTAGGGAAGGATAGTAGATTGGAACTATATCGCAAAGTTCAATTTCTTCTACAACTTTTAAATCCTGATAATCCAAAGTTGTTGAAAGATCAATGTACTTCACCTTGACGTTGATCTTCGGTAACCCGACTCGGTTATTTTTTAAATAACTTTCCGTATACTTTCTTAATTTCTCCTCTGTCGGCTTTTCGTTTTCGCCAAATTTAGAAGAAAGGTCTACAATCTGAACTCTCCTATGAGCATAAGCTTTAATATATTTTCCATCTATATATCTTTCTGGCAACGTCACTATAATCGGGTCTGGCATACCGGACTTACCGTCTTCAACTTGCGGTGTGTAGGAAGCGAAAGGATAGATTGATGTATAAGTGTTTTCTATATCTTCATCTTCTTCTGCCGATAAGATATTCCGACCATACTCTAAAACAGTCGGTACTTTTCGGCCCAGTTGCGAGTGCAGTTTGATTGTTGTATTGTCAAACTCGTATTCGCCACCCCAAGTGTCTAATATAGATCCGCTAACACCACCTAATGCTTCACGAGCGTTGGCAATTTTATCTACTGTCCATTTGGTCGAATTCTCTGTTGTGATATCTGACCAAGTGTTGAACTTAACGCCACCAACCAAGTTATCTGCCCACATAGCCAAAGCAACATCTGCCCCTGATTTAGTGATTGCGACTGAAGGAGCTAAAGCCATTTGTTCAGTTTTATGGCTAATATGTTTAGCATAGATTTTGATTAGTTTATCACTCGATTTATTAATGCGGCTGATCTCGAAAGTTTGATTCTTCGTTCTTACTCCAGCATCCGCTTTGATCTTCATTTCACGTTGAAACAGGTTTGCCATCTCACCTTGAGCTGGATACTCAAGATATAAAGTATAATTGCCGTTTCGTTCCCTTGTCGCAATTGCTTTAGTAGCATTAATCTCTCCAAGTCCATAAGTATCAAACTTGGCTTCATCTGCTTTAAAAAGAATCGGTTTCATACTTTTGACCCCCAAAAAGGCATGATGGTAGCAGAAAAGTCGCCAGTCCAAGTGATTTTATTAGCATCAATATCTAGGTAAGGTTTTACCGATTGCGGTGATCTGATGAACTTATCCCATGCCCCTTGTTTGCCTTGATAGACAGTATTCGATTGCATATCCAAAATAATGCCTCCTTCAATATTCTTTAAATGCGTTTCACGGTCATTTATTTTCAATACGCAGTCACCGTTACCTTTTAGTTTGATGATGGGGTGGGCTAATTCGTTTCCACGCCCTCTAAGGTTCTCGCCATTTTTAAGTGGGCGCTCAATTAAACCATCAACATAGTATTTGATGGGGTGAACTAGGAACGTTACTTGCAGCTTGCCGAAGTTTCTTAGAACTTCTTCAACTTCAAAAGTTTTGATAAAAGCCGCTTTATATTCAAATGCGCTATCCCAAGATAAAAGGAGAGGCTTATACCCCTCCACATTGAGCCAATTGCTGATTTTTTCCTGAACTTCTGTGACTCTAACATCTGATAAAAGTCTAAAAGGGAATGTCTTCTCCACCGCTTTTAGGCGCCTGTTGCTTAGCAAAAGCTCGCCATCTCGGCCAGGCACCACAACCGTCTCAACATCAAATCCTGTCGATTCATGACTGACGTTGTTATATATTCTAAGTCCAAAATCATCACTGCGCTGACCATTGAATTGTATGTAAGCTGTCATTACATTCCTCCTTCCAAATTAACATAATAGGCAAACTCTTTAATCAAACGTTTCATGTTTTCAGGTGTAAAGAAATCATCTGATGTGCTGCTGTTGGCGTTTAATGTGTAATTTTGATAGTAAGTAGAATTATTCGAAGAACCACCTAATACTGCCCTATTACCATTAATTAAGCCAAATTTACTTTTCACTCTGTTTGATCCACCACCGATTAAGTCTTCAGCTTTCATTTTATACTTGCTCATTGAACTGATCATGCTTTCCATCGCTTCGTTTGAATACTTTGTGTTCTTGTCGATCCCCATAGCCACCCCACGAGGAATAAACTTACCAACTGTATTAGCAAATAATCGTGACGGCGAGCGAATCATCGCTCTTGCTCTTGCTGCTCGGTTTGCTTGAGCCACCATCGCATTAGCTGCAGCTGTGATCGCTCCTAAGGCACTATACATTCCTTGAGCTAGGCCGTTACCTATCTGAGCACCGATACTTCTAAATGTTCCAATTGATCCACGGGCAGCATTCGCCGCCGAGTTTGTACAAGACCGCATAGCATTGGCACAAGCGCCACTCTTGCTTTTAATAGAAGATACGAATTGGCTCATACCACTTCTAGCTGAAGACAATATTTGAGTGAAACCGCTGCTAACTGCTTGCTTAATGGAGCTCATCGAATTAGTAAATGTTGATTTCACGCTATTTAGATTGCTATTAACTACAGATTTGATTGAAGACATAATTGTTGTAAAGCTTGTAGATAAAGCTGATAAGATTGAACTTGCCCCAGTAGAAATAGCGCTCATTGCTGATGTAAATGATGTATTAAAAGATTGAACGGCAGTAGTGCTCATTGCTAATGCAGAATCTAAACCGCTAAGTGAAGTCTTAACCTGCTCCATCCCCATCGCAAAAGCTGACACACCACTTATGTTACCTAAAGCAGTACCGACTGCAGTCAAACCGCTTGCTATCGTATCTAGTGATGGGAATCCAGTTAACGCTGATTTAAGTGCGGTAAAGTCTGTAGCAATCGCCGATACAAGACAGATCGATCCCAACGCATTTCCAATTTGCTGTAAACCAGTACCAATCTTAGCCGTATCGATTAGGGCTAACCCGCCAAGTGGTACGACCATCGAAGCGAAGCCCGCACCGATCCCAAGTAAGTTTGCACCTGATAAACCTTTACATGAATCAGCAATCATTTTGAAAGCTTCCGCAACCTCTTTAGCAGTATCCCCTATTTCATCGATTACGCCACGAACTGAGTCAATCATATTCGCAATTGAATTGTTGACCTTCTCGATTGACTCGCCAACTTTAAGCGCCATATCGCCAAATGATTCTATGACTCGACTTGCACCTTCTGCGATACTCGTTACTAAACGACTTATCGCATCAATGATTTGACTTACACCTGAAGAAACCGCAGACACCACTTGGCTAATTGCCCCTGCAACTTGCCCTGCTAGGCGACCGAATGCATTAAGGATTTGATCCACATTTCGCCCAATCGCATCAACTAACGGCACGAGAGCGCTGATGATTTGAGAAACACCATTAGCTATGGCTGAGATGATTTGAGACATCGCTGTGCCGATGGACGAAACTAGGTTATTGAAAGCTTGAATGATTAAAGGCAATTGCGTGATGAAAGCCGTCACCATCCGCTCGATATAAGGCATTAATGGCTCCAGCGAAGGGATAATCATGGCAATTGCTTCTCCGATTGCTCTTGACACTGCCGTAAAGCCTTCAGCAAGAGCAGTTATAACAGTGCTCAAAGCATCCCCAAGAGCTGATACTACCGTTGCTATGGCATCGCCAAAAGCAGTTAAAATCGTCTTTACCCCTTCAGCTTGAGTAGCTAATAACGCCAAGGACGCTACCACTAAGGCAATTGCTCCTGCAAGCGCCAATACTCCAGCAGGGTTTATTAGTTGAGTCATTTCCCCGAAACCTTGTAAAACAGTAGATAAGCCTTTACCTAGCCCTTGGAAGGCCGTCGACAAGCCTTGTCCAAGGCCAGTGAACGCTGTTTTAAGGCCTTCCCCTGCTGATTTAATCACGTCAGTGATCCCTTTAAACACATTGATTAATATAGATTGGGGTTGCTTTGCAGATCCCGTCAATTTAGAAAGCCCATCCTTCACTGGATTAAATCCATCAAATAAAGATTTGATCTTCATAGCTGTTTTTAAGCCTTTAAAAGCGATGACTAACCCAGCTATGGCTTTGGCTACTCCTTGAATAGTGCCTGGCTTAAGCCCCTTAACAAAGTCAGCAACTCCCTTAACGGCATTCGCCATTGACTTGGCTACATTACCAACCGTCTTACCAACATCTCTAAAACTAGCATTAGCAGGTTTAAAAGCGCTAAGCACATGCTTGACTGCCTCTCCGACCGATTTCATTGAAGAGCTAAAAGCTTGGAACGCCCCTGAAGCCTTGAAGCCCTTTAGAAAGTCACCGAACGCTTTTGAAGCCTGTCTAGCGAATGACTGAATTTTCTTAGCTGCGCTATCAATTCCCTTGACGAGCGGTTTAAAGTCAACCTTTTCGAGCCGATCTGCAATACCACTAATTGCTTTAATACCGATACTATCTAGTTGTTCGAAAGCGGGTTGCAACTTATTAGCTAGCGTTTCTTTTAGCCCATCCATTGCTTCGCCAGTTGTTTTGAACGTTGTAGCCATTTTTGAAAAGTGCTCATTAGTTCCTACTTCGGCCAACGCTTTCGCAAAGTCTTTTGATTTGATCTCTCCATCTTGAATCTTTCGAACCAAGTCATCTGCCGACATGCCCATTTGTTTAGCGACCGCCGCCATACCTGCGGGGGACTGCTCTAGCATCAACTTAAAGTCCTGCCAGCTCATTTTTGGCTTCGTCAAAGCTTGTGTCATTTGCTGGCTCAGTGTTTTCATCGCTTGCTTAGGATTATCGGATGAAGCCGCAATACCGCCCATCCCTTTAACAAGCTGTTCAGCATTTTTAGTTCCGATTGCAGCCATTTGGGAGTAGGTCTTAGCCATATCTGAAGCTGAATAGATCGATTGTTGAGCAAATTGTTGTAATGAACCTTTTACTTTGTTAATCTCTCCGCTTGATTTCCCGATCATCCGCATGTTGCCATCAAATGTTTTCCAAGCAACCGAAGACTCAACTAATTCACCAGTCATTGACCGCACGCCGTTTGAAATCATACCGATCCCTTTCTGAATCCCTGCCGACAATAAGTTAGCGCCAAGCAGTTTTCCAAAAAGCCCGCCTTTCCCACCGCTATTGCCTAGTTGTTCAAAGGCGCTTTTGATTTTCCCAATCCCAGACTTAGCTTCGCTTGTGTTCAGCTTCGTTTCAATTGTGACTGTTCCGTCTGCCATTATTCCTCACCTCCTATAATCGATAAATTTCTTGTTGCTTGCGCATTTGTTTCTTATATTCTGAACTATCGCCCTTGGATGGTTTCCACGCTCTAATCCGCAACACTTCCATGAATTTCGTGTCCGATGGCAAACTTACAAGTAGCGCATTGAATTTATACCAATGTAGCTTGCCTTGCTCCTCGAACAAATCAATCCCGTACGCTTGCAGAAAGCTAGCGTAGATGTATTCGCCATCTTTCATTATGTCGTACAACGGTTGATCATCGTCTTCTTCATCGGATTGAGCCTTACTCTTTTCGATGATCTCTTTAGGTATGATGTTTCCCTTAATATCCCTAACAACTTGCTCGTCTTCGTTGTCAAACGCAATAAATTGTTCGAACAAATCCTCACAAACGGCATCCATCTCTTCAATGGACAATGACTTGCTAACGTCATCTCCAAGCAACAAAAAAAGAGCTGTGCGAAGCTTTGACAAGTCATCTAGATCTTTATCTCTCATTAGTTCCAAGACCTTGAGAACAACGTTATAAGCTAAATTTAAGGTATATACTTGATCAACGACTATGTAAGTGTCTGGTAACTTTCGTGAAATATCCATGGGCTTTAATCTTCAATGTATTTCTTCAACTTATCCGCATTGATTTGTTCGTGGTATTCTTCTGAAATTCCCTCGAATGTTTGGACAAAATAATTGATAACCATCGTAACGGATTGACCTGCAAATTGGTAAATCTTATCGAATGTGCCTTCCCCAAAGGATTCGTCCCACGCTTTGGTAGCCATGAACTTAAGGGCTTCTAGCGTCTCGCTAACGTTTTCTTCCGTAGTTATGCTTTCAAGGCGTTTAGATTCTTTGGATAACTCTTTTTGAAGCTTATCCAATCGTGACAAATTATCGTCATTTGCCACGAATTCAAGTTGAAAATCCCCAAAATCAATCGGGATGACATTGCTTCGCTTCTCAAATTTAATTACTCTTGCCATTTATTCGGCCTCCTTTTAAATCAATAAAAAAGGGAGGGTTACCCCTCCCGCTACATATTAAACGCCAGCAACAACTGCAGACTCTTTCGGTGTTTCAACGTATTTGATCGTGCATCCAAAGCTTTCGTCTTCGGTTGCTTCACCCGATCCGTCATTGATACTCGAAACGTTGGCACGGCCTACCCATTGCTTCTTACCATTTGAAGATACGACTTTATGCCATACACGGCGCCCTTCGCCTGTTTTAAACTTCATACCACAAATAAGGTTTTGTGCAGGGTCTTCATGGTCACGATAACCTTCGAAGGTATAACCTGCTGCAAAAGTCTTAACAAATTCTTCAGGCGTTCCATCACCATCGTAGAATCCTTCTGATTCAGATTCTTCTTCGTCTTCTGTTTCAACGTTTGAAATGTATTTAGCTAATTCTAGCCATTCTGTTGGTTCTTTCGTTGGATTTTCTTTGCTGATCTCAGCAATAAAATGCCCACGTAATGCGTTTTTTAGTCTTGCCATTAACTATTACCTCCAATTTCTAAATGTGCCTCAATTTGTAATAAATAAACATAAAAACCCTGCTCATCCACTCCTTCAAGAAACGGCTTAGAAAGCGTCATACTCAAGAATTGGTATGACCCGTTACCGCTTGGTATATCGAGGTTGAATTGAGACAAGGCTTCGTTAATCATCCACAGAACCCTGTTCCCTTTCTCATTATCTTTCGTCTTAATAGCAAATTGATAAGGTAACCGCACTTCTTGAGTGCCATCCATGAACGTTTTATCAACTTTCCCGCCAGGTAGAGTAAAGATAACGAGATCTTCATCGTGAGTGAGAAAGTCAATACGTGCTGTGATTGGTAGCTTAAGATCATTGATAAATCTCAATAACTGAATTTGAAAATCATTTGTCATCATTGAATCCCCATCGCTTTTATTGCGACTACTCCCCATTCTCTAACGGTTCCTTTGGGCACTCTCTTGTCCCATCGTTTTCCCGTTCCAGGTGTGGTGTACTTTCTGAATACTACAATGCCATTCGTTCCGTAGAAGTGAGCTCGCCCATAAGGCCCTGGATAAATAACTTCCCCAGGCTTTGCATGAGCGCCTGACCTTAGTCTACCGCTTCTCATTGGTACGAATTGTTCCATGTCCATCATGGCTTGATTGGCCATTGCTAATTCGCCCTTCTTCAAGGACGCTTCACTGAATTTACGATCTAAAACAGAAAAATTAACATTGACATTCACTGAGAACGTTGCACCGACAGACATTAAACCACCTCGATTTCATAGCCTATCTGCTTCTTAAACAAGCTGATAGGAATTAAACCGACAACTCGATAGGATCGATTCCCATCAGTTAAACGACCGTCGATGTAGCTTTCATCCGGCAACACTGGACAGAACTTTGTGTATACAAAGACAATGCCAGGCTTTCGTTCGATTTCATCCTTAGCATTCTGTGTGTTATGTTTGAGTGTGGTTGATCGATCGAAGCGAACAGGAGAAAGGCTCAGCTTATCTCCATAAGCTTCCTTCCCCCATTCATCCCGCCCGATTACTTTTTCGATGGTGACTGAATCAATCAATAAGCGTTTATCGATCATAGTCCACCCCGCAATAGCCAAAGCCGACACTATCTAACAACGCTAGTGCATCCAGGCATAAGCCGAATGATGGCCTACTTGTCGCGCTTTTTTGACCTGCTCCATAAGAAACGGATGTCCGACCAATTGAAATACTAGTTAAATTCTGCTTGTCTTCTGCGGTAGTTATACCTGTTTCGCTCATATACGAAATTTGTAATGCCACCGCTTGCTTGACTGCTTTCTTTCTCATTTCATGGTCATCATCGAAATCGATAAAGCTATATAAGCTTTTAGTGTATAAATCAATCATGACACTTGCCCGATTGTTTAATTTTTCAAAATCTTCGACTGGTTCAAATCCCATTTTGGAATACTCTGCTTCTGTTAAATACAAACGCTATCCTCTCCCCTCTTGATATACAAAGGCTAGTCACTCACTAGCTGAGAGATAGTGGATCACCGCCTTATTCTTTTGATGTCTCCTTGACTTCTGCTTCGGAACTTTCAGCTTCTTTTGAATCATCCAAGCGTTCTAGAAAGAGTTGCCCATGCAACTCTTTCGCTTGCTCGTTGATGACATCCGCAACGGATACCTTCATCTCGATTTTTTGATCTGCTTTATAAGTTTTGCCGTTATTTTCAGTGCTAAACGTTGTTAACACTTTATACTTCGCCATTTATATCAGCTCCTTATGCACCTGGAACGGTTGGCGTGCCCGTTACCTTGACGATCGCTTTCTTGTTATCCTCTAAGACAAATTGGCCACCCTTAGCAGCCGCTTGAAGGATCACACCATCGAAATCCACGGCTGGAATTGTTCGTGCGGTACTGATACCAACGAATGGAATAATCAATCCGTTAGGCATAATTAACGCTTGTGTGTCTTGTGCGAAATATTGAGATGGTACACGTTGTAAAGCGATATCTTTGTAGTAAGCTAAGCCGTTCTTGTCAATGTTGACTGAAGACCCTTTACCTTTGCTAACTTGTGCCATATCTACAATAGCGTTATACACGTCAGAACGGACATAAGCCGTTAAAGGTGCGGTCACTTCTAGGTCAATAAAGTAAGTATTAATCTTGTTGAACAAGGCGTTAATCGCTTTATCAGTCAATTCTGATAAGGTTTCTGAATGCCCTGCAACCTTAGATGCATACGCACCGATTCGTTTATTCATTGCCCGTGTTTGTGCTTCAGATTGTAAACGTAAACGGTCTGCGATCGTTGCGTTTAGATCATTATTAACCGTGTAGCGGTCAATCCCTTCATTGATTGCCAAAGTGTAATCGTACTCTACATCCGTGTCTTGATAAATGACCTCAGTCATTTGGCCAAAACGTGATGAATTAGACGTTCCAGTGCCAAATGCAATATTAGCATCTGTTTTGTATTCCCCAACCACTACTGGCGTGTTATTGGTCTTTACACTAAATGCGGTTGCATTGTTTTGCACACCATCTAAGATTTGGATCGGTGAGATTGCCCCTTGGAATGCATTCGTAGCGGTAAAGACTGTTTGTAGTAGCCCTTTATATTGTTTTTCATAGCGACGTACTGGTAAGTTATTGTTTTCTCCTGCCATTAGATAGGCCTCCTTTAAATTTATTTATACATGTTCATTGCTGCTTCGAAAGGATCTTCCTTACTTTCTCCATTAGCTGACGGATTACCACCCACAACGATAGACGGCGCCTTGTCATCGGGTTCTTCTTCAGTCTGCTTTTGAAATAGGTAAGGCTTGTTCTCTTTCAACGACTTGATCGTGTCATCAAGCTGTGGCTTGCCGTCTTCATCAAATTGAACCTTATCCATATCGATAAGACTAAACAGAATATCACTGTCGACCGTGTCAGTGTCTTTTAAAGCCAATTGAACCGCAAAGGTTTGCTTATCGGCTAAGCGTTGTGCTTCGTGTTCCTTGTCTTTATCAGCCAACTGAGCTTGTAATTGAGCGATGGTATCTTTTGCCTCTTGTGCAGTCGTTTCATTGTTCTTCAGCTCCTCAATGGTTTGATTCACTTCTTGCAACTGATTACGTAGCGAATCATTTTCGGATTTCAAATCTGATTCGCCTTGCGCTTTAGCACTCCCAATGGCACGACTATAAGCGTCCATGATCTCATCGATCTTAGCGTCTTCAGTGACTCCTGCTTCTTTCAGCATTGCTCTTGTAACACTCATCTTATCTACTCCTTTAACGTCCAGTGGACAATGTAGCAGTTAAAGCTTGCTCAGGCTTTGTTGGTGGGCATTTTAACGACTGAACCCAAGTCCGTGAATAGTTTAATGCCATACTCAGGGCAAAATAAAAAGCCGTATCGCTACGACTTAAAAACTAACTTAAACTATACAATCTACCGATATCACTCGGCTTGTGACCGTCATAAACTGGTGCTTTTTCGATCTCTGGTACCCTAAAATGTAACCAGTATTTCATCTTATAATGATAAGTGTACTGCCCCTCAGGTGTATTGATACCACAGATAAAACACCCATCGAACATCGTACCATCATGATGTTGCTTAGACTTCCATGATATTTCGGGATAAGCATTTAGAATGGTTGAAAATAGCACCATTCTATGAAGATAAAGCTCATCGAAAGTGTGATACCCATCCGATATACCTTTTCTCGAGATGCCTTTATCTCGCATCTCTGCTAATTCCTTGTTAATTTCTTCCACGGTTCTCATTTTTTAACTCCTAACGACTTAATTACTCTTAACTTACTCTGAACTACTCCGAAATCGTGTGAATTTACGTGAGAAAATTGCACGATTTGCTCACGATTATTTACAATCCGTTTCACTTATAGATTAAATGCGCTACTCCTAAAATAACTAAAACGATAGCCATGAAGGCTAGCCAAATCCAAACTGGCAATAGCACTAACCACCATGACCAATTAATCACTCCGAACAGCTTGGCTGCAATCAACAATAATGCTAGCCATGACATAAAGCCCATACCATTGCTATTGTTATTCGATTCCATCCTATCACCTCCTGAAAAACTGCATAAAAATAGCACCTAACTCGATTGTTAAGTGCTAATCTTCAAATTCTACTCGTTCGACATCTTTTTCAAGGACTAAACGTCCGACTGACTCATCGCCGTTTACATCAAGTACAAAACCGTCTCCAATGTCGTTATCTTCAATATCATCAAAATCTAAAAACTTTCCCGTTTCTGTAGTTCCATCTTTCATTCTCAGAATAATCTTTTTGCCTAGATATCTTTTAGAATAATAATCATACGCTCTAACCATTTGTTCACCTCTTTTTATTAGGAACTCCATGTAATCCTTGCTTGCCTTGATGGACTTTGATTCTATCGGCTTTTTCAGGTCTTTCATTCGGAATTAAAACATCTCCATCGAAATCACCTACATCTATATATTGATAATCATTAAAAATACTTTTCATATTAATCTTATTCAACATATATCTGTGAAGTTCAGTTTCAGAAACATTCCTAAAATAGCTAGGCGGAGTTTTCCCCTTGTTTAAATCTCTTTCAACACGTTCCTTATAGTCTTCAGTTTCGTAAATATGCTGCATTTGCTTACTTATCTTCAGCTGTAGCCTCTTGCCTAACTCTTCATTTTCCGCCATGACTTTTCTAATCCGCTTCAAATCGTGGCTTGTTAGATCTCTGTACTGATCCTTAGAAAGCTTTTGAGTTAATCTCTCGTTAAATTGATTATACTCTTCTTCAATGGCTTTTCCCATACGTTGCTTAACGCCACTATAGCTTTCTTGATTCTTATAATAAAGCTCACGCTCTTTCTTACGAATTAGGAAGTCATTCCCCCTCACCAACTTCGTAAGCCCCGACTCTAGAGTCTTGAGCTTGAGCTGTGACTTTTGAATCTGTTCAGTATCTTTCAACTCTTTAGCCACGGCCAAGCGCTCTTTCTCTTTGCGAATGTTCCGCTCATAGGCACGTTGCACTTGTTGCGTTCTAGCGTTCTCTTCCGCCTGTTCGGGGGTTAGATTCTTCAGATAATCGGGCAACTCTGGTTTATAATTTGCCCCGACTACAAAAGGTGTCATCATATGGCCACAATTAATCCCCATACAGCCCCCAGGAGAGCCGTAACCATAATCGTTGAGTGAATAGACCTGTGTGCCATCTTCAGCTCTGAATGCCTCGCCCTTGGTCACAATTTGGTGTTGCAAAGGCGCACACATCTCACGAGCAGTTGCCTTCATCGAATAATAAAAGGTGTCAATCCCAAGATCTTCCGCAGGTCGTTCTCGCATCTCACGGTATACACTGTAAGTCGTTGACTTAATAATCGTCCGTGCATAAACATCCGCTTGCCACCTTCTGCCGCCTCTATCTGTAAAGCCATAAAAGCCACGATCAAACCACTTAAAAATGGTATCATTTAGGGCTTGTTGAGCCGACTTCGTACCAGTGGCCACCTCAGCAACCGTCTGAGTAACAACGTCTTCATACATTGCCCTTGTTTCTTTGGGCAGGCTTGTGTTAATCATATTATCAACTTCTCTGAACGTTTGATCCGAATAAGCCTTTAAAGCTCTTTGCACCTCGTAATGATCCGCCGTAGTACCGCCGCGCTTCAAATCCTCGGCTAACTGGTCATAGGTATTTTGATAGACTTTGAAGCCTTCGTTTTCAATAACGTTTCTTAACTCTTTTTCCGCCACTTGGCTATATTTCAAAATCAGCTGAATATTACGCTCATTCAGTAGGTGCATATCATTCAACTTCTCCAACTGCCAAATATAAGGATTTCGTACTAAATCAGCGGTGCCACGTCTTGTCAATCTTCGCACCGTTCGCAAGAATAAATCCGTCTGCAATTGATGGTAAATATCAGCGACTTTATCGCCCGCTAAAAAATACTGTTCTGCATTGTACTCTAATTGATCATGGTCAAGTCTTCGTTTCATGGCCTACTCACCATATACCTCGGTATCAAACTGACTGCGGTTACGATTCATCGTTTCTTCCGACTCACGATCGATTTCGTTAGCTAAAGCTTTTGCTTGCTCCTCAGTCATACCTAACGCTTTCTCGATCGCATACCGCTTAGGAACCAGTCCAGCTGCTAAAGCCTTGCTCCAATAATCAAGTTGAGCGTTCTTATCGGTGAAAATACCGTCATCCAAACTAATCGTTATTTCATCAAGTGATGGAATTTCACCGTTGTATAAGCCGGTTGCTTTAGCAAGCTCGCAAATCGATACAATCAATTCGCTAATCGAATGCTCGACCAATGACACAACAGAATTTCGCAGTTGGTAGGTGTCTGAATTTTCAGATACAACCTCAGTTGCCGTCTTCATGGACTTACCGTCAAAGGTGAACATGCCTGCCGACACACCAATTTGCATTTCGAACAGCCGTAAGCCTTCATTAATTGCAGCAATGTAAGAATCCGACCGAATATCTGTCGTAAGATCATGGATTCCAACCGACTTATCATCGGCACCACTATCTAACTGAACGAACACGTTCTGATCGGGATCAAAGTGTTGTTTTATGATCACTTTATCGCCATTCTTGTCGAAGAACGTTCGCACCGTTTGAGCGGGAACTGCTACACGCCGTTGACCCATCTTCACTTCCCAAGCGAACTCGTCATAGGTCGTATTGATAAAATCAATTGTGGTCTTGGCATTATCAAAGATAGATAGCCCCAGAGAGCTGTTAATATCCTTGTTATTCATGCCAGGAGTCCGTAAATAAGTGAATAGCGGTCTAGATAAGTTGTTGAATGTTACGACTTCTTCCAATCCTTCGTAAACATCTGATAATGGCACTCTGCCACCTAACTGATCCTTACGCTCCGACATATAAAGCTCATTGCTTATCTTATATTGACCATCAGCTAGCCACTCATGCACCTCTAGCAAGGTGTAATACTTGATAGTGCTTCGGCCTGACTTGACCGACTTAATAGCGATCACTGCACTTGAAACATCTTGAGTGTTAGCCTGAGAAGGAAAGAATACAGGCGCTTGGATAAACGCCACTCGAATTCGTTCGCCATCAACATAAGGACGCATCGCCATACCACCAAGGGCTAGCGCAGATTCTAAATAACGCTCAAAATTCTTGTTAAACCGATCCTGCTTCAAAATCTCATTAACAAACTTACTCGCCACTTCATTATCAATCTTGAACTCTGCTTGCTCGTTGTAAATCAGTCCTGCGATCTTCTTACAAGCCGTCCGAGCAATCGGCAAATGTTTCACCTCTCGCTCTCTTAATTGATAATCGGTATTTGTATAGTTTGCTTTGCCATTGCGTGATTCATAATAGCTCAAGTTTTCTTGAATTCTTGCATACTCTTCTTTGGATACCGCAACTTTCTCATGGTCTAAAATGCTTTTGACTGGGTTCATCAATCCCTTCCCCCTTGTAAACCAATTTTTGATGGTGCTAATCACCCCATTAGTGATCCCCCCTAAACTTTCAGATCGAGCAAACGTGCATTATCTAATATCAAATACTGGAAAGCGTCCACCGAGTGATCGTCCTCCTTAATGACTTTCGGCTCTTCTGAATTTAGTGTCTTTTCGTCATAACGATACATTTTGTGTTCTTCGTAAAATATCTTGTTATTCTCAGTGTTGAGATAATAAAAACGCCCTTCAGCCAATAAACTTAGGACGTGATCAATCATTGTTTGTTTCTTCTTCTTTGCCACTGGATGCCATACTTCGCCATAATCTAGCTTGTACTGATTGCGTAAAGCACCTTCCGCCGAGTCAATGGTCATCTGCAACTTAGGGACGCCCTTGTAGCGGTACATAATGCCGTCGACAAAGTCATGAACTAATACAGATAGCTGACTAGGTGCGAGCTTATCCGCCTTGCCAGACGGGCTATAATAAAGCGTATCAAGCAAGATAAGTTTCCCCTTTGCAGTGACGCCACAAGCCACACAAGCCGTTGCTGATTGTTGGTGCCCAGTATCAAGCCCAAAGGCAATTCCAATTAGCTTATCATCTGTCGGCAATTCCTCAATCATTTGAAAGTGATTCATATTGTAAATGTGCGTACCGAGACCGATAACCTCTCCAAGATACATCCAGCGATAATAATCGGGATCCGTTTCTTTATAACCTTCCACTTTTTTAATCATTTGATGACCTAAAAAGCCATATTTATCATCAAGGTAAGTTGAATGGTGCACGAGATAATCGGGATCTGCTTCCTTCTCAGCCACCCATTGATTAATCCAATCGTATGGATTCTTTGGTGGGTTATAAGAGTAATAGACTTTGACGGGTTTTCCTGTGGGCAAGTCTACCCGTAGGAAAGTATCTTCCACCACGTCAATGTCTTCTCTACCTGAAAATTCAGCTAATTCCTCATACCATAAAGCATGAATATAGCCTTGCGCTATCTTGAAACCTTTTAGTTTCATCGGGTCATCAACACCTGAAAAGTAAAAAGCGGTTTGTGTTCGCTTATGAACGATCTTTAACGGACTTGTATAAAATCTAAATTGCTTATCTACTCCTAATGTGTAGATCGCCCACTTGATTTGTTCATAAACGGATGTTGATAAATACTTACCCACTTTTCTCAAGCAAAGTACATTCGCTTGAGGATCATCTAAAAACTCCAATACCAACTGAAGGCTAATCACAGATGACTTGGTAGAAGCCCGCCCACCTTTCAAAACAACATAAGGCCGATCAGTAAAAAGTACCTCATCAAATGATGGATTAATCAGCTTCGCTATGTTCAGCATCTGCTTCACCTCGATTGAATGTGAATCCGATTGGTTGAGTTGTGTCTTCCTCTTCGGCTAGTTGGGCTTTTAGTTTTTCGATTTCGAGTTTCATTTTTTCGCTTTCTGCAGACGTTGGATAACGCTTCATCAATTCGCTTCCCGCTCGAATGACCTCTTTAATTGCTGGGGGTTGCTTAAGCTCTACGACTCCACCTGTTAGTGGACTAATTTCTTGTTTAATCTCAAAACGCTCTCCCCTCAAAATTGCTGTGAAGACTTGTAAGACTTCATCGGCTTTAGCGATTTTGTTATTATTTATTTCTTCAAGGCGAGAATCAATATATTTTTTCAGGTTATGATTTGTAAGTAGTTTTGAAGCATTAGCTTTGGCGGTATTTTCGCTTTTCCATGAATAGCCTGCTTTTTTATATGCATCTGTCGCATTTCCACTGATGATGTACTCATCAGCAAACTTCTTCTGTTTAATTGTTAACTTACCAATGAATACCACCACCTTTATGTCTGTTTTCCGATTGTTGGCTATAAGATCTAGCTTTTCTTGTTCTTTTTCTATCAAATTTGGTCTAATTTAACCATCAAGGCCCCTCCTGCACTTGGGTTGGATCATTTATACCAGGGGGCTATTAATGACCTCCTGGGGTATAAATAAATAGACCGCCTAAAAAGGTGGCCTAGGGTATAAAAAAACCACACCAACAAATTGTGGCGTGGCTATAAATTGAAAATGTGGTTGTGGCAAATGACAAAAAGAATTTACACTCTTTATACATCTTTCGACACTACCATAATAACATGACTTTTAGTGGCTTTTAATGGCTTTCTACCTGAAGCTGTTTTCGAAGTGCTTCCTGCAAGGTTTGACTGAAATTAATTTTCTTCTCCTTTGCCATCACTTCCATCCATTTCGGAAGGGTCACCATCTTATTAACCGAAGTGTTTTCTTCATACAAGCGAGCATAGTAGGTATCAACCGGTATATACTGCAAGAAGTCCTCGTCACTTTCCAAGAGTCCCTTTAACTCAGATAGGCTTCGAGGGGTATTAATTTTTTTATCCATATCTTCTAAAGTTAACAACATCTCTTCTAAAGCGCCTTTTACTTGCTCAATAGCTCCATCGATGCCGTTCCCTTCTGTTACTACCCCAGGGACATCAGGAACCGTCACTGTATAAATATTTGATTCAGGCTCCTCACTTTTTTTAAACAAGGCAACAAAATTATACTTAGCCATTTTTATTCCTCCTAATTTTGAAGCAAGATTTTAATTTTAAGCCGTAGACGCAGGGCTACTTTAGCCCAACATCTTTCATCATTTGATTCAAAGTGCCTCGATCATAATCACTTTTGTCAGGAATCGAAACGGTCACAAACCTTTCTCCATCCGTCCAGACCTCGTGACTTCCCTTCCCTCGTTTTGGAAGTTAATAGAAGCCTTTCTTTTTAATCAGCTTGATAAAATCTCGCTTATTCATCTTGCTTCCTCCTTTGCTACATTTATTATAACATAGGTAATAACATAGGTCAAAGGTTTCTAGTAATTTTATCAAATTCCTTCAAAGCTTGTCCATGGAGTCGATATACCCATCTCACCTCATATCCCATAATCTCCGCGATTTCCTCCCATCTCTTGCCAGCAACGTATCGGTAACTTAAAACAGCACGGTTGCGCCTGTCTTCAAGTTGATCGATTAGCCTAGTAACTTTTACTTTCATATCCACTAGTCGATCCACCATCGAGTCGATTTCATTGCTAAGATCAATAATTTTAGCATAAGTATCGTCTAATCTTGATGAGCGTGACTTGCTTACTAGATCAGGCTGATATTTACTCGACTTAAATAATGACGCATATATTTTGTTTTTTTCGCAGATTTTTCGGTCAATCTCACGATCTAGTTGCTGTATTTGCTTTAAATATTTCTTTGCGTTCAAGCTGGCACTCTCCTTTTCAAAAGTATGGGTAGCTTAAACCCTTGATATTAAAGGGTTTAGCCAACTACCCAAACTTTTACACAAGCTTTTATTTTAAAAGTATGGGTAGGCTGAGCCCTTGAGCCACAAGGGTTTATGAGCATTTTGCCCAAACTACCCATACTTTATTCGCCATTCTTTTTTTATTTTCTAATAATAATCGTTTTTCAATTATTATTATTAATTTTTTTATTTAATTAAGAAAATTCTATGGGTAATAGAATAAGAAGTAGTCTAAAACCATGTGTACCAAGGGTTCAAGCTGCCCATACTTTATTTCAAAACTATGTGTAAAAGTATGGGTAAAAGTATGGGCAGTTGTAAAAGTATGGGTAATTTTTATAGTGTTTTTATATCGATTATTCTTTAATGTACAACATTACCCTTTGACCCAATCGATGAGTATCCTTAATCTTGTACCCCAAAGTGTTTAATCTCCTCGTCATCGAAGCCATTTTCTGTGGCTTTGTCCCTACTTGCTCGCAAAATTCTTTATAATCCTGATATACCATCCGCTTATCCACTTGCTGATTCACGCCGACTTGATTCACAAAGGCTAGCACTGAATCACTCTCTTCTAAGTATTGGGTCAATTGCTCATCTACAATCTCATTCTTAGATAATTGGCCACCGTTCTTTCGAATGCTGCCTACCCCTTTAAGAGCAAGGTTCAGCAGATAACTTTTCGCTTCGTCCGTGGATAATTTTTTATCCATCTCAAAATCAGCATGCTGAACGACATTGTCGCAAGGAATAATCACAAGCCGTCTTTCGATACCTCCCGACTTGTCCCTAAAGGTTGGCATGTCGTTAGCGGTGAAAATGAGCGTTGCGGTGTTCTTGAGTTTTCTGGCAGTGCTGTAAATTGGACGATACATAATCGTATTACCAGAAGCCAACGTTTTAAAGTTCATTGATTTGTCTAAATAAGAAGCGTCAATATCGTCACCGACGTTAACTAATTTATCCTCAAGTGCCATCAGAGATGTGTCATCGTTAAAAGACTCTAGGTTCACGTTAGATCCTAAATCTCCAACGAAACTATTCAGCATTTCGATAAAGGTAGATTTTCCGTTAGCTCCACGCTCGCCGACCAAGAAGAAAACTTTATGGGGGAATCCCCTCAACAGGAGGATATGTCCTAGCAACTCCTCAACAATTATTCTCAGTTGTGGTCTGTCCATGACTAAAAAATTTAAGAAATTGTCCACATCAGCGTTGTAAGCCTTAGGGTCATAGTTAACATCTAACAAAAAAGGTGTAAATTCTTCAGAAATCCCCTGCTTAACATTACCGCCGATGATATGATAGTTATTTTTTAGTTGAATAACTGAGACGTCTAATTCAATTTCTGGGGCTTTTTTACTCAATTGATGGATCACTTCAGCGTCTTGGGCTTTTGTTAACTCTCTAAGTCCGTTGAACGCACGTAAAAGCTTATTCTCGTCACACGTCCAAATAAGGCCGTCCTTAAAGTAAGTTTTGTCTTTATAGCGATAGATCTCTAAGTCCTTGACAATCTCATTAGCGAACTCGATAGCGTCAAATTTGCCCTCTAATTGCTGAGTGGCTGAGAACTTTTCAGCAAAAGAGTACTCTGTGTAAATGTCCTCAATTCGCTTGCCTAAAAACTCATTGAGTTTAACCTCATTTTCTTCAGCCCATTCTTCATTGCCCATGGCTAGGAGTCTGACGTATTCTCTTGCATGGGATTCTTGAATCTCACCTGTCAAAACCGCCTTGCCAATGACAGAAATTGCTGATAAGGCGTTGCCATACTCAGACAGGTGCTCTTGTTCTCTTTGAATGTAAGATCTTATCATCTGAGCCGATTGCCTTTTAGAAAGCTTTTTAACTTTCTTGGCCACAGTTGCCTTTTTATGTTTCTTCTCTAGCTGTTCGGGTGTCCAAGTGTTCGAAAAATTAATCTCTATCACTTCAAAGCCACCGTAAAATATACGGCTACAATCTTTAGGCGCTTTATCTGCTTGTGGGTAGCGCTGCATAAGCCACTCATAGGTGCGTGTGACCTCGTCTGAATCCTTGATGATCTTATCAAGAAAGATCACTACTCTAAACTTCTGCCAATGAGGCTTGTAAGAGAAAGTTTTATACACAAAAGCAGCATTCTGCCTCATCCACTCATTGGATAGCACATCATCAATCGTGACATAGTTTTCACCTGAAGCGACTTGACCGTTAATCGTGTTGTCAAAGTCCAACATCATAACCTGCTGACTGATAAAATTGGATTTAGACCTCGTCCCATCCATCAGACCTAGGCAAACGGTGTGACCGTTGCCTAATTTGTCCGCTAATTGTTCAGGAGTATAAGCTTCTAGATGGTCAACAATCGACTTACTGATGGATGCGGCCGTCCGTGCGTCTGGCTTGTGGTTGTAGGGGATGGGGTGCACATGTAAGGTGTAGTACATGAGGTACTCCCCTTTCTATTTGGTTAAAACGGTAAATCGTCCTCAGTTAGATCGGCTGGTTCAACACTTGGCGCCATATCTTCCGGATAAGCTTTAAATTCATAGTTAGATACGACTTTACCTTTCTTAGTAGTGGATTGCTTAACTTCTAAAATCAGTTGCTTGCCTTGAGCGTGTGGTTGAATAGCTTCTCCTAATGTATATTGATCCTCCCAGTTTTCGTCGGACGGTTCAAAACCAATTACATCACAGAATTGAGCAATCAGTTTGATATTTTTTTCGAGAATGAAACGATACTTTTGGTTCACTTCAGTCGTTGGATCAAGATTTACATTGATAAATTCTTTACGGCCTGTATAATCACCTGTTAACACTTCGGCTGAAATACAGATACACTCGTAGCCACTTTCGTAGGCGTTATAATAGGCGTTGTTGATCACTACATCATATGTACCAGTTGGCAACCCTTCGTTGCTCATTTGGTTGGGACTGTCTTTTTTAGGGTCAAAGTTTTGCAAAGTTTGTTTAGCGATTTCTAATAATGACATATTTTGTACACTCCTTATTTAATGACTGGTTTAGTACGGCTAGCGACTGGTTTGGCTGGTTTAATAGGTTCGTTTTTCTTGTCATTTCCTTCTTCGATTACGATCTCTTCTTTCTTCTCAAGCTCCTTCACGATAGCGTCTTGAGTTTTCTTATCTATTTGTCTTGATCTTTCAAAAGCTCCTGTGATTGAGTCAAGAATTTTAACCGTTCGCTTATCTTCAATAGCTTCACGGTCGTAATTCTTACGTTTGCTCTTAACTACACGAATGTAATTCTTACCAATTTTCTTGCATTGGATCATGTAGTCACAGTTACCGTTAACTACGTTGACCAGCTTTTCTTTTAGAGACGGAATTTCATAAGTAACATTATCTTCTGAGATGGTCTGAATCCGTGACACGTAGACAACGTTTATAGGTAGCGCCTTGAGCTCAATTACTAATTGCTGAAAAATGGAATTGAAAGCAGCATAGCCTTTTCCATATCCGATATCAACTAACGTCTCTACTCCTTCACGGTCACATACATAGAACTCGATCATTGAAGCAATGTCATCAATAACGTCTAATACGATCGTTTCAAAGCCGTGATGAGTTGTCTGCAACTCTGTGATAATTTGGTCTAACTGTTCAACAACAGATTGACGGATTTTTCCGTCCTTGCCACGGATGTTCCGAAGCGGAATGCTAGGATATGGATTGGCCGAAGCATTGCCGTCTGTGTCAAGAAACAGGGGATTAGGGAACTCTCCAGCAAGGTAGGACTTGCCGTTCATGGTTGCCCCATAGATGAAAAAATTCTTAGGTGTGTCGGTTGTCTTTTGCTTTTTGTTTGGTGGTAAAATGCCCATTTTACTTCTTCCTTTCTGTTAACTTCACATAGCCTTTACGTTCGCTCGTGGTTAAATACTCATCGTAAATATCGGGATGTTCTTCTTTAAAACGCTTGGAATCAAAGCGATTAGATTTTGACGGCAAGACCCTAGTGACAACAAAGAACGGAGTCTCCCATTTTTTTATGCTATATTCAGTCATTTTTTGATAAAGCAGCTCTTTAGCTTCTTTCTCAATGGCTTCTAGTCGTGCGACTTCTTCTTTAAATTTTAGGATGGTAGGGGCCACTTTATTTAATCTAGCCACTGCTACATCCATGTCTGTCCCAACGGTCATAAATTCAGACTCGGTCATTTCTGGATTGTCTTTTAAATACTCACAACGGATCCAAAATGTTTCGATCGCATCTAGGATTTGTTTGATTTTGCTTTCATCTCTTTTAATGACTTCGATCTTTAAGCGTTCTGCGTCAAACTCAATATCAAAGTCTGATGGTCTTTCGTACATTGCAAGCCATCCTTCTTCCAGCCCCAACTGGTGCATGTACAGTTGCATCTGCACCTCGTAGACATTCAGTTTAGGATTCTTGCCGTGTGTCTTAACTTCGAGTAATAACTTGTGGTCATAGTCAACGCCGTCCACGTTAGAACGGATTTTCTTGTCTTTATCGATCGCTGTGTCAACGATAAAGTGAGCTTCAGTCGTAGCGTTAATGTACTCTCTGATTTGTGGTTCTAATTGATTACCGTATTGAGTGTACTCGTTGCTGATAAACTCTTTAGGTTTGATCTCCGTCTTCTCAAGTGCCAGCTCATACTGTGTTTTGTATGGATTGATCCCTAGAATGGTTGGAACATCAGAACCACCGACATAATAATTCCGTTTTTGTGTTACGTTAGGGTCTTGCTTTTGCAAGCCAAAGCCTTTAAATCCGCCCACCATATTAATCACCCGTTTCAAATAAGTCGTTAAAACAATCGCCACATAACCCTGAAATAATTAGCTCTCGCTCACTTGACGCTAAATAGGGGAAAGCGTTTTGTGCATATTCGCCTTGCTCATATCTTTCTAAATCTTCAGAATTAACCGCTAAATCATAGCTCTTGTTGCATGCAATGCATGTTTTGTGAATAATCTTGTTTCTCATTTTCATCCTCCTAATTTTGTTTGTTGGTATAACTTTTCATCAAAGTCTTTCTTATTGTTTAGGGCTTGCCATACCGCTTCCTCTATGGTTCCCTTGGTGGTGAACTTATAAACCGTGACTTTATTCGTCTGTCCGTTGCGATAGGCTCGTCCTAGCGCTTGCGTGTAATCTTGATAGCTATAAGTTGGTGTGTAGAAAACAACCTCCGTACAATACTGCAACTCAATCCCACTTGATCCCGCTTGATACTGAATCAAAGTGACGGAGTTATTTAACTCGCCCCATTCTGATTTATCGGGCAAGCTTGACTTGTTGCCGTTTACTGCATAGATTCTTTTGTTGTGCTTTTCGCAAAGCTTTTTCAGCTCTTCAAATTCTGCTTTGTACTGATAAAAGATCACAATGTTTCGGTTCGATCCCTCAAAGAACATATCCGCCCAATCTAGCTTATCTTTTTGGTTGGTGTAATATCTCAGACCGTGCATAAGTTTCGGCATTGTATCGTAAGCCTCATCATTAAGCACACGATCTTTTTTAAGCTTCTTATATTCTTTTGATGGTTCAAAAGATACCGTCTCGAAAACTAAAGGTGGTAAATCTAAAGCTTCATCTTTACTGATTGAGACAGTAAAACTCTTGTACCATTCCTGGAGTTGCTCTTCATCTCGCCATCCGACAATCTTCGGAAAAGTAATGTTACCCATCGTTATATTTTGGAAAATAGCATGTTCTTTATTGAATTGTGTTTTGTTTTTAGCAAAACCAAACATGATAAAGTAATTCACGCTATCCTCCCAACCGTTAGCCATCGGCGTAGCAGTTAATAAGCTAAAATGTGTTGCTGATTGAGCGATTATATTTCCTTGTTTCCCTCTTTTTGATGTCGGGTTTTTGATATAGTGCGCCTCATCAAAAATCACAAAATACTTTTCAGACGGAATTGAAGTCCTGGCTAATATTCCGTATGAGATAACCTCATAGTTTATACTGATACCGTATGTATCGCATATAAACTTGATGTCCCGATCCCATCCACCTTCCTTCTTTTTGGCAGGCGGGGCAAAGATAAGTAGTTTCTCACCGTTCGAATATTTTAGATAGTGATGAATGGCTGTTATGGTCTTGCCCGTACCCGTGTCCAACGCAAAGAAATAATTAGGGTTAGATTTTTTTATAGCTTCTCTTTGAAATTGGTAAAGGATGTCATCTCTATAAATCAGTTAGTCCACCCTCTCCCAATGCTGATTGGATCTCTTCAACGCTCCTAGCCACAATCGCAATCCCACCCGCTTCTTCTATTTGCTTAAGCTTTAGCTTTTGCAAAGCAGAAGTGACACCACCATTAGGCCTTTTAACCTCAATCGCTATAAAACGCCCCTTATAACACGCTAGAATATCTGGTATTCCTGAAGCTTGATAGACTGATCCGCCATGAATCTTTTCAAAGTAAGCACCAATTGAAGCTAAGTAGTTTTTGATTTTGTTCTCTACTTGTTTCTCTGGATTGCTCATTTATAAATTCTCCAAAATTCTAAAGATGATCTTAGCAGCCACATTTAAGTCTTGAACATTCGTAGCTTCTTCATATGTTTCTAGCGCCTTAGGCAACATTTCGTAATAGGTATTCTGTCTTAACTCTTTAACTGTTTCAGTGTCTTTAGGCTTCCATTTAACAATGATCGTTCTTTTCCCTTCATTGTAGCTAGAATCAACCCATCCCCTTATGTTCAAAACGCTTAATGTATCAGCTGCTCTTTTGTTCGTAATACCTGCTGTCTCAGCAATCTCATCATTTGTTGCATGAGGGTGTTCTCTCAGAAATTCCATTATCCTCTGTGTTATTGGTTTTTTTTCATGGCTCATGGCGTAATTTTTCCTTTCTGTGTTATACTTAACTTAGTTATTTTTGGTAAGTCGATCACTGTTTAGTGATCGGCTTTTTTCGTACTCCAGAAGCTCTAACAGTGCTTCTGCCTCTTCTTTATATGGTTCGTACCCCGATTCGATATAAGCTTGAATGCGTGAGTTGATTGCTAGTAGTATCCTTTTTGCATCTTTCATTTTTTATCCACCCCAAATTCTTCTTCTGGATAATAATAAAATTTTTGTATTCCTTGGCGGTGTTCTTGATGATAGATTCTATCGGTATCAAATGCTAGATAAACGATAACAGCAAAGAATGCCAAGACAATTAGAACTGATTTACAAATATCTTTTAGCGCTTCTTTCATTGTTTTCACTTCCATTCTATTCTTTTGAAATTTTCGTCTACCCAGTGTCTAAATTTATATTTGTTAAAGCGCCAAGGAATGCCTTGGGTATCAGAAAAGAAAACTATTTCGCCTTCAAGTTCATTTCTGAATGGGTAAAGGACTAATTCCTTAATTTTGGCGAAAGTTTTAATTCCTAACATCTCGCAAGCCCATTTGCTATCGCCAACAGAACCTATCTCAAGTTGCTTTTCTAGTTCCGCTAGCTTCTTTTCATATTCTTTGGCTTGGACTTGTTTTTCCATTTCAAAGAGTTCTGCTAATTCCATTTCATCACCTCCTTATTTTTTCTCTCCATGCTATAATCACCTAAAGGAGATGATTATTATGAACAAAATTAACATAGATTTTTTAGGGTATACTAAAAATATTTATCTTAATTACCCTAATGTTTGCCCTCATTGTGGAAGAGTTATGTCACCTAAACTTGTTTCTGTTTCAAATAGCGACCAAAAATTCACACCGAAGCATTCCAGCTTTTCCCTAACTTTCAAATGCAGTTACACCGACTGTCAAAAATACTTTGCGGTAGAATATATAGCCACATCAGAAAGCCAAGCCAGAAAGGTTGATTATTCATATCGTCCCCCTGTTAATGTAAACTTTCCTGCTAAAATCATGTCCCTATCTAACATGTTCGCTTCTATTTATTTTCAGTCAGCCATTGCCGAATCTGAACATTTTAGATTTAATTGCAGGGGTAGGGTATCGGAAAGCTACTGAATTCTTGATTAAAGATTATGCGATTCATAGATATCCTGAAAATCAGAACAAAATTGAAAAGCAGCCTCTAGCTCAAGTTATTAAAGAAAATTTCACTGACTTCCCAAAACTTCAAAATCTATCTACAGCAGTTGCTTGGATCGGCAATGACGAAACTCATTACGTTCGTAAACATGACGATAAAGATCTAGATGATTTGAAACGATTCATTAATTCAGCAGTTCATTTTATCTCTGCTGATTTAGATGCTGACGAAGCACTTTCTTTCACCTCTAAATGATCAAGCTTGCGGTTAATTTCGTTCACTTCTTCAGCAATATAAGCGACAGTCTTCAATATTTCATTGAGGGCTGTTTTTTCTAATGTATCCATCCCTCTCTCCTTTCTACTCCCCTGCGAGGGGTACAAAGTAAAGTTGCATTTTAATCAACTTTTTCTTTAAATTTTTTTACGATGTTATAAACATCGATAAAATCAACACCTGTTAATTTCGCTATACCCTCCATGCCATCTACACCTATCATATTTGGCGATACTCTCCATTTATATAATGTAGAAGGTTTAATTCCTAACTGTTCAGCTATATAAGTAAGTTTGTATCCTGTTTTATCTAACAAATCATCAAGCGGTTTAAAAGTTTTTGCCTCCAAAACATCACCCCCATTCTATTTCAAATAATAATCATTATTTGAATAAAATTATTAATCCCGTAACGATAATACCCAATCTCACAATTTGAATAATTAGTTTTCCTATTCTTTTCATTGTGGTCTAGCCATGAAAAAGTGCTATAATATGTCTAGGTTAAGGGGGCTAAGCCCCTTAATCCTAGTTGATACTGTTTAGTATCATTTTAATGACTGTTGCTAGAGTCCCAATCTCTAGCGCCAATCGGATGAGTTTGCTGACTAGTTCAGTAAGCTCATCTATTTTTATAGCAAGCTTTTTCATGGCTTATTACCTCCTTTCCTTAACTTCTGAATCAAGTATAGCATGATGTTGATTTTTTTGCAACTATTAAATTGATTTTTTTGCAACGTTTTTGTTTACTTTTATTCAACACCTTAGTATAATTTAATGTAGAAAGAAATGAGGTGATGAAAATGGAAAGCGAAATTATATTTGGCGAAATGCTTAACTACTTTAGAAAAAAGAATAACCTAACTATGGAAGAGTTAGGCGAAATGATGGGAAAAACTAAATCCGCAGTATCAAGATGGATTTCTGGGGATAATTACCCTAAAGTCGATGATATTGAAAAACTTACTAAGATATTTAATACCGATGTACAAACGTTAGTATTCGGCGGAAATCAATCTAATAAAACAAACATCCAAAACCTATACGACCAACTCACCCCACCCCGCCAACGCAAGGTCTACACCTACGCTGAACATCAATTAGATGAACAGAATAATACGATCCATGAATCCTCCTCCATCTACCTTGTGGGCGCAACGGCAGCAGGTGCACCTCTTGAGTATTCTCAATTAAATGCTGAACAGATCCAGACGGAGATCCCACACGGCGCAGACTATGCCCTGACCGTCAAAGGCGACTCGATGGAACCATTGATCGAGGACGGTCAAATAATCTTTTATCGTGAACAATCCACGGTTGAAAATGGCGAAATTGCCATCGTGGAGTTAAACAGAAACGAGGTGACTTGCAAGAAGTTCTATTATAACGGTGAACATGTTGTGCTGAAGTCGATTAATGATAAGTATGAAGATATAGTCGTTAAAGATGATGTTAGGGTCATCGGGAAAGTTATTATTTAGGAAGGGAGAATTATTATTGGTCAAGATAGTTGCAAATGGTAATGAAATTCAAATTTTAAAATCAGATACTGACTATATTAGTTTGACGGATATTGCAAAGTACAGTAATCCTGATGACCCTAGAATAGTGGTTTCTAATTGGATGAGTAATTACTCTACAATCGATTTTCTATCAGTTTGGGAATCAATTAATAATCCAAATTTTAACCGTATGGAATTCCATACGGTTAGAAGTAAAACAGGAAGATTAGTAATGACCCCCAAAAGATGGATTGAAGACTTGAATGGAATTGGAATCACTTCTAAACCAGGAAGATATGGTGGTACATATGCTCATTCAGATATCGCTTTTGAATTTGCTTCTTGGATATCACCTGAGTTCAAACTTTATATTATCCAAGACTATCAACGCTTAAAACAAGAAGAATCTTATAAAAACCAAATTGAATGGCAAACTAATCGTTATATATCAAAGTTAAATTATTCTATACATACTGATGCTATCAAAGAACATCTTATCACGCCTGAATTAACTCCCAATCAAATTCGTTATACATATGCAAATGAAGCGGATATGTTAAATACAGCTTTATATGGAATGACAGCAAAAGAATTCAAAAGAAGGTACCCAAATAAAGAAGGTAACCTTAGAGATAACTCTACGATCGAGCAATTATTGATTATGAATAATTTACAGGCCATCAATGCTGAGATGAATAAACAAAACGTACCGATGGCTGTAAGGTTGAGAGAACTAAACAGAATTGCTAGAGAACAACAAGAAATTCTTATTAATAGTAACCAGAAAGCATTACAAGACTTAAAAAAACTACAATAAAAAAATCCCACTCCCTCTAACTTGGCGGTCTGAGGAGTGGGATCTAACCAAAACACCCTATAGTAGGGCTATTTATGCGCCTATTATAACACATTTTGCACGCATTATAATAGGAGGAATACGTATGGCAATAAAAAAAGATAAAAAGACAGGTCTTTGGAACGTCCGAGTATCATATAAAGATGAAAATGATAAGTATCGGACAAAGAATAAATCGGGATTTAAAACTAAAAAGGAGGCAAAAGTATACGAGGGAAAATTAAAAGAAAAAGTCATGAATAACTATTCTTTTGTTGACGAGGATACTACTGTAGCTGAATATTTCGAAACATGGTGCGAAACTTATAAAATGAAAGACGTGAGTCCGAGTACGCTTAATCGGTACAGGCTAAATATAAGGTTAGTAAAACAATTCTTTAAAAAAAGGCGACTAAAAGATTTAACACGCCTTGAATATCAAGCCTTTCTAGACGAAAGAGGGAAGACTTGCGGACAAGACGTTCTTGAAAAAACTCATTACGCCTTTAAAAAATGCATGGAAGACGCTCTTCACGATGGCACTATAACCAAAGACCCCACCTGGCGAGCTCAACTCAATTATACAGCTCCAGCAAGCTCAAGAATTAAATATTGGAATCAAGACGAACTAGACAAACTTATTCAATACTTCAGTAAGATCAAGGTGCCAGCTGATATGCTTTATTATTTGTTGGCTACAACGGGTATGCGTATCGGTGAAGCTTATGGCCTTAGCTGGGCAGATATTGAAGATAACCTTATTCACATCAATCGTGGCTATAACCATAGCTATAAGCTGTTTACAGATGGCAAAACCAAAGCTTCTATTCGAACGATTCAAATTGATCATCAAACCCAATTACTACTTAATCAGTATAAACTAGCCTATCGTAAACATTGCCCCACATACTTATTTCTAAACCACTTCAACGACCCAATCATAACGTACGGGGGAGCGTCTAAGTATCTGAAAAAAGTTTGCAAGGAATTAGAAGTAGAAATATTAACACCTCATGCATTTAGGCATAGCCATTGTAGTTATCTGATTTTTAACCACATCGATATTAACTACATTGCGAATCGCTTAGGGCATTCAAGTGTGATAGAAACCCAAAAGACTTACAGTCATGTCATCAAAGAACTAAAAGCGAAAGAAGAAACTAAAACAATTGAAGCCATCGAACGTCTTACAAATCGTGCAAAATGAATGCAAAATTATTTTGCATTCTTTCGCTTTCTTTTAAAATCTTGAAAAAACAAAAAAAGCCACAAACCGCTACATAATGCAGTTTGTGACCTGTTTAAAGATTTTCTATAACGATCTTTAAACAATACCTAGAGCCACTTGCCGGGCTTGAACCGGCGACCTCATCCTTACCATGGATGCGCTCTACCAGCTGAGCTAAAGCGGCGCAATTATTTACAGTGTATAGCATACCCTATCCATTAAGAGCTGTCAATACTCTTCAATCACTCGTTAGAGTAGACGGAATAAAAAAGGATCAGTGGTGCTCCCCCACCAATCCCCTCTTACTCCGCAAGTAGGACTCGAACCTACGACATCATGATTAACAGTCATGCGCTACTACCAACTGAGCTATTGCGGAATGAAGCATGGCGACGTCCTACCCTCGCAGGGAGAAACCCCCAACTACTATCGGCGCAAAGAAGCTTA
>NZ_QXPZ01000024.1 GCF_003664595.1 Atopobacter sp. AH10
CCTGAATTCCCCAACCAATAACGAGCTTAAGTCGTACAAATCCTAATTTTATGGTGTTTGTACGACTTTTTTTGTTGACTTTTAAATGGTTATGTGATAAACTCATAACGAGGTGATATAAATGGCAATAATAAAGCAATTCGATAAAAGGTCTGGCATAACTTACGTGTATGAATCAAAGTCATACTGGGACAAAGAAAAGAAGCAATCCCGAGCTAAACGCACTTTAATTGGTAAAATTGATGAAAAAACTGGAGAAATGGTACCGACCGATGGTCGAATGAGAAATGCTAAGAAAAAAGAAAAAGCAGTAAAATTTAATCCTAAAAATGTAACAAATAAGCACTTTGGTTCGACTTATTTACTTCAATCCATTGCACGCAAAGTACATTTGATTGATGATCTTAAACTCATATTCCCACAACATTATCAAGTTCTTTTGGATTTAGCTTACTTCTTGGTCTTAGCCCCAACAAATGCTATGAGACAAGTCGAAAATTGGAGTCACTTACATCATCTCTTTTCTAATACCCAATTAACATCGCAATTTATCTCAAAAATATTTCAAGAAGTTACCGAAAATAAAAAGCAAAGTTTTTTTAGAAAAAGAATTAATCGTTTGGATGAAGATGAATTTTGGTGCTACGATACCACTACAATTTCTAGTTATTCTCAAACATTGCCCTATATTCAGTTTGGGTTTAATAAAGAGCACGACCAATTGCCACAATTAAATTTAGCTTATGTCTATAGTGAAAAAACGAGATTGCCAATTATGTATCGCCCTCTGACAGGAAGCGTCCCTGATGTGAAGACTCTCCCCTGGCTATTTGGCTTGTTTGACGGTTTAGAAAGGGAAAATATTCGTTTGGTCATGGACAGAGGTTTCTACAGTCAAGAAAATGTGGTACAACTCTGTCAGGAAAATATGACGTTTATATTAGGGAGCAAATTATCCCTTAAATATGTACAGAATGCTATTAATTCCGTTATAGACGATTTGGATGACTATCAATATTATTTGCCAAGTTATGCTCTTTATGCGCGGGAAATTCACCTTAAATCAGTGTTCCCAGCATCAAAAACCAGCTACTATCCTGTATCGCTACATGTTTACTATGATCCTCAGCGAGCTAGTGAGGAGCGCATGGCATTAGATGGGAAATTAAAGCAATGGGAGGAGCTATTAAGGAAAAAGCCGGAGGTTTTTGACGATATTAAACAAATTAGACGATATTTTGCACTGACGAATAATGGTTATCAATTGATAAAAGAAGCAGTGGAGAATAAGAAAAGGCAAGCAGGCTACTTTGTATTATTATCTAATAGCAGTTTAACGAGTGAAGAAGTATTACGACTCTATCGCAATAAAGATGTAGTTGAAAAAAACTTTGAGAACATTAAAGATAGAATGAATATGCGAAGAACAAGAGTTTCTAGCGAACAAAGTTTGGAAGGGAAATTATTTGTACAGCACATAGCCTTGATACTTATTGCCTATATTAAAAGAGAAATGGCACTGAGTGGATTAAATAAGAGCTATACAATTGATGATGTGTTGTGCAACTTAGACCAGATTTATGGCTATTGGGATGACTCTTTTGGTTTTACTTTAGGTGAAGTATTGAGTAAGCATGAGCAAATTTATGAAGGGTTAAAAATAACACCACCTCGGTGATAGGTGGTGTTTATGGTTATGAGTCAGGGAATTCAGG
>NZ_QXPZ01000025.1 GCF_003664595.1 Atopobacter sp. AH10
AATTGCCACGCTGGTTGGATTTTAATTGCCAAAGTGGTTGATTTTTTAATTGCCAAACACAGTACATGAGCAACCTTGATGTTTCATTCGATAGCTAAACACACGGTGCCCACTTTCACAGACACCTACAGTAATATTTCCATACCCCCACTGTTCTACAATGGTTTATGTGAGACGATTTTAGAGCTGTCCTCTATCTATCTAGCAACTAATTGTTGGTCAATAGTTTCTAACGCCTGACTAACACTCTCTGTAAAATAAGTGCTAAAAACGTACATAAGTTGTTCTTCTATTTCAAGAAGAGAGCTTAGTTTATTCATTAATTATAGGATGTCTGCGATAATGCTCATGGAGAAGAGACCTTTCGTTTAGATTTGAACCAACTTCTATTGTAAAGTCTCTTCTCTTTTTGTCTACTTTTTTCTGCTAGCAGCAAAGATTATACAGATGCCTTGTGTTATACTCGAACTAAAATCATCGCTGAAGTTTCTACCCGCTTCATCAAAAACTTAATTATTAGAATCTCCAATTTGCTAGAGACTTCCCTGTTTTCTTATTGATTACTATTATTTAACTGATTATTATCTAAATATTTATTAGCTAAGTATAATATATTCCAAAAATTTTGAATATCCTTAGCTTCAGTTATATCTGCCCTTTTTTATCAAATTATCTTCATGGGAACTTTGATTATAATCACCATTATTTAATTCAATTGAACTTTGCGCTATTTGTACAATGGACTCAACACCTTGAAACTAATCTGAAAGCACTATTTCCTCATGAATGTTTATATACTACGACACTGTTAAAAAAATATAATATTTTTCACTTTTTCTTACCTTCAATTTTTGTACTCAAGTTTCCTGAAAAATTTATTAGTTGGAGAACAAAAATTATTACACATACACTTGTCTTAAATGTACTTTCTTCTAAAAGAAAGTATACTACAAAAAATAAGCACAAAAGTAATGTATAATCTATGCTATAGACTAAATTTAATATTTTCCTCATCAAAAGCACCTCAATCGAGTTTCTTAATATATCTGTAAGATTTTAAATTTAAATTAAATAGTTCCTGAAAATCTTTAGCAACATTAATTCCTATATTTTCGAGTGACTTTCTCTCACTCTCAGTAAAATTTCTATTGGTTTCATACCACTCTTTATACAATAAAAAAATTTCATCTTGCCTCTTCTCTACCTTAATTTGTGATTTATCCAAATCCTTTGCTAAATTCACAAAATCATATAATTTATTCTTAACTTTTTCTTCCTCCATAGTATGATTGATTGAAAGGTTTCCTAAAACCGTTACTCCAAAATAATTTAATACCTTATGTAAATATTTATTTACTGATTGGTTACCATTGCTAGATGAAACAGTAACTACTACACCCAGTATTCCTGTTAATCTTAAAGTATGGCTCCATTCGACAAATAAATCCAAAAATTCCTTCGTCGTTGATGAAACATTGTGTAAATGAACTGGACAACAAAAAATTACAATATCCGAACCTATTATCTCGTTCTCTATAGCAAGTCTATTCTTTTTTAGTTTGCCACTCAATATATCATCAAATAAACTCCTAAAGAATACGATATTCCCTTCATTACATAATCTTTTACAAAGCCATTTCATATAATAATTAGTTTTAGATGACTCTGAATCTCCACCAGAAAAAATAAAAATATTCATTCAAATCCCGCCTTTTTTCGGATCTGTATTCTCTTGAGCGTTGTATAACTGGTAATAGGCTCCTTTCTGTTTATACAATTCTTCATGTGTTCCGTATTCTATAATTTTCCCCTTATATAAAAAGAAAATTTTATCTGAATTTTTTATCGTAGAAAGCCTATGCGCAATTATTACTTGAGTCTCAAATTGCTTGTCCAAAGATTTCATAATTTTATTTTCTGTTATATAATCTAAAGACGATGTCCCTTCATCACTTAATAAAATTTCACCTCGATACAGCATTGCTCTCGCTATAGTTATCCTTTGTTTTTGCCCACCTGATAAATTATTAGAAATACTAGAAACTCTTGTATTGAGACCAAGAGGAAGATTATCAACATCTTTTTTTAATTCTGAACACTCTAAGCACCGATTAATGTAACCACTATCATATTTTTTATCAAGAAGCAAGTTATTGTATATAGTATCATCCATCAAATCTATATTTTGAGGAATATAGCTAAATGATTTCCTATATGAAATGAGGTTAATCAATGATAGATTCTGTCCATTTACCAATATAGAACCATGTTTAGGTTTGTATAAACCAGATAATAGTTTTAAAATTGTACTCTTCCCTGAACCAGTTTCACCAACAAAAGCAACCTTATCACCTTTTCTTATTTCAAAATTAAGATCGCTTAGTATATCACTAGAATTGTCCGAGTACGTAAATGTCACATTTTTGAATACCAAACTTTCTATAGTAGAAATAGGTGAAATATCTGAATTTTGACTCTCAGATTTAGCATAATAAATATCATTTACTCGCTCTAATATATTTTTTATCAATTCAAAGCTAGTGAAATTTTGAAATAATCCTGTTTCTTTACTAATTATCATTGAAGAAATAAAATACAATATTACTTTTTCTCCAACTGTATTTTTACTCAAAAGCCCCAAATATGATCCAGAGTATAAAAGAATAAATGGAAACATCAAGCTAAAAAAATTTAGTATCAATGAATTCGTAAAAGATAATTTTTCACCTTTTTTAAAAGAAGCTAAGAACTCATCTATTTTTTGAGAGAATTTCCTAAATAGGCTTTTTTCACTTCCTGTAATCTTCAGATATTCTAATGTATTAACCAATTCCATTTGAATTTTTAGCAATTTACTTTGCTCCGACAATACTACTTGATTAACAAGTAGTATTCGCCTGTTGATTGCAATTATATACATAATAGGAACAATTGACAAAAGTAAAATTGCAACTCCAAATAGGTAATTTAAAGCAAAAATGTAGAACAATAAGAAAACAACTGTGCCACCATCGAGAATGATATTTACTAATCCATTTGAAATAAGTGACCTAATAGAAGCTAATAGGTTCATTCGATACAGTATTTCATTTTCTCCTCTTGAATTAAAAAAAGAAAAGGGCAATTCTAAAACTTTCTTAAATAAGCTAATATTCAAAAATTTATCAATCTTCAATTCAATTTCAATAAAAATTTTGTTCCTAAAGTGAGAACTAATCAGATATGCTATAGAAATTAACACCGCAGAAACAAGATAGGAATTACTATTATCAATCCCTCTATTTAAGTCATCGATAGTTTTTTGAATCATAAAAGTTACAGATGTAGTTAGAAAATACACCATCGTAGATAAAACAAGTAATTTAAAAAAATCAAAACTATTTTCTCTTATTGGTGCTAAAAAATACTTCCAGTAATGTTGACCAATTTTTTTTTGAATAAAATTCTCTGTCTTAGCAGGTATCAAATAGTACGAAAAATTTTCGAGAATATCTTCAACAGGCAGCTTATATTTTCCAATTTCAGGATCATATACCATATACAAATGATTTTTCATTCTTTTTATGACAGCAAAATGTTTCCTATTCTCATCTAGCACAATCATGGGAACTTCAAAAGATAAATTTGATATATTTTGGATATCGAAAACATTTGATTGTATGCCTTCATTGCCTAACAACTCAACAATTTGTGAAAAACTTATCCCATCCCTCCCCAAATTAACCCGTTCTCTAAGATAATTTAAAGTAACATAAGATCCAAAATAGGATAATAACATCGAAACACAACACAAGCCGCACTCTGTCTCATTTATTTGGTGGCAAAATTTTATTCTTTGTATCATCTCATTATACCTCAATAAGACTACCTCTAATACGATAGTGTAGTCAAGTGATCAAAAATCCCTATCATTAGCATTCTGTGTCCAAAGCCACTAACTTTCACTCTGCCCAAATTCTTGAATAATTTCAAGTATTTAAATAAGTACCCTTTTTATTTAGCATTATGACTAATCATTTCTACACACTCTTTTACATTAAATTTTAAATTTATCTATTACAACATCATGGTAGTCCGGGATATTTTATTAACGAAGCATGTACTTAGACTCTCTGTACTAAAACAGAATAATATCCAACTAATAGCAACCAGTAACATACATATTCTAAAATGTAATGAACCCTATCCAACTTAAAAGTTTTTTACATACTATAATTAACGAATTGTTTAAATATCTTAATAGGATTCCAAAATATGATTATTAAACAATTTTATTCGCTATTAAATCAAATGCAAAAAGCATTTATAATTTCTTTTCAGGGCTATTAAACATTTTTTAGCCATTCTTATCTACTTTGATTTTACAACAATCTAGAACATTTTCATTGATTCGTATTAGGTGGTTTTGAAATATACCCTCTAACCAAGCTAAAAATCAGAAAGTCTTATTATTAAATTGTCAAATAAAGAATATTTCCTGTATTATTAACTGTACTAAGTAAGCCATAAATAATCCCTGCTTCTCCTAACATCAGCCCAGAAATAGATGACTGATAAAGCTTCATAGTTTGATTCAGATTAAATTGTTTTGTTTTCACATTTTTAAATAATTCATTTTGCATTAATAAAATTTCTTCGGAGAAAAAATCCTCCTCTTTTAAAAATTTTAGCATCAATAAATTGCCTGCAATTCCATGGCATAATGAGTTACCATTTGCCGTAGTTACATCCAAAGATAAAAAATCGATAGAATAATCTAACAATCCCTCATGATATAATTTTTTCCAGATTGGATAGATTCCTGTCACGCCCCTACACCATGTTGGTGTATTACAAAGTATATCAATATCATCCTTATCTGTCGTGTTCAATAAACTATTTATAGCATTAATAAACTTAGAAGAACCGAATATTTCTTTCAACTCCAATAAAGCATACAGCGGCCCTCCAATTCCGTGGGCTAAGCCAATTCCATCTATATTTAACGAAGTACTATTCAATAAATTCATAAATCTATCTACACATTTGTTCAATACAAGTATCGTAATTGGTAAATCGATATTTTTATGAATGTTACACATTGCAACAATAAAACCTGATAGTCCATCTATATAATCTAAATTTGCTGTATCATCTATGATGGGTAAACAATCTTGTAAAAACTCTTGAAGACAATCTAAATATTTTTGATCACCATATGTCTTATAAAGATTTGCGGCAACATAGATTAGTGAACCCACTCCTGAGAATACTGATATAGTAACCTTATTCTGATTTAAATCTAGTCTATACCTATCTAAAGCTGTCTCGAAAAGTGAAGAAACAATTCTATAATATGGAGATATTTTATCAATTTGATCATATTTTGCCAACGCTAATAAAATACCGAAATTTTCATATAAATCATAGTCTATGCCACCTACAACAGTAGTAGGAAATAATTTTACAGATAGCAGATTAGTGTATTTTCCTACACAAAAAATATTTTTGTTTAGTAAACTATCTATGTAATTTCTGCATTCTTCTATAATTAAATCCATAGATATTTTTTCGTAACTACCATCATTTATGCTGCATAGCTCACTTGAAAAAATATCATCTTTTATTAAAGTAAAACTCTTTTCAATTAAATTTTTTTGAAACTCAATATCTTCAATTCCTATACCTTCAATAAACTCACAAACATTTAAATATATTGGATTATCAATATATTTTTTACTAACAACTCCATCATAATCATTTAAATCTCTCCCCACTACACTATAATAAAAATAAGGTATATCTCCTTGTTTTAGTTGCTTTATCTCGCTCTCAATGATTATTTTATTTAAAGTTTTATTATTGTATAATATGTTTAAAATTATTTTTTCCTGTTGTTCATCTTGTAAATAATTTGCATTGTATAAAGCATCCAAAAATTCCACATATAGCTGTGTATCTCTTAAAATTACTCTATTAATATTGCTTAAGTTAATCTTTCTTTTAATAAAATTTATCAAAAGACTCTTGCTTTTATATAAGAAAATAGAATACGAGGTAAATCCACCTAAAAATTGATCCAAATATAAAATAGGGTTTGCTCTTTCCAGGTCTTTATTTATTTTTGATTTTTTTACTATAGGACTACGTTGTTGAGTTATCTGGATGTCAGAAGTAAACTCATTAATAATAATCTTTTTTTCAAAAAGCTCGTCTTTATAATAGAAATTTCCAAATAAACCACTAATATCAACATTTTTGAAAACTTCTGTTGGATTAGTAGGTAAAATGGAAGTATTCAAAACATTATTATTCATTCTCGGAGACTTATTATTAAAATCATCCTTTTTAGCTGAGAATAGGGTCTCAATATCATAAAAAACCGGAAACTTTTTCGACATAAGGATATTATCAAAGTGAATATCTGTTAAAGTTAAAAAATATGCAATAGAAGTTAGCGCACCTAAATTCCAATAATAACATTTAGCATCAGAAACACTCTCGGGGATTTCTTCCTTAATAAATTCTTGGTAACCATATTTTTCGCAATCCATATTTTTGATAACTTTTAGCTTTGTATCACTGACAACATTTAATTGATCCAGTAAATCATTGAAGAACACTTCATTCGCCAACGAATGTGGTTTATAAACTAATTTTATATTACTGAATTCTAAAATAACTACACTTTTCCCCTTGTTGTGAGTATCTCCTCCATCAAAATATATTTTTTTCAATTGACTTGCTTTAAAGTTTTGAGTTCCAAAATGTTCGTGAATACTATTCTGATCTTTATAAATTGAATTCAATATTTGCCTAGTAAAATTTAAAAAATTTTGTTTTAATTTAGTGATTTTCCTTAAAAGTACCGGGTAACGTTCAGAAAATTCATTTTGATAATCATTTGTTAAAAAAAGTCCATTATATTGATCATATTCTACTTCATTAGAATCTATTTTGCTGGAACCTATCCTATGAATTTCTTTACAAAAATGAATATCCTTAATCAGGGCAGATATAGAAATAGATAAAATTTTTTGTTGCAAAGTATCTTCAATTAAATTAAAATCCAACACTGGAAATTGGTTTACGAATTCTTTTTTCAACAACTCTAAACAATTATCTTCTTGCCACCTAACAAAATTACTAAATAATATTTTTTTCATAAATAAATCACCTTATTTTTAGTCAAAAGCTCTAATAGTATTAAACTTATTACTATTAGAGCTACATGATTTATGTGAGAAAGTCAGATAATGATTAATAGGATACAATGGCGCTATCTATATAATTAACAAAAACCTTTGCCACAACTTTTAAATTTTGTAACAAAATTTGATATTCCAACTGTTAGCGCACTAATTGCTGTTAACTCTGGTGTTGTTAAGGGTGCTACAACCGTAGGAGTAGTCCTAGCTTGAGCATCCCCGCTAGCACCAGAAATTTTTTCCAAACGTTCTAAATCAACTTTCCCTTCAAAATTAATTTTTCCCATGCTTAATACCTCCTGTGTTATATGAATTTATAGATACCATTATAATACTAAACGCCATTTTTGCAAATGTTTTCTTATATTCAATGGCAAAAATAGGTTCTATACTTTTTTGGTTGGTGAAAGAGACAGACTGCAGCCTGTCTATGTCATATAAAGCACAAAAATGACCGATTCTTTCGGATAAGAGTTACCTTCATCCGGGAAAATGCAGCGGGACCTTCTACTCTAGCTACTCATTTAGGACTCTAATCTGCTAAAGCAGAAAGAGTCCCATAAGCTGGCGAGCCTTGGTCTCCCAGGTAGTCAGTCTCAGCTCCACTTCGTTACGCACATAAGTTTCTAATGCTCGTACCTCGCAAAGAAACTCATTTAAACTTGCTGTAAGCCTTTCGTCACAGCAAGTAATTCGCTTGACTTCCTTTGACGCTGCTCCCGATGAAGGACTCTTTCCTCCAGTTCGGTCAGACTGTTTTTTTTTATTCAACCAGCGCTTACATTCACCAACAACTAAGTATAGAGAAAGGCACATCCAAATCCTCTATACTTAAGTTACGACACTAAAAGGGAGGAATTTAGATCCTGAATTCCCCAACCAATAACGAGCTTAAGTTGTACAAATCCTAATTTTATGGTGTTTGTACGATTTCTTTGTTGACTTTTAAATGGTTATATGATAAATCCATAACGGGTGATATAAATGGCGATAATAAAACAATTCGATAAAAGGTCTGGTATAACTTACGTGTATGAATCAAAGTCATACTGGGACAAAGAAAAGAAGCAATCCCGAGCTAAACGTACTTTAATTGGTAAAATTGATGAAAAAACTGGAGAAATGGTACCGACCGATGGTCGAATGAGAAATGCTAAGAAAAAAGAAAAAACAGTAAAATTTAATCCTAAAAATGTAACAAATAAGCACTTTGGTTCGACTTATTTACTTCAATCCATTGCACGCAAAGTACATTTGATTGATGATCTTAAACTCATATTCCCACAACATTATCAAGTTCTTTTGGATTTAGCTTACTTCTTGGTCTTAGCCCCAACAAATGCTATGCGACAAGTCGAAAATTGGAGTCACTTACATCATCTCTTTTCTAATACTCAATTAACATCGCAATTTATCTCAAAAATATTTCAAGAAGTTACCGAAAATAAAAAGCAAAGTTTTTTTAGAAAAAGAATTAATCGTTTAGATGAAGATGAATTTTGGTGCTACGATACCACTACAATTTCAAGCTATTCTCAAACATTGCCCTATATTCAGTTTGGTTTTAATAAAGAACACGACCAATTGCCACAATTGAATTTAGCTTATGTCTATAGTGAAAAAACGAGATTGCCAATTATGTATCGCCCTCTTACAGGAAGTGTCCCTGATGTGAAGACTCTCCCCTGGCTATTTGGCTTGTTTGACGGTTTAGAGAGAAAAAATATCCGCTTGGTCATGGACAGAGGTTTCTACAGTCAAGAAAATGTGGTACAACTCTGTCAGGAAAATATGACGTTTATATTAGGGAGTAAATTATCCCTTAAATATGTGCAGAATGCTATTAATTCCGTTGTAGACGATTTGGATGACTATCAATATTATTTGCCAAGTTATGCTCTTTATGCGCGGGAAATTCACCTTAAATCAGTGTTCCCAGCATCAAAAACCAGCTACTATCCTGTATCGCTACATGTTTACTATGATCCTCAGCGAGCTAGTGAGGAGCGCATGGCATTAGATGGGAAATTAAAGCAATGGGAGGAGCTATTAAGGAAAAAGCCGGAGGTTTTTGACGATATTAAACAAATTAGACGATATTTTGTACTGACGAATAATGGTTATCAATTGATAAAAGAAGCAGTGGAGAATAAGAAAAGGCAAGCAGGCTACTTTGTATTATTATCCAATAGCAGTTTGACGAGTGAAGAAGTATTACGACTCTATCGCAATAAAGATGTAGTTGAAAAAAACTTTGAGAACATTAAAGATAGAATGAATACGCGAAGAACAAGAGTTTCTAGCGAACAAAGTTTGGAAGGGAAATTATTTGTACAGCACATAGCCTTGATCCTTATCGCCTATATTAAGAGAGAAATGGCACTGAGTGGATTAAATAAGAGCTATACAATTGATGATGTGTTGTACAACTTAGACCAGATTTATGGCTATTGGGATGACTCTTTTGGTTTTACTTTAGGTGATGTATTGAGTAAACATGAGCAAATTTATGAAGGGTTAAAAATAGCACCACCTCGGTGATAGGTGGTGTTTATGGTTATGAGTCAGGGAATTCAGGTTAGATATGCCTTGTGACACCAATAATGGATAGCGTCCATATAATTGTGTAAAAAGAAAAAGGCCATTTAAGCCTAAACTGATACAATGTTAATAGCCCAAAAGCAAAACAACCAGGAGGTAAAAATGACCAACTACATTTTACCGTGGGCCAAGAAGAAATTCAAAGCTTAATTAACGAATGTATGTGTCAACTCATTGTCGGTAATTTTCAAGAAGCGACTTTTTCCCCTAGGTTGAGGACAGAAATCCGATCAATACGCTCACTTCTTTCTGACCCCTTCCTATGAAAGAGGCGTGCTTAGCTAGGTAATTGTTTAACTAAAGGTCACATCGGACTAGAACTTGACCCATTATTTGCTATCCTTCCAAAGTGAACTCCAATTGATGACCGTATCTGCTTACTTTTATGAAGTGCTTTTGCTGCACTCATATTCACGAGAGAATCCACCGGACATTCTGTATAATTCCGAGTCAAATATAAATGCAAGCGCCCAGAGTGAACACTTGTAATTATGGTGATCATACAACTAACGCCCTGCTTAGTACATGAGCAACCTTGATGTTTCATTCGATAGCTAAACACACGGTGCCCACTTTCACAGACACCTACAGTAATATTTCCATACCCCCACTGTTCTACAATGGTTTATGTGAGACGATTTTAGAGCTGTCCTCTATCTATCTAGCAACTAATTGTTGGTCAATAGTTTCTAACGCCTGACTAACACTCTCTGTAAAATAAGTGCTAAAAACGTGCATAAGTTGTTCTTCTATTTCAAGAAGAGAGATTGATTTATTCATTAATTCTAGGATGTCTGCTATAATGCTCATGGAGAAGAGACCTTTCGTTTAGATTTGAACCAACTTCTATTGTAAAGTCTCTTCTCTTTTTATCTACTTTTTTCTGTTAGCGGCAAACATTATACAGATGCCCTTCCTTCATGCTATCGCTCACATTTTAACCAACAATTATTTTTTATTTACTTGAATCGTTCTCAAATCATAAAGAGGTCCGAGTGGGTTAATAGCCAAATGTTTAAGTCGGGCACTCCTCACAAAACTATTGTAAGGCTGATAAAGGGGTATAATGACCGCTCCATCAATTAAACGTGCTTCAGCTTGATAATAATATTCCCATCTCTTTCGAACACTTAATAAAGAGGATCTACTCTTTTCAACAAACTGATCATAAGCTTTGTCAAAGTACTGTCCATAATTATAGGAACTACTGGACAAAAAGACTTGTAAGAATGATAAAGGATCATCAAAATCTGCATTCCAACCCGCAAAAGCTATATCAAAGTCCCCTTTTTCAAGGGAAGAAATTAATTTGTGTCGATCAAGATAAACTGGTTCAACTTTAAGGCCAGGCAAAATATCCTCAATCTGTGTCTTAAGATATTCTCCAACACTTTGGCTACTAGACGATCTTTCCATCAACAAACGTAACTTCTTTTCTCCAAAATAGTAATGACGTTGAAATAAACGTCTAGACCTATCGGGATCATATTCGCCTTCTATCTTAAAAACTGAACGATAGTCTTCTGCAGATTGGTCTTTCCCACCTAAGCTATGAGGGATCAAATAATCCACACTTTTGGATCCATCTTGTAGAATTTGATCCACTAAAGCTTTTTTGTTGATGGCCAATGCCAAACTTTTTCGAACATCCATCTCTTTTAAAAGAGGATTATTTAAATTTAATTGTAAATAATAAACAGGTGGATTTTAGAATGAACTTAGCCACTCAATTGTGAAAAAAAAAGACGCCATGTAAATTTC
>NZ_QXPZ01000026.1 GCF_003664595.1 Atopobacter sp. AH10
CATCCCCTACACATTTTGGTGCGTCTTTTTGTTCAATTGTCAAAGGTCAACCGTTGTCGTCTTGTAGAAGCGACAACTATTACATCTTACCAAAGCTTCATTTTCTTGTCAAGCACTTTTTTGAAAAAAGTTTTTTTGTCGACTTGACCACTAGAGGCTTCGGCGCGACTACGGTTAATAGATTAGCACAGAAATCAGGACGAGGTCAAGCCTTTTTTTAACATTTTTTTATTCTCTACTATTTTATTGATTTTAAAGCTATGTAAACGCATTTTCGCTACGGCTTTTCTTTTTTTTAAGGCCTAAATTTAGTAATTTTTTTCGTCTGGATTTGGCGCATCTCCCATATCTGGCAAGTGATCCAAGAAGTTCATCTCTTCATCTGTCAGAGATATCACCTCTTTTATCAAATTACTCTTCAATCTTTCCGAGTGAACAGATTTTGGTAAAGGTATAAATCCATGTTGTAAAGACCAAGACAGAGCTATCTGTGCCGGAGTGGCCGCTTTCTTTTTAGACAAGTCCAACAGGTCTTCTTGTTTAAATACTTCGCCATGTCCAAATGGGCTATAAGCTTCAATAAGGATCCCTTCTTTTTGACACAATTTGACGATTTCTTCTTGGTAAATCCCAGGAGCTAATTTTATTTGATTGACCATCGGCTTAACCTTTGCACTTTCAAGTAAACTCCTTAAATGGTGAGGCATAAAATTAGATACTCCAATTGCCCTAACCTTGCCTGCTTTATAAAGATCTTCCATAGCTCTCCATACTTCTGCATTGCGTTCTTGCCAATTTTCACGCACCGCAACAGGATTAGGCCAATGGATGAGGTAAAGGTCTAGATAGTCCATCTTCAGTCTTGAAAGGGAATTTTCCAAAGCTTCTATTGCCCCTTGATACGTCACAGCATCGTTCCATAATTTACTGGTTACAAAAAGTTTTGAACGTTCTTTTCCACTGTCATGAATAGCTTGACCTACTTCAACTTCATTGCCATACACAGAAGCAGTATCAATATGTTCATATCCTAATTTTATAGCAGAATAAACAGTCTGATACGCCTCTTCTCCTTCAGACTTCCATGTTCCTAATCCTATGACTGGAATCGTGTTCCCATTAGCCAATTGTCGCCTGTCTCTATTTGCGATCATAACTTCCCTCCTTCTCTGTATTCCTTAGCGATTGTTTCCTTCGTACTGCCTTTTCTTAAGATAAAATAACCCTATTTCTTCTTATTTAATAAACTAAATCAAGAGGGTAAAGCCAGACCCTCCCGTTTTTTTAATCCAATGAGTTGTGCCCTTTTGTTTATGCCCAAGGGATTAAACTATTGCATTTGTTCTAGTTTTTTAGAACATACAGCTTGTCAATTAGTCCTTTGGCAAGGGTAAGTAACAGAGACTAGCTTCTTACCCTTTTACGATAAAGCTTGAAGTCGATTACTTTCGTGGCTTTTTTGATAACAAGCATCACATAAGCCATAAACTTCTAACTGATGGCTTGTTTCGTGAAAATGCACTAGACGAGCAGCGGCGAGTTCCACATCTGTCAATTCAGGATAGGAAAAATCGACCACTTTTCCGCAAGACCGGCATACAGCGTGATAATGTTGCTCACCATTTTCAAAATAGTCATAGCGAGATGAATCACCAGATGTCCGCAATTCAACAATTACTTTTTCCGAAGTTAATACACGTAAATTATTATAAACAGTCGCTAAGCTCATGGATGGAAATCTATCTTTTAATTGATCATAGATTTCCGCTGCTGTTGGATGAACATTCGTTCTCATAACCGCATCAAGTACAGCAATTCTTTGCTCTGTTACCCGAGCGTTATGTCGCTTCAAAATTTCTACTAGTTGTTCACTTCGCTTTTTCATCTTTAGCTCTCCTTTCTATAGAGTCTTCAAACACAAATTTAATGGCTTGAGCGACTCCATTATCGTCGTTACTTGCTACTACTTTATCGGCTAGAGCCTTTATTTCTTCTGATGCATTTCCCATAGCAATTGCTAGAGCTGCCATTTCCAACATTTCTTTATCGTTAGCTGCATCCCCAATAGCCGCCAATTGTTCTTTCTGCAAGCCCAAGTGCTTTAAGAGCCAGGCTAAACCGGAGCCCTTGTGAACACCCTTAGCTTGTATTTCAATCAAATAAGGCTGACTTCGCACAATATAGTAGTGATTTCGTAAGGTTTGCGGAATGCGAGACTCCACTGCATCTATCTTTTCTTTACAGTCCACAAGCAGTAACTTGTAAAAGAATTCTTGTTCTTCCATCAATTCTTCAAACGGACGATAATTGACAGTGGCATGAATTAAAGCCGCGTCTTGATAAATGGTCTTGTTAGCTTTTTCTTTAATGGAATAATAGCTATTTGGTCCAACAACAACGCCTTCTCCACCAATAGACAATGCCATTTCAACGAGTTGCTTCATTTCTAAGCTAGGAATCCCTCGATCCATTAAATGTCTATGGCTTTTAGCTTCTAAAATCGTAGCGCCGTTGTTAGCAATAATAAAATCATCATCAGTGAAGTCCAATCGGTCTAAAAAAGGCTTAATCCCTGACATCGGTCGTCCAGTACAAAGCACCACTCGATGCCCTCTTTCAATCGCCTGATTCAAGCTTTCTTGGTTCACTAAACTTAGTTCTTTATCAGTCGTTAACAAGGTTCCATCCATGTCGATGGCCATTAATTTAATTGCCTGCACGCTTTTCCCTCCCATTACTCCATTATTATATCAAAAAAATGACAAAAGTCATTTTTTTATCTGTTTATTTGTAGTTTTTAAAACTGCTTACAACAAAAAAAGAAGAGAGCACTAGTTTTAAAGCACTCTCTTTTTTTCATTTTGACAACTCTATTCACCAAGAAGAGAAATTATTGGAGCAAAATTCTATTCTCAGTACAAAAGCCATCGATGTTCACTATTCTTTACATCATGCGGTGAGTTAATTGGCAATATCGTTCGTACCAGATATCAACGAAAGCTTTCGAAAAAGGCCCTTCTTCTTCCTTTATCCAGCGAACCAACTCTTCAACCTGCCCCATCAAAATCTGATCAACCGCTTTTGGGTAATTCATTTTTCGACGGTGGCTACGATACTCATCAATATCCAATAAACGCTTCTCTCCATCCGGAAAGACCTTTACATCCAAATCGTAATCGATATATTTCAAAGCTTCTTGATCAATAACAAAGGGCGAAGCTAGATTGCAATAATACGATACTCCTTTCGAACGTAACATCGCGACCACATTGAACCAGTACTTATCATGAAAATAGAGTATGGCAGGCTCCCTTGTCACCCACCGCCTACCATCCGATTCCGTCACGAGAGTATGGTCATTCACGGCAATAATCGAATGATCACTTGTTTTTAAGACCATACTGTCTCTCCATGTTCGGTGTAACGTCCCGTCATGTTTGTAACTTTGAATAGTGATGAACTCTCCTTCTTTTGGCCGATACATCACTATGCCAACTTTCTATCTATTATTCGGCTAATTACGCCTAGTCTTCTCATCAAAAAGTATAGCATATTCTAAAGGTGTTTGAATATTACTTTGTAAAAAGTTCCCAAATCTTGTGTTGGGGTTTAGGAAAGGCCTGGCTATTAAATTCATTCGGGCTCAACCATAGCCACTCTTCACAAGGCTCAAGTTCTAGAAGTCGGTCAACTTGAACATACCAGCAATCGATCAACCATTCCCTGTGACTAAATATATGTTTCACTTGCCCTAGAGCTTTTTTACCTAAAAGATAGTTCGAAAAGCCCAACGCTTCTAAATAAGCCTTTACATCTTCTTTTTCATCTAAAAGAGGCATCATATAAAAATTGGCTAAAAGTCCATCTTTAGGCCGTTTCTTAAACAAAAAACGTCCATTAGTTTCTTCAATAATGAGCGCTTTAAAAGTTTGTTTTTGAACCTTCACCCTACGTTTCTTAATAGGATAACGATCCATCGTGTCATTTATATAAGCTCCAGAAAATTCTTTTACCGGACTATCCTCCACATGATACCCTCTAGCCGCTTCAATGTCGCTCCCCAAATCCATCAAAGCTTGATTAAAATCTCCTGGTCTATCTGGGCTAATCAAGGCTTGACATAGAACTTCGAAAACCTTCCTATTTTTCGGCTCAGCAATATCTAAGTCAATCTCAAACAAGCGAGCTAAAATTCTCATGACATTTCCATCGACAGCAGGGTAGGCTTCATTATAGGCAATGCTCATGATAGCTCCGGCTGTGTACGGACCAATCCCTTTCAAGGCTCTAACTGCCTTATAGTCTCTTGGGAAAGTCCCTCCAAAGTCTACTTGAATCATACGAGCTGCTTCTCGCATATTCCTTACTCTAGAATAATACCCTAATCCTTCCCAAGCCTTTTCAATGGAAGAAGTATCCGCTTCTGCTAGATGTTTAATGGTAGGAAATTTTTTCAAAAAATTCAAATAATAAGGGATAACAGTTGCCACTTGTGTCTGTTGTAGCATAATTTCACTCACCCAAATCTTATAGGGATCCCTTGTCTCTCTCCAAGGCAAATGGCGTTTATTTTGGTCATACCAATCTAACAAGGCTTTCCTGAAATCTTGAATCTTCTTTTCTTCCCACAGATCGATTCCGTAATCCTTCAAAAAAATTCTAGTCTCTCTTTTCCCCTTCACTCTGCATCTCCTTCTAAAGGAAGTTCACTTAACCAATTCGCAATATCCTCTGACGAAAAGCCTTTGCGTAGTAAGCTTTGATAAACTTTCCGTCTCAATTCTTTTCCACTCGCTTTAGACTGGTATGTTCTATAAGCTTTTTCTCCCGCTTGAATGAGTCTATCCTTTTGATTTTCAAGCAAGTCTGTTAAATCCACTTGGTCAATCGCCTCTTGAATGACATCTGAAGAGTAACCCTTCTTTATCAAGTGTTCTTGCATTTTTTGATGAATTTGTCGGTCAGACAAGCTTTTCTTTGAACGAGCTGTTTTCCCTGCTAAATAGACCGCGTTAGCTAACTGAATCTCTTTTTTATATTCTCCCTCTGCTTTTTGAACATCCTCTAAGGGAACGCCTTTTTTTATTAACTCCCTTGATATGGCTTTAGGCCCCAACTTTTGCACTCTCATTTGGGTTCTAACGTAACTTTCTGCATACACTAGATCGTTAATATAACCCATTTCTTTGATCTGAGCCACAATACGTTCAATGCGGTCAAGGTCTTCTGACTCTTCTTTCAAATGATCTCGTACTTCTTGTTCAGTTCTCAAGCGTCTTTCTAAATAGCGCATAGCTAAAGTTTTCAATTGAGCATCCTGTTCAAGCTCTTTAACTTCTTCTATTTCTTGTTTGGAAATCTCCATCCCCTTATACAGGCCTAAATGAACCAAAACATTTTCTGAAAGGCCTAGGAAAAATTCCCCATCCAAATAGATATTATAGCGATGGCGATCTCCTTTTTGTAAGGCTATACTCGTAATTTTCGGCACATTAACCCTCCTAGTACACATGAGTTATTCTAAAGAATCGAGTCTCCTAAGCCATTGTAGCACATCAAGTCTTAATAGGTCAGATCGTACGCAAGCAAGTCAAATCCGTTTATAACATACCAAATCTTAGTCGCACAGCTCATCCCACTAAGCTTCCTAGACCAAGCTATTTTAAGCTAGCAAATTCAATCGTCCCAAATTCATATTTTCCGCCATATCTTCCAAAAGAGACAAAGTAAACTTTTCTCCAGTTTTATTCTCTTTCTAAAGTAAGTACTGCTGCCAAACTTTCGATCCGATAGCAACAAGCTTCCTCTTTATCCAACCGCTCCATATCCTCCTCTCTTAAAAACAACTGAATACCAGGCGCTTGAATTAGATGGCTTAAAAGAGATTTAGGTAACTGCCAGATCATCTTACCATTCACTAAAAAGTAAGCTGTTCGCTGACGGATTTGTACATAATCAATTGCTCCTAGATTGATCCAAGCCCGAACGCTATGCCCCATGTAAATAGCCGGAAAAAAATAACTCTCTAAACTATAGACAGGCTGATAATGGTAATGACCTGAACGTTGCCTATAACACCTATAGGCCCTTTCGACTCGGTAAAAAATACGTTGCATGAGTCTAGAAAGACTGAGATTGGTCAATCTCACTACGCCATCCTTCTCTACAAGAACAGCCCCCTGCTCCACTTGAACTGCAGCGACAACCTCTGTCGTTATCACCCGTAAGCTTTCTTGCCAAATGATCGGCTCTTTTAATTTTAAGCCTATCCCTTCTAATATCGTTTGCAGTTCTTTTCCCACGCTACAGCCCTCCTAACACACCCATCGGATAGTTGTTATTGTCTGCTTTTCACCGCTCGCCCCAGCCCATTCTTCCAATTTATGCCTAAGATTTTTCTGAATATTTTATTTTTGGTCATCAAAGCCTATCTATAAGTCTAAGAATTCCCGCCCTGTTTTCCCTAAAAGCACACCCTCGTTAGCCCTTAGCCATCCTAGTCCTTTTAACTTCTAAAAATCATTCCCATTCAAAGAGATATCCAGTCATTCTAGTGATTTTTTATTAGCTATATTCTTTTTATGTTACCGCTATCATTATAACATAAAGTTACTTTATAAATTCTGAAATGATAGAATTCTCTTCTCTTTTTTCGCCATATTTTATACGATTAAAAATTATTTCTAATCCAAGCTCAGGGAAAGAAATCACGCTTCTATCCTAAATTTTATCCTTAATACCCATCTCAGGCTAAAAATTCTCATTTTTTTAAGTTAAACTAAAATAGCTTGCGTTCAAGCTTTGTTTTCTGTATACTTCTAAACAGTATTTTTACCGATAAAGACGTGGTCACTTCGGTGTCTCGTCTTTTTTTCTTTCTACTCCATTTCCTTAATACTTGGAGCTAGCAAGAAAAGCAAACAAATATAAAAAGGAGGATACTATGACTAAGAATAACGATCAACCCCAACTCAAACGTTCCCTGGGTTTTTTCACTGCTCTATCGACAGTAATGGGAACAGTCATCGGCGCAGGAGTTTTCTTTAAAACAGCCAGCGTTGCCCAAGTAACCGGTAATCCGAGTTTACACTTAGCAGTTTGGCTGATCAGCGGACTGATCACCCTATGTGGAGGCTTAACAGTCGCCGAACTCGCCGCGGCAATTCCAGAGACAGGTGGCATGATGGCCTATATCGAGAGAACATATGGGAAATTCTTTGGTTTTCTCCTTGGGTGGGTACAAATTATCATTTATATTCCAGCTATGATTGCCGCCTTATCCATCATTTTTGCGAATCAGCTTGTTTTACTTCTTCAAGTAGACGCTGCTTTTGCTCTTCCTATCGCTACCTTAGCAGGGGCATCTATCGTTTTGATTAACCTCTTAGGAGCTAAAGCAAGTGGGGTTTTCCAAATTGTTTCCCTCATTTCTAAATTAATTCCTTTAATTGCTATCATTGGCATCGGCTTAATCAAAGCTCCTGCACCAACTAGTTTTATGACAGAATCATTGGTTCAAGGCGCAAGTCCTAACTTTTTGCAAGCATTGGGTGGCGGTTTATTAGCTACCATGTTCGCTTATGACGGTTGGATTCATGTCGGAAGTATCGCAGGCGAATTGAAAAACCCTTCAAAAGAGTTACCTAAAACGATCTCTCTAGGTTTGGCTTTAGTGATTGTCATCTACCTTCTAGTTAATTATGTTTTCTTGGCTATCCAACCAGCTAACGAAATCGCAGGTAACATGAATCTAGCTGCCCAAGTCGCTAACAACTTATTGGGTAGTATCGGAGGTAAGTTAATCACCATTGGTATTATTATTTCAGTTTACGGTGCGATGAATGGTTACGTTATGTCTGGGATGCGTTTAACATTTGTAATGGCTAGACACAACATGTTGCCATTCAGTAAATATTTAGGTCGCATTTCCTTACATACAGCAATTCCTTATATTGCTGCCATTTTCGAACTATCCCTAACCGTTCTGATGATCTTCTCTGGTAGCTTCGAAACTTTAACCAATATGTTGATTTTCGTCATCTGGATGTTCTATAGCTTGGTTTTCTTGGCCGTCCCTATTTTGCGGCACAAAGAACCTGATCTAACACGTCCTTATCGGGTGCCATTTTACCCATTCCTTCCAATTATCGCCTTATTGGGTGGTATCTTCATCTTGATCTATACACTCATTCAAGAACCAGGCTTGGCCTTAATTGGGATCAGCATGACTTTATTGGGCGTGCCAGTCTACTACTACCGCAAAAAGAAAAATCTGTTAACACCACTGCCAACAGATAGTCAAGTTCTCGAATAATAAGCTATGTCAACTCCAGTTCTTAGTCCACTAAGCTAGAACTGGAGTTTTTGCTATTTCTTCTAGCCCGTCTATAGATACTTTTTACTTTCAGAAAGGGTGCCCCACAACTTACTGAAACCAAGCAAGGCCAGTCTATAGATACTTTTTACTTTCAGAAAGGAGTTCATATGTTATTTCACCATGATGCCAGTGACGTCGCAGATCTCATTTTAAAAGGAGAACTGTCAGTCACAGAAGCTGTTACTACCGCTCTTTGCAATATTCATCAGTTTAACGGTCGCTTAAACGCCGTTAGTCACCTACAAGAAAGAGAAGCTTTAAAAAAAGCAAAAGCTTATGACCACTACTTGAGCCAATTAAAAGATAAGCAAGATCTCGCTCCGTTTTTTGGTGTTCCGCTCTTGTTAAAAGATTTAGGGCAAGAAGAAGCTGGTCAACCTTCATCATGCGGGGCTCAGTTAATGAAAAATTATATCGCTAAAAGAGACTCCAACTTCGTCAAGCAGATCAAAAAGTCCGGTTTTATTATCGTCGGGCGTTCAAACGTTCCAGAATTTGGTTTCAAAAATACATCAGACGCCATATGGACAGGTTCAGTCAGTCATCCTTTAAACCCAAATCTCACTCCTGGTGGATCTTCTGGCGGAGCAGCTGCTGCCCTAAAAGCTGGCCTAGTTCCTGCTGTCACTGCTTCCGATGGGGGTGGATCTATTCGCATTCCAGCTAGCTTTACTGGCTTGATCGGCCTAAAACCTACTAGAGGTCGTACACCGGTAGGGCCAGACTCCTATCGGTCATGGCAGGGAGCTTCTATTGATTTTGCCTTGCATCGTAGTGTTCGCGATTGTTGGAAAATGCTCAAATCTCTGCAAATTGCTCAAAAAGAAGCCGCTTTTTATTGCCCAAAAATAGAAGAAAAAGACTTGCTTGCCCTAAATAGGCCCCTCAAAATAGCTTTTTCCTATCAAGTCCCTGCCGGCTTCTCCATGAATTCAGAAGTCCGCCTAGCTTTTAATCACGCACTCCATATATTTGAATCCCTAGGTCACCAACTAGTAGAAGTCCCCCTCCCACTTGACGGCAAAAAAGCCATGGAGACGTATTACATGGTCAACGCTGTAGAAAGCCAAGTAATGTTTGAAGGTCTAAGTCAGATGATTAATCGTCCAATCGATTCTAGCGACCTTGAAGCTATGTCTTTTGCTATTGGACAGGTTGGAAAAGTAATTACTGGGGCTGACTATTCAAAAATTCTTGCCTATTGGGATCAAATGGCCGCCCACATGGAAAACTTTTTCAAAGATTATGATATCTTTTTAAGTCCAACAACAAACGGTCCTGCTTTTGAACAAGGGAAATTCTCTCCCAAGCAAGACATGATTGAACAATTGCAGCGTATCTCTAGTTTCCCTAAAAAGAAGCAATTACAGCTCATATGGGACATGTTCGAGGACAGTTTTGAGTGGACACCTTTCACCCAACAACAAAATTTACTTGGGCAACCGGCTATCTCTCTGCCAATGGTCAAAACCTCAAATAAGCTACCTTTGGGAATACAGGCTTGGAGCGCAAGAGGGCAGGATTATCTCTTGCTTCAACTTGCGCTGCAATTAGAACCTGAATTCCCTGACTCATAACCATAAACACCACCTATCACCGAGGTGGTGTTATTTTTAA
>NZ_QXPZ01000027.1 GCF_003664595.1 Atopobacter sp. AH10
GCTTTATATGTCATAGACAGACTTCAGTCTGTCTTTTTCACCAACAACAAAAAGTATAGAGCCTTTTTCTCTTGGACTAGTTTTTTGCCTAGCTATTTTTTATAGATGAATGAGGATTATTTATGACGGTCAAGAGCTGCTTTAATGAGTTTAGGAGCTAGACGACATTTTTTTTCATTGACGGCACAAACTGCGAAACGGAGACCTTTTTTAAGGCCAACCATATAAAGGTCATCTTGCATCAAGTCTTCAACAATTTGAGCGGAATTTTCACAAGGAATACTGATGAAGAAACCGCCAAAGTAAGGTAAGATATCCAAGCCTACTTCTTCTGCACTGGCTACAAAAACTTGAGCACGTTGATGAAGAAGTTGCTTGCTAGCGTCTAGCTCTTTTTGATAAGCTTTTGATTTTTCAGGGTCATCAAATAAGTCGACTAAGACTTTCATGGCGGAATGGTTGATATTGGACCAGTTAGATCGAGCAGAATGACTAGCAGCATAGTAGAAATCTTCGATGATTTCAGGACTAGATGAAAGGCCAATCAAGGCACCTGCACGTAAACCGTATGCTGTGTAGGATTTTGACATAGAGAAAGCTACAGCGATAAAAACATTTTCTGGGAGATTTTCAAATTTGCTGAAAAATGCTTTTTGTTCATCATTGAAACCAGCAAATTCAATATAGGCCACATCTAAAAGTAGTGTGATGGCAGTATTTTCATCCTGAGCAGCTTTTTTAACGAGACTTAGTATACGATCCCAATCCTCATCGCTGATAGAGAAACCAGTTGGATTATTGCCAGGAGAGTTGAAGATGACTAAGATTCTGTCTTTTTCTTCCACACAGTTAAGGAATTTATCTTTAAAATCCTCAAAATTAAAATTATAGTTGTCATCAAAAAGTTTATAGGTGACTAGGTTGCGACCAAATTCATCACACATCGTTTGATAGGGATTCCAGAACCAGTCGTGACAGAGGACGGTATCATTAGGATTTGTAAAGTTCCAAATAGCATTTCTGACGGCACCAGTCCCACCAGGGCTAGCAACAGCTTTAATATAAGCTTTGGGTTTATAAGGACCAAAACAAAGGTCAATGACGCGATCTAGATAGTCAACTCGTCCGGAAATAGGTGCATAAGAAGCGATGAATTGTTGATCTAAAGATTTTAAACTATCGATAACAGTATCAAAAACAAGCAGCTTACCCGAGTCATCCATTAAACTCCCTAGAGTGGAGTTGATGACTTTTTCTGCTCCTTTTTCTTGTATTGCCTTTTTAGCTAGGCCAGAAATGTTAAAAATGGGGTCGTTCACATGAGGCCATCTCGCATGTTTGGGGATAATGTTCTTCATTTTATTCCACCTTTCTCTTGTTGGCTAATATTTTACCATTTCATCTTTCAAAATTAAATTATTTTTAAACTTTTTCTGAAATTACTCTCATAGGAATAGAGCAAGAAAGCTTTCCTTAAAGGGGATAAGGAAGGGAAAAGAAGAATAGGAAGAGAAGAGTGCCTATTTCGATGAAAGATAGATCTTAGAAGGAATATTCGATATAATAGAAAGAAAATAAAGGAGGGAAGATCATGCCATTTGTTCACGTTGAATTGGTGGAAGGTCGGACAAACGAAGCTAAAGAAAAAATGGCTAAGGAAATCACCGAAACTATCCACAAATATGCGAATGCGCCAAAAGAGCATATCCATGTTATTTTCCAAGATATGAAGAAGACAGATTATTTTAACGACAAGTAGATGACTAGTGCAGTGTCAAGGCAAAGCACTAGACATTTAACCGTCTATTTTGAGATAGGCTACTATCAGGAAGCTTATCTGATAGGGCTAATCAGAGGAAGTTTTTACCGCTGACTAGCCTTTTTTTGCGTTTACAAAGGATGACTTAAAGAAGCTAGGGGAGATCTTTCTTTTGTGCTGGGATTAATCCAACTGAAAGAAAGCTTGCTTTTTGAAAGAAAGTTGGATGGATGAAGAAAAGTTTGGTGGATGAAATGCCTGCTGTTTGAAATATTGTGATTAAAGCCACAAGATAAGTGTATAAAAGACTTCTTTTGGATAAATCATCTTATCTATTTATATAGAAAAAAAAGAGCGCTCAGATGTAGATTGGGACAGTATGTTAAAAGAAGTAACACGTCCAAAAAACATATAGCTTGATCCAAGCGCTGTTAAAAAGACAATAGAAAATGATTGCATAAAAAGGCGTTTTGCTTTATCCTAGTAAAGTATAATTATTAGAAAAGGGGAAAAACTTGATGGACTATCTCATTAAATTCTTAAATGAATTGAGCGATTGGATCTACTCGCCACTTCTGATTATTCTTCTTTTGGGGGTTGGCTTGTATTTTACTTTTCGAACAAAAGCGATCCAGTTAAAAAATCTGAAGGAATCTTTCCGAGTGATTGCAGAAAAGCCGGTAGATGAAGGGGATGTTTCTTCATTTCAGGCATTAATGGTGTCCACAGCATCTCGGGTTGGGACAGGGAATATTGTTGGTGTTTCAACAGCTATTTGCTTGGGAGGGCCAGGTGCCGTATTTTGGATGTGGGTTGTTGCCCTAATCGGGGGAGCTTCAGCTTTCGTGGAGTCAACTTTAGCCCAAATTTATAAAAAAAGAGGTTGGACGAATCATAGCTATGGGGGACCATCCTATTATATTGAAGCTGCTTTAAAAAATAGGAGATTAGGGGTTATTTTTTCTATCTGCCTTATTCTGACTTATGCGGTAGGCTTTAATATGTTAGCTGCTTTTAACTTAGCTGATTCTTTCAAAATGTATGACTTTTACCACCCAACATGGACACCAACTCTCGTAGGTCTAGTGCTTGCCTTTTTAACTGGCTATTGTGTACTAGGTGGAGGTGGACGGATTATCCGATTTACTTCTTTATTGGTTCCAGTGATGGGTTTTGTATACGTGGCGGTGTCTCTTGTCATGGTTTTGGTGAATTTACCATATATCCCTACTATGATGCGGATGATTTTCAAAGATGCATTTGATTTCCAAGCGATCACTTCTGGCCTTGCAGGATCTTCTTTAGTGTATGGGATTAAGAGAGGTTTGTTTTCTAATGAAGCTGGGATTGGTTCTGCACCTAATGCAGCTGCAGCGGCTAATGTCTCCCATCCAGTTAAGCAAGGCTTGGTTCAAATGGTATCTGTATTTATCGATACCATCTTGATTTGTAGTGCAACAGCCTTTATGTGTTTGAGTTCTCAAGTCATACCAAGTGAAAAAATTTCTGGTGCACCATATGTTCAAATGGCCTTGTCTAGTTTGTTGGGACACTACGGTTATTATTTTATTACTTTTGCCTTGATGCTATTTGGTTTTACAACTTTGATAGGAAATCTCTACTATGTGGATAACAATTTGACCTATATCTTTGGGAAACAACCTAGCGGACGTTTTATGATAGGTTTCCGAATTTTAGCCGCTTTGGTCATTTTTGTTGGAGCCACTCAAAAAGCTGATCTTGTATGGACTTTAGCTGATCTCATGATGGCCTTAATGGCTTTGATCAATTTGCCGTCCATTCTTGCATTAAGTCGCATTGCTCTAGCATCCTTATCGGACTATCGTGAACAAATTTCAAAAGGGAAAAATCCAGTTTTCAAGGCTAAATCGATTGGTTTAGATGACAGCTCACTGGATTATTGGAAATAAGCAAGAAGATGTTAAAACTTATGTTTCGTGTTAACCGCTAATCAAAGAATGGAGATCCTCAACCTTTAGACTTGAAAGCTATGGGTTGAGGATTTTTTGCCCATTTCAAGTATAAGGGCACTTGCTATGGTGTTCACCAACTTTCCAGTGTCTAAATGTTTGGGGGATATAGTTTTGAATCTAGCTCAGTTTGGGGGATGTAGTTTTGAATCTAGCTCAGAATGAAGCAAAGTTGTTACACCTATATAAGGAAATTGGAACACTAAAATAGTTAAGAATTTATTAAGCTAAAACGATGTTCAAGAGAAAGCTTGATCCGACGGGCAAAGGGACGATTAGAAGCCAAATAAAAAATTTGAATATAGATCTAGTAATTGATACTAGCTCTATGATATAATGGCTTCGGGTTTTGCTGATAAGGCATGAGCAGCTTAGGTATGGCGGCCGATTACCAACTGAACAAGCTTAAATCGCTCAACCTAACTGAAAATAGTTGAGTCAGCCTCATTTTCAGCCTAAATGGATGGTTGGCATAAGGCTCATCTACTAACTTTTTTGAAAGTAGATATTTTTTTCTAATATAGCTAGTCTTTAGAACTAGATCTTTTTAAAAGATAACTCAGTAGTTAAGATGAGTGCTTTTTTTAAAGATTTCATCTAGTTATCAATACTAGTAGAATAGAACTAGCTTTTAAGAGAGCTAGAACATTTTTAACTTATTGATCTAGTATTAAATACTAGATTAGGATATATTCATAACTTAGTGGCTTCAACTAAAGGGATTTATTCTAATTCTAGTGTATAAGACTGCTAAGCAAAGCTTTAGTCGACTAATTTTTTCTTAGCGACTTAAGAGACAAGAAGACGAGTTAGCCAGCAGACCATCAGCTAGTCTTGCGACTTTTATCTAGTAATGAAAACTAGATCGTGAGCAATTGAATGATGACGTCTAAAAACTAGCTCATAAAGGATTGAGAGGTGAATAAATGACGTCGCTGTTTAGAATGAAAGAACTGGAAAATTTAAAAAAAATAGTCATTCCGAAATGGGAAGAAATTCCTAATCGGGGTCTCTATAAGGTAGAACTCATCAAATTTGTCAGGGGAAACCTATCTCCCTTATTTATCAATGATGAAAATTTTATCACTTCTTCCATGATAAACAATTACGTGAAGCAAGGGCATATTAAAGAACCTGTCAATAAAAAGTACTATCGAGATTCTATAGCTCAATTGTTAGCCATTGTCATTTTTAAGCAGGCTATTCAAATCGATGAGATATCAAAAGGGATAGCGATAGAATTAAGAAGTTTTACGATTAGGGACATTTATGACAATTTTGTCGAAGTATTTCTTGACGCAAAAAACAAGGTGTTAAGAAGATTTGGGCACAAAATCACGATTGATTTTGAAGTATCTGATCATCACGACAAGGTCTTATACTATTTGGCTATTTCGCTTTTCACTAAATTATACACTACAGCAATTATAAAAAATAGGTAATAAAAAGGAGAAATTAAGATGGAAAATTACGAAAAATTAGTTGAACTTGTTGCAGAAAACCTAGGGGTAGACCAAGACAAGGTGAATGAAAATTCTGATTTATTCGAAGATTTGAATGCGGACAGCTTGGACTTAGTTGAATTGACTATGGCGATTGAAGATGAGTTTGATGTAGAAATTGAAGATGACAATTTGGATTCTATCAAAACTGTAAAAGACATCCTTAACTACATCAATGGCAAATAAATTTGATGAGATTCTAAGAGCTTTTGAACAGTCGACTGTCTCTCATCTTGTCTATAAAGATCAGGAATTCTCTCTTGAGTTATCTAAGGATGTCAAAACAAGAAAAGAGCCAGAAACTCTTACTACTGTAGAAAAAGTAGAGAATGTAGAGAAGATAGCAGAGCCTAAAGAAAAAGAAGATGTCTTAGAATCGCCGGCAAATTACAAGGAAATTAAGTCTCCAATGTTGGGTATCGCCTATACTCGTATGAATCCGGATGAAGAACCGCTTGTGAAGGTTGGGGATGAGATAAAGAAAGGTCAAGTAATGTGTGTGATCGAAGCCATGAAGATGTTTAACGAAGTGACCTCTGAAGTGGATGGTGTCTTAAAGGCGATTAACTTTAAAGATGAGGACATGGTGGAATTTGATCAAACCTTATTTGAAGTAGAAGAACATGCTTAAAAAAGTATTAATCGCTAATAGAGGCGAAATTGCTATTCGTATCATTAGGGCTTGCCGAGAAATGAATATTAGAACAGTAGCCATTTATTCCAAAGAAGATGTGGATATGTTGCATGTTTCTTTAGCAGATGAAGCTTACTGTATCGGACCATATAAGGCAAGTGAGTCCTATTTAAATAAAGAAGCTATCATTCAGTTGGCCTTAGCAAAATCGTGTGACGGGATTCATCCAGGTTACGGTTTTTTATCTGAAAATGATGAGTTTGCCAAAATGTGTGAAGACGAAGGGATTAAATTTATCGGTCCTTCCTCGGATGCCATTCGGCTTATGGGAGATAAAGTTAATGCTAGAGCTTTAATGATGGAGCATGGCGTTAACGTTGTTCCTGGCTCCAAAGAACCAGTTGATAATTTAGAAGAAATCGAAAAAATAGCTGAAGAAATTGGCTATCCTATTCTCATTAAGGCAGCTGGTGGTGGTGGAGGTAAAGGGATTCGAAAGGTGAATCGAAGCGATGAACTAAAAATGGCTTTTGAGTCTGCTCGAGCAGAAGTGAAGGCAAATTTCTCTAACCCGAAGATGTATGTCGAAAAATGTATTGAAAGACCACGTCATATAGAAGTACAAATTTTACGTGATTCCTATGGCAATTGTATTTCTTTGGGAGAAAGGAATTGCTCTATTCAACGCAATAATCAAAAGGTCATTGAAGAAGCCCCAGCCTTCAATCTAGCGGATGATGTGAAGCAGATGATGTATGAGCAAGCTAAAACTGCTGCACATGCTTGTCACTATGAAAATGCTGGAACCATTGAATTTATTGTAGATCATAACGAAAATTTCTATTTTATTGAAATGAATACCCGCTTACAAGTCGAACATACCGTTACTGAAATGGTTACCGGAATTGATTTAGTTAAGGAACAATTACGGATTGCTTCTGGTTTTAGGTTGGCTATTCAACAAGAAGATGTCAAGATCAAAGGTTATGCGCTAGAAGCGAGAATTAATGCGGAAGAACCTCTAAAGAATTTTATGCCACAAGCAGGGACGGTTAAGAATTTTTATCAAGCGGGTGGATATAATGTGCGTTTTGATTCTTATTTATATCCTACTTGTAAAATTTCCCCTTTTTACGATTCTATGTGTGGAAAATTGATTGTCTATGATAGAACCAGAATGGAAGCTATCAGGAAATTAAGACGAGCACTTGAAGAGACGATTATCTTTGGTGTTAAAACCAATATTGATTTTATTTATACGATTTTATTTAATAAGACTTTTGTAAAGGGGTCTTATACAACTGCTTTTATTTCTGAAAATATGGACGAGATTATGGAATTAATGGAAGGATTTTATCAATGAATATGTTAGTGAAAAGGAAGGCCGTTGTCCAAAAGGCTAAGGACCTTCGATATAAAGAAACTGACGTTAAATATACTACCGTAGAATACCCAGATCTTTTTGTCTGTAAGTCTTGTAAAAAGCCGATCGAAAAAGAGGAACTCAAGAGCAATCATAACTTATGTCCAGCATGTGGTGCCCATTTTTATATAAGCCCCTATGACCGTTTAGACCTGTGTTTTGATCAGTATGAACGGATAGAATTCAGTCAACACGTCGATAATCCGATCAACTTTCCAGGCTATGCTGACAAAAAACAACTAGCGAAAGAAAGATCTGGTCTTGACGAGGCTATAGTGATCGCCAAAGCTAAAATAAAAGATCTAGAGACTTATGTTTTTGTGATGGATAAAGAATTTATGATGGCTTCTATGGGGATAGAAGTGGGAGAGAGGATCTGTCGCTGCTTTGAAATGGCGCAAGAAGAAGGATTGCCAGTGGTTGGCTTTTGCGCTTCTGGAGGGGCACGGATGCAAGAAGGTATTTATTCTTTGATGCAAATGGCTAATACCTCTTTTGCGATAAAAGATTTTTCGGATGCGGGAGGATTTTTCCTAGCTGTTCTGACCAATCCAACTACAGGTGGAGTTTTGGCCTCTTTTGCTTCTTTGGCGGATATGACCATTGCTGAACCTTTTGCTACTATTGGGTTCACTGGGCGAAGGGTGATCGAGCAAACCATCAAAGAAAAATTGGCCGATGACTTTCAAACGTCAGAATTCCAACTAGCTCACGGCTTTTTAGATGAGATTGTTTCTAGGCAGGACTTACATGATTATATCGAGAAAGCTTTGGCTTATCACAGGTGATATATGGAAAATTTAGAATTAGAAAAAGTAAGACAAATCAAAGGAAAAGTGAGCTTAACGCCACAAGATCGGGTCTTCTTATCCCGATACAAGTCTAGGCCAAAACCCAGTGACTTTTTGGATTACTTGATTGAGGATCCAATCTATATGAGAGGGGATCGTGGCTTTGCTGATGATCAGGCAATCATTTGTGGTATAGGAAAATTAAACGGGCAAGTGATTAGCTTTATTGCTTCTAATAAAGGACATGATATTAAAGAAAATCAAGCTTTTAATTATGGAATGATCAAGGCTGAAGGCTATCGAAAAGCGATACGCTGTATGAAGGAAGCAGAAAAATTTCACAGGCCTCTCCTTTGTATAGTGGATACTCCAGGAGCTTACCCAGGTGTTGATGCAGAGGAACGTGGCCAGGCGCACGCAATAGCTGAATCTATTTACACGCTGACTCGACTAAAAATACCTGTCATTTCAGTGATTAGCGGTGAAGGAGCTAGTGGAGGTGCTGTGTCTCTTGCAGTATGTGACTATCTCATCATGATGGAAAATGCTATATATTCCATTTTGTCACCAGAAGGTTTTGCATCTATCCTGTATAAAGATGCCAAAAAAGCTGACTATGCTAAAGAAATAATGAAGCTTGAAGCGAAGGATCTTTTAGCTTTTGGAATAGCTGACGAAGTGATAAAAGAAAATATTGCGGAAACTATCGATGACTTTGAAGAAAACTTTAAACGCGTTAAAGAGGCCATTGAAAAGCAACTAAAGCTTCTTGACAAAAGAGAAATAAAAGACCTACTAAAGGACAGGAAGACGAAGTTTAGAAAGGTAAACAGTCTATGCATTTAGAAAAAATATTACATACGAAATACCCTATTATTCAAGGCGGAATGGCCTGGATTGCAGATGGTGCATTTGCTGCTAGCGTATCTAATAATGGCGCTATGGGGCTAATTGCTACTGGGGGAAGAACCATCGATGAAATTCGAAAAGAAATAGAAATATGCAAAAGCCTAACTGATAAACCTTTTGGCTTGAATGTGTTAATGCTTCATTGGGAAGTAGAGGCTATAAGCGATCTAGTGGTGGAATATAATATTCCTTTTGTCACGACAGGTGCTGGAAATCCTGGTAAGTATATCAAGAAATGGAAAGAAAATGGGACAGTAGTTTTCCCAGTTGTTCCGACTAAGGCATTAGCGATTCGGATGGAACGTGCAGGGGCTGATGGGGTCATTTGTGAAGGAACCGAAGCAGGAGGCCATGTTGGAGAATTAACGACTATGGTGTTAGTCAATGAAGTGGCAGAGGCTGTGAATATTCCGGTAGTGGCCGCTGGAGGGATCTGTAATGGACGCTCCATGTTAGCTGCAGAAGCGCTTGGAGCTTGTGGAGTTCAATTAGGGACTATTCTCCTTGGCAGTGAAGAATGCCCAATTCATCCGAATTATAAGGACAAATTAATCAAGTCTAAATCCACATCGGTTAAGGTGATTGGTCGTATTAATGGTTTACCAACTCGTGTGGTGAAGAATCAAATGACCAAAGATTATATCGATTTAGAGAAATCTGGAGCTAGTTTAGATGAGTTAGAAAAACTTACCCATGCCGCACTCGGGAGAGCTGTTCGAGAAGGAGATATGGAAAGAGGATCTATAATGGCTGGACAAGTTGTTGAAGCCATAACAGAGATCCGCCCATTAGCTCAAATTTTCCAAGAATTGATGGAAGAATATAATGTTGAGAAGATCAAATTGTGTCAAGGAGATCGGTCATGAAAATAGGATTTCTCTATGGAGGACAAGGTAGTCAAAGGGAAGGAATGGGGCTTGATTTTTATCAACAGATAGAAGAAGCAGGCCAGATTTACGATTCTTTTCCCTATGCAGATTTTATTAAAGAAGTTTCTTTCGAATATGAGATGAAACGCTTATCTGAAACCCAATACGCCCAACCAGCTCTAGTGGCTTACCAAGTGATGCTGACCCAGTTGTTAGAGAATCAGGGCATTCACCCTGAAGGCTACTGTGGTTTATCCATTGGTGAATATTCAGCACTTTATGGAGCAGGAGTTATTCGTCCAAAAGATGCTATTGAGATCGCAAAATTCCGTGGCGAAGTCATGGATAAGGATGCGAAAGCTGTAGATACAGCTATGCTAGCGGTTCTTCATAAAAATGAGTCGGAAGTTTTGGCTTTATTGGAAGAAGAGCGAGTGGCGGATCGTATTTTTATTTCGAATATTAACTCTAGTCAACAAATTGTTCTCGGAGGGGAAAGTGAAGACATCGAACGCTTAGCCCAATCCTTGAAAGCTAAAAAAATTCGGGCGATTAAATTGAAAACAGAAGCGGCTTTTCATACGAAATTTATGTCGGAAGCTAGTGAGAAATTAGGTGATTTTCTTCAAAGAATCGACTTTCAGATACCACAATCAGATCTTTATCTCAATCTCACTGGACGTTTATATGAGGGAGAAGACTTCCGTCAAACCTTTACGAAGCAAGTGAAAGAAACGGTTAGATTGGCAGACGATCTCAACCATATGATTCAAGATGGATATGATTGTTTCATTGAAATTGCGCCAAGTTCCGTTTTTGAAAAGTTGCTGGGGAAAATTGCCCCTCATGTGAAGGTTTACCCAGTGACCACAGTTGATGACTATAAAAAGGTAGTGGAGGAATTGAATGGGAAATAGAACATGCTTTATCACGGGGGCTAGTCGAGGTATTGGCCGAGCGATTGCCCGTAAATTTTTAGAAGAAGGCTATAACTTAGCGCTGAACTATCGTAAAGACGAAGACAAGCAATCTTTAGAAGAAGAGTTCGAGCAAGTGAAAAAAGACTGCCAGTTAAGTTCAGAAATCATCTACTTAAAAGGTGATGTCCGTCATTACGACCAATGCGAAGAAATGTATAAGGCCTGTGTGGAGGCTTTTGGTAAAGTTGATGTCCTCATTAACAATGCAGGTATTACAAGAGATAATCTAGCTGTTCGCATGAAGAATGAAGATTTTTATGATGTGATGGAAGTAAACCTATATTCTTGCTTCTATTTCATGAAATTATTCGGCAAACACATGATGAAAAATCGCTATGGTCGGATCATTTCTATCTCCTCTATTGTAGGACTTAGAGGGAATGCCGGACAAGTGAACTATGCTGCAAGTAAGGCAGGGATTATTGGGATGACCAAGTCTTTAGCAAAAGAATTATCAGCTCGGTCGGTGACGGTCAATGCAATTGCGCCAGGTTTTGTTAAGTCGGATATGACGGACAAGTTGAGCGATAAAGTGAAAGATAGCATTCTAGCCTCTATTCCAACTGGTAGTTTTGCAGAAGGGGAAGATATTGCTAATGCAGCCTTGTTCTTAGCTAGTGACTCAGCTAAACAAATTACAGGTCAAGTAATCTCTGTAGATGGAGGGATGAGTATATGAGAAGAGTAGTTGTGACTGGTATGGGGATTATCTCTCCAATTGGAAGCGAAATTGAAGAAGTCAGCAAGAATTTAAAAGAGGGCTATTGCGGAATCAGTGAAATTGATTTGTTAGAAGATCCAGATTTGAAACTGAAATACTGGGGATATTGTTACGATTTCGATCCTGAAGGACTGCTGACACGTAAAGAAATTGGCCGGATGGACCGTGTAACACAACTAGGTCTTTATGCTGCTAAAAAAGCTATTGAAGATAGTCAAATAGACTTTGATGATTATGACCGTGACCGTGTTGCTACAGTTATCGGCAGTGGGGTGGGTGGTTTTGATACCATCGAAGAAGCGGTAAAAATCCAATGTGAAAAAGGAATTTGCCGGTTAAATCCTTTGACTATTCCAATGGTGATGGCCAATAGAACAGCTAATGAAGTGGCGATTCGCTATGGACTTCATGGGGAAAGTCAAACCCCTGTTGCAGCTTGCGCTACTGGGACTAATGCTATCTTAAATGGCTACCGAGCCATCAAAGACGGTTATGCAGACTGTGTGATCTCTGGTGGGGCAGAAGCTGCAGATACCTTGCTAGGGATTGGGAGTTTCCAACAAATTAAAGCTTTATCCAAGGCTGAAAGTTTAGATCGGGCTTCTATTCCATTTGATGCCGAACGTTCCGGTTTTGTCCCTGCTGAAGGGGCAGGCATCTTGGTTCTTGAAGAGTATGAGCATGCCCTTAAACGTGGAGCGAAGATCTATGCAGAAATCGCTGGTGGGGGTATTACTTGTGATGCTTACCACATCACTGCACCAAACCCAGATGGGGTTTATGTGGCTAAAGCAATGGAAAACGCCATCAAGGAAAGAGGGCATAGTTTAGAAGATATTGATTATATTAATGCCCATGGAACCTCTACAGCCAAGAATGACCAAATGGAAACAAATGCTATCAAGTATCTCTTCAAAGATCGGGCGAAAGATGTGGCTATTTCTTCAACCAAATCCATGACTGGGCACCTTCTTGGGGCAGCTGGAGCAGTAGAAGCTATCTTTACGATCTTAGCTATAAGAGACTCATTCATTCCTCCAACGATTAATTTGAAAGTTCCGGATGAAGAGTTAGATTTGAACTATACAGCAAATAAGGCTGTTGAAAAAGAAGTTAACTATGCCTTGAGCAATTCTTGTGCTTTTGGTGGCTCCAACGTTGCTTTACTCTTTAAAAAGGTGGAAGATTAATGCTTGATTCTAATCAAATAAAGGATATTCTCCCCCACCGCCAACCAATGAGCATGATCGACCGTGTTCTTGAGATTAAAGAAGGGGAATATGCGATTGGTTTAAAAAATATTTCAGTAGCAGATCCGATCTTTAATGGACACTTTCCGGATTTCCATATTTATCCAGGCGTCTTGTTGGTGGAATCTATGGCTCAAGTGGGGGCGGTAGCTATCTTGAGTACAGAAGAATATAAGGGCAAATACGCTTATTTTGCAGGGATAGAAAAGGCAAAATTTAAAAAGCCAGTTCGTCCTGGTGATCAACTTATTATTGAAAGTAAGTTAATCAAGATGAGACATGGCTTAGGTTACGCAGAAGCAACCTGTAAAGTAGATGACAAAATTGTAGCAAGTGCCAAACTATCTTTTGTTATTGCGGATAAATTGGCTTAAAAGGCTTTCGATTTTATGGATAAGAAAAAGGATCCAATTGTCACTCGATTTAAACGAGTTAAGGCAATTGGATCCTTTAGTTTAGTCAGCTATTTGAGACGGACTGGATAAGCGATTAGGCTGGATTATTTTGACTTTCTTTGTTGCCAATGACACGATCCTTCGCTTTATTGACGACGAAAGTCATGGCAATAATGATGATACCACCGATAATAGCACCTAAGACAGTACCCTTATGAGCGCCTAAATGGAAACCTTCAGGAGCTTCCAAGATATAAGTTGTGCAGACTAAGGTCATGAAGGCGGCTGGTAGGTAGGTGAAGATAGGGTTCTTCTTGTGGTGAATGAGGAAGGCTGTAGCTGTCCACAAGACAACGGCAGCTAGAGATTGGTTAGAAAAGGCGAAGTAACGCCAAATCATACTAAAGTCCATTCCGGCTAAGATGTAAACTAGGATAAAGAGAGGAATGGCAATGACCAATCTGTTTTTCAAAGGACGTTGATCCAGTTTTAAAGCATCAGCGATAGTTAAACGTACGGCACGGAAGGCTGTATCCCCAGAAGTAATAGGGCAAGCGACAACCCCGAGTACAGCAAGGATACCACCGACAGTCCCCATCAAGCCAAAGGAAACTTGTGTGACCACTTTGGCAGGAGTAGAACTAGCTAAGATGTGGTGTAATTGTGGCACACCACCAAAATAGGCAGATGCTGCGCTGGCCCAAACCATAGCGATGATTCCTTCAGTGATCATGGCACCATAAAAGACGATATGACCATATTTTTCGTTCTTAATGCAACGAGCCATCATAGGAGATTGAGTGGAGTGGAAACCAGATATAGCCCCACAGGCGATGGTAGTAAATAGCATAGCCCAAATAGGGTTGTGGTCAGGGTTTTGGTTAGCTAGGCTAAATGTTGGAATAGTGTAACCCTTGACAATTAAGCTGATCCCAATCCCGAATGCCATGATTAAGAGGGATGCCCCAAGCACAGGATAGATTTTCCCGATAATTTTATCAATGGAAACGATAGTGGCTAAAATGTAGTAACAGAAAATGATAATTAGCCAAACGGAGAAACTCGTGATGCCAAAGAAGCCACGACTTTTCAAAATATCAGCGGGGCCTGTCATAAATACGGTACCCGTTAAGATTAAAAGGATGACCGAGAAGACCCGCATGATTTGACGAGCGGTATTGCCTAAATAGTCACCAGCTACTTCAGGAATAGAAGCACCATTAGACCGAACGCTCATCATACCAGAGAAGTAGTCATGCACGGCACCACCGAAAATACAGCCGAGTGCAATCCACACAAAGGAAGAAGAACCAAAAAGAGCCCCTTGAATCCCTCCGTAGATTGGCCCTAAACCCACAACGTTTAAAACTTGAATCATGAAAACTTTCCAAGTGGGTAGCGGGGTGTAGTCAACGTCGTCACGTAATGTGTAGGCAGGAGTGGTACGATTTTCGTCCGCACCAAATAGTTTATGAATAAAGAGTCCGTAGGTAAAGAATCCCCCTACGAGAATGAGTATTCCGAGGATAAATTGAGTCATAATCAACACCTTCTTTATTTAATAAAACTGACTTACTATGCGACTATAAAGAAATAATAACAGCAAATACTTCCTTAATATAAAAATTTTATATAAGGCATAGTTTGTTTATGCAAATCAATTATAAACGGTTGAGGTGGAGCGATATAAATGACTTTTTTTAGGAAATCACCCCCTACGGATTCTTGAAATAATAATTCCTTATTATGTCTTACCACTTTTTTTGAAAAAGTTCAACGATAGGCACGAAAATATATTCCTAAAATAGTATACATAACAAATGAAGAAATAGATATATAAGCTTGAAGAATGAGTGTTTTTTCATAAATATTTTGCTATAAAAGTTATTTAGAAGAAAATTTATAAAAAATGGTGATCAGATGTATAGGAGTGAAGGGGGCAGTTGTCTAGTAGTGGAAAGAGTAGAGTGGGATCGATGAGAGTTTGTGGATTGGCGTGACAGGATATTTGAGTTATAATGAGAACGCTGAAAAAGCGATAGAAAAGGCCTTAGCTAGAAAATAAGGAGGGACATATTTAGGGTTTACAATTTAGTCTATTGTGAGCTTTTAGGGATCATATCTTTAGTTGGAGAGGGGAAAATGATGGATTATTTAGAAATTTCACAAGAATTAGTAGATTTTATACAAAATAGCCCGAGTATGTTTCATTCCTGTGAGACGATTAGCCTGGTATTGGAAGCGGCGGGTTTTAGCTACTTGAATGAAGGGGATGCTTGGCAGTTAGAAAAGGGTGGGAAATATTACACCACTCGTAACGGTTCTTCGCTTATTGCCTTTACAGTGGGACAAAATTTGTCCGATTACCATTTTCAATTAACGGCTTCTCACAGTGATTCGCCAAGCTTCAAGATTAAAAGTGTGCCAATTTTAGAGGGGCCTGGTGAATATATTCGCTTGAACGTTGAAGCTTATGGTGGGATGATCGATGCTTCTTGGTTTGATCGTCCATTAGGGATTGCTGGACGTGTTCTTGTTCGAGAAGATGGAAAAGTTGTCTCTAAACTATTGCATATCGAAGATGATGTGCTCATTATCCCTAATGTAGCCATTCACATGAATCGAAAAATTAACGATGGCTTTTCTTTCAATCGTCAAGTCGATCTTTGCCCGCTGTTTTCTACTGGGGAATTAAAGTCAGAAGACTTTGATCGGATGATTGCCGAATACTTAGGTATTCAAGTAGAAGATATTCTCTCTAGCGATTTATTTGTGGTGAACCATCAAGCTCCTAGTATTTGGGGATTTGCCAAGGAGTTTGTGTCGACGCCTAAATTAGATGATTTACAATGTGCTTATGCTGCCTTAAAAGCCTTTGTTTCAAGTGAGAATGATGAAACTATCAATGTTTATGCTTGTTTTGACAATGAAGAAGTAGGATCGAATACCAAGCAAGGAGCTATGTCGACATTTTTATATGACAGCTTGCAAAGGATCAATAGCGCGCTGGGTTATACAAGTGAGGATTACTATCGAGCAGTTGCTAAATCCTTCTTGGTTTCATGTGATAACGGGCATGCGGTTCATCCTAACCATGGTGAAATGGCAGATGATGGCAACCGGAGCTATATGAACAAGGGGATTGTTTTGAAAGAAGCGGCTAATCAAAAATACACGACAGATGCTTTTTCTCGAGCTGTCTTTAAAGAGATATGTCACAAAGCTCAAGTCCCTTACCAATACTTTGCTAACCGATCGAATATGGCTGGAGGTTCTACTTTGGGGAATCTGTCGAATATTCAGGTGAGCCTGCATGCATTAGATATTGGTTTACCCCAATTAGCCATGCATTCTGCTTATGAAACTTGTGGGAGTAAGGATACCCTTTATGCTGTTGAAGCTCTGACTCAGTTCTACAATTCGACGATCAAAGTCAACTCTGCCTTCGATTTTTCTATTAACTAAGCCTAGTTATAGATTTGTTTGGATAAGACTCAAGGATGAGGAACAGGTCAAAACAGATTCTTGAAGCAAAAATTTGGCAGGATATGGATCTAGAAGCTAAAGTGTCCAATTTTTATGAGTACTATAAGCCAAGTGACCTATGTTACGAGTAAGATAAAAGAAGAAGGATAGCCTCAGATTAGGGGTTATCCTTTTTCATTACGCTAAGAAAGAAAGCGCATACTTTACAGCTGGGGAAAGTGTTATAATGAAACTAAGCTTTGTCGAACATCTTGCTAAGAAATTAAGGAGGAATAAAAATGACACGGCATATTTTGACGATCTGTTCATATGAAACGCGAGTGGATTTAGGGGCGTATTTCCATTTGAAAACAGACTGGTTTAAGAGTGATGAGGAAATCACTTCTATCATTATTGATCAAGATAATGTGTTTTCGAAGATCCTATCCATCTATCCTAAAAATTTTGTGATGTATCTTGAACAGGATCAAAATGGGTCGATTTATCGTAGTAATTATCCTTTGATCTTACATGAGGGACAAGATTATTACGAAGTAGATTGGGACAAGAAAAGTCTTCTAGCTCAATAGTTTAAAGTGTACAAAAAAGGTTTTTTAGCAAAAATATTCATATGAATTTACGAAAGATCCCATTTAGATAGTCTTTTTTTGCTATAATGAAGCAATGAATTTGAAAATACTGATAGAAGCAAGGGAAAAGAAGTCCAATGCTGATAGAAGCAAGGGGAAAGAAGTCCAATGCTGATAGAAGCAAGGGGAAAGAAGTCCAATGCTGATGGAAACAGGGGAAAAGAAGTCCTTTGATATAAAATATGTAGGAAAGACTATTTGGGCATTGCTCATTAGGGGAGGGACCGTATGGAAAAAGAAACAAATAGGAAATTAAAAAAGAATATTGGGCTAGAGAACTTTATGTGTCTGGTCTTATTTTTTGGCTTGTTTGGAGCTATATCTAGTAAGATGGGTGCAATCAACATGATCAAAACGATGATGAGTACAGGTTATGATCTGTTGATGAATGTCTGTTTGTATTTAATGGCTATTGCGGTCTTAGCTGGGGCAGTTTCTGGTGTATTCTCCGAATTCGGGGTGATTGCTCTAGTGAATAAGGTCTTATCTAAGGTGATGCGACCTATTTATGATTTGCCGGGAGCCTCTTCTTTGGGGATGATGAATTGCTATCTATCAGATAATCCTGCCATTTTAACCTTTACACATGATGATAATTTTAGAAGATATTTTAAAAAGTACCAAATGCCAGCCTTGACTAACTTAGGAACTTCATTTGGTATGGGTTTGATCACTACAACCACTATGATGGGAATGAATGTGAAAGGTGCGGTGACCAGTGCCTTAATTGGAAATTTGGGGGCTATTATTGGATCTGTTGTATCTGTTCGTTTAATGATCCGAGCTTGTAAAAAAATGTATGGGACAGAAGAAATGGTAGAAATTTCTTCCAAAAAATTAATTCCTGAAGATAAGCGGGTCATTAGAGAAGGTTCTGCTGGATCAAGACTGATTCAATCACTTTTAGATGGCGGACGAGTAGGGGTTGACATGGGAGTCTCCATTATTCCTGGCGTAGTGATTATTTGTACCTTGGTGGTTATTTTGACTAAGGGACCTGCTGCAGGGGGCGTTTATACAGGCGCAGCGAATGAAGGGATTGCCTTCTTGCCTTGGCTTGGTAAGCAACTCAGCTTTGTGATTAATCCCCTATTTGGTTTTAGTGTGCCAGAAGCTATTGCTGTGCCGATTACGGCTTTAGGTTCGACTGGGGCAGCTATAGGGGCTGTCGCAAAGATGGCAGAGGTTGGCCGAGTGACGTCGAATGATATTGCAGTTTACACAGCCATTTGTATGTGCTGGAGCGGGTATATTTCAACGCATTTAGCCATGATGGATGCCTTAGGGACAAAAGAAGCAACAGGGAAGGCTTTGGTCAGTCATACCATTGGAGGTTTAGTGGCGGGAATTTCGGCTCACTTGATCTGCGTCTGCCTTAATTTGATCTAATGGTCATTCATCTATCCTGAATTTCCCGACCAATAATGATGTAAGTCGTACAAATCCTAATATTATAGGTTTTGTACGATTTTTTATTGGCTTTTAAATAGTTATGTAGCAAATTCATAACGCGGCGATATAAATGGCAATAATAAAGCAATTAGATAAAAGGTATGGTATAACTTATGTATATGAAGTCAAGTCATACTGGGACAAAGAAAAGAAGCAATCCCGATCTAAACGTACTTTAATTGGAAAAATTTTCTTGAAAATCCTTTAACTCTTAAAACGCTCTCAATAGATTGAATAACAGAAACTTCTTTAAGAGGAAGCTGAAATTGCAGCAGTGACGAAGCTAGTTCATTGCGACTTACAAATGGATACAATTATACGATAGCAGTTTGCGATGCCCTTCATAATAAAAAGACAACTAGAATCAATTTACTAACTAATTCTAGTTGTCCATAATATATTAATTAAATTTAGCTCGATAAATTCTATCGAATAGCCACTGCAAATTTATCAATGGTTTTGTTTGTTTGTTAATCACTGGTTGAAAAATTTTATAAATATCTCTTTTTACCTTTTTAACATCTATGTTTTTAATATCAACCTTACCTTCACGTCTGTCTCTGCAATAAGTCAATTCGAAATTGCTGTTAAAACTATATGATTTATAGTCATTGCTACCATAGTGGTACTCCTTGCCATAATGGCTAGCAAACCAAGGTACATCTTCCGACTTATAGTTATTATTATAAATAACATTTCCACCGTCAAAATCATATTCTATTCCTTCCAGTTCAGGATTATAAATCCAATCCAAATTATCAACTAGCAACATAAGTACAGGCTCTACACCTTTCTTATGTGGTGTGTTTTTAGCATAGTATACTGAATTTGATTTTAAATTTGCGTAACTATATCCAACCAATATTGATATTACAACCACTACCATAATGCTAGCCATTACAAATTTCTTTTTCATTTTCTGCTTCCTTTATCTCCGTAATCTCTTGAAAAAACTATCTATTGTTTTTGCTATTTTTCTTAATAAACTTGGGGACTGGTTTAGTTGCATTGCGATGGATATATTTAGCAACTGCTTGTATTACTTTTTGACATATAGGTTGCACTATAGGTCTAATTACTTTGTTATAAACAGGTTTTGCTACTTTACTGTATACTGAATATATTATATTTTTATGAAGATGCTTTGCTCTAGGTTTTATCCCCTTCTTTATTACGGGCTTAACAATTATATTGCCTACAAAATTAACAGCAGGTTTGATAATCTTATTTTTAATTGGTCGTATAATTTTCTTATTAATAAATTTAACTGTTGGCTTGATTAATTTTTGAACCACGGGTTTTAATGTTTTCTTTTCTGCAAATGATAATACTGACTTAACCATATTTTTAACAAAATCTACAACAGGTTCAATAGTGTTATAATACAGTTTTTTACCCAGTGTATTTATTATTATTCCACCTAACGAAATTGAATCTGCTAATAGAGAATTAATTGGGCCAAGGACTTTTGTTCCTATGAACTGCCATGGATCTTTTACGAATAGTTTTGCTCCCGAACCGATTTCTGCAAAAATTGCACTCAGGTATTTTGACGGAGATCCCATAAATTGCTTTAATTCTTTTCTCCCCTTTTTAAATAGTGTCAATGCAATTAATCCTAAACCACCAAAAGAAGCAATCGCCCCAAAAATATTTAAAAGCTCTTGTTCTTTTTCTGCAACTCCTTTACCAGCTTGAAGTTTAAGAACCTTTTTATATAGGCGGTCTCTTTCAATATCCAGATTTTCCATATGATAATACTTGATAATAGCTTTATCCAAAGTTAAATCTTTAAAATCAGGATGATAATGGAAAATTATTGCATCTATGTCTGACTTTTTATCTTTATCATCATCAGAATTGTTATAAGCATTATTTTGCACATATTTCTGATATTATTGTAGCTCTTTTCCATTATTTCCCCCTTGTTTATAAGATGCTTTTATATATTATAAACAAGTTTTGAATGAAAAAAGTTACAATTTCTTTACTCTTGTACGCAGTTTCTTCTATATTGTATAGTTAATTGCAAAATGAAGTTGGATAATGAATAAAGAAAGCCCATACAGCCTTTCTAAGGAAAATTATTTGTACAGCACATAGCCTTAATACTTATCGCCTATATTAAGAGAGAAATGGCACTGAGTGGATTAAATAAGAGCTATACAATTGATGATGTGTTGTGCAACTTAGACCAGATTTATGGCTATTGGGATGACTCTTTTGGTTTTACTTTAGGATCAGTATTGAGTAAATATGATCAAATTTATGAAGGGTTAAAAATAATACCACCTGCTTATAGCTGATGTTTGTGGTTATGAGTCAGGGAATTTCGGCTCACTTGATCTGCGTCTGCCTTAATTTGATCTAATGGTCATTCATCTATCTTTATTCCTAGGGCTAGAAGAGAATAGAAAATTAAAAAGCATCGGGAACTATTGACCCTAAACGATCTCTAGGATCAGTTCAGGCAAGAGTTTCTGATGCTTATTTTAGTGTTTTATATGACATGTAAAGAAAGTCGTCTGTCTTTTTCACCAAACAAAAAGTATAGAGCCAAGAAAGTCGTCTGCCTCTTTTACCGAACAAAAGTATAGAGGCAAAAAATGTTGAGCTAGTCCTAGCTATAATAAGCTAGTAGACTTTCTTCAATTTTTGATAGCACATGTGTAAAAGAGTGAAAAGTAGCCCTAGCAAGATAGCTGGACATAACCATTCCAATCCATAGTTGTTGAGAGGGAATGTTTTACTAAGTGCAAGAGAGGGAAAACGAATGGCCAGGCTTTGATCGGCACTTATCAGAGCTTCTGTCAATCCAACGTAAGCCGCGCCAATGACAGCGCCTATATAAGTTGAACGGTAAGGGAGGTATCTATCGATGAAAGCCATGAGGATAAGGGTCATGACGATAGGGTAGATAGCGGTTAAAACGAAGGCGGCAATAGTGATAATACGTTCTGTCCCAATTAAAGAGATGACGAATTCAATGCTTACTGCTAGCAAAGTCAGTCGTTTGTAGGATAGTTTTCCTCCTGATAGGCTGACAAAGAAGTTGCTAAAAGCAGAGGTTAAGCCAATAGCTGTTGTCAGGCAGGCGAGAGCCACGCATATCCCCATGATAAGATTGCCTGATTGTCCGAGCAAGGCAGATACGGTGGCAGAGAATACACTGGTACGATCTGCTTGTTGACCCAAAAGTCCAGAGACGCTGGCTCCTGCATAGGCTAGTGAAAGGTAGACAAGGGCTAGAAGGACGAGTGCAACTAAACCAACTAGAGCACCTGCTTTCATTTGCAATTTCTTATCTCTATAGCCTCTGTTGCGCAGTTCATTCATGACGATGCTGGCTAATAAGGAAGTTCCTAGAGCGTCCATGGTTTGATAGCCTTCCTTGAAACCGTATGAAATCGCATGGTCGATATGACTTGTCCCCATGACTTTAGCAGGGTGTAGAATAGCCATACTCACTAAGAGAGCTAAAATGAGCAAAATAAGCGGAGTCAAATATTTACCGATTGTATGAACGATTTTAGAGGGGTTCAGTGACAAATAAGCGGTCAAGGAAAAGAAAATCAAGGAGCTGATAAAAGCTGGGACAGCAGGAAATACCGCTTGAACAAATATTTCATGGGTGGTGGCGCCGGTCCTCGGAACTGAAAATAGAGGGCCGATCAAAATGATAGATACTCCGGCAATGAGTTGACCGAAACGAGGGTGGATCCTTTGCCCGTAAACATCGGCAGCCCCACCAAGTTGAATAGCTCCCAAGACCCCAAGAATAGGGAAGAAGGGATCTGAGGTAAGGAAACCAAAAGCAGCTTTATACCATTCTTCCCCACTGATATAACCTAGATAAGGAGGGAAGATCAAATTACCTGCTCCAAAAAAGATAGCAAAGAGAGCGAAGCCGATGATTAAGATGTCACTTGTTTTTATTTTCATAATATTACCCTTTTCTTAAAGTATTATTAGAAATATAATAGCATAAAAAGGAAGTAATTTCATGAAAAAAATAAAAGCCTCCCTCAATTGAGGGAGACTGATGATGAGTGAATCTAGTTGGCTAATTCTTCTACTGGAGAAGTTTCTGTTTGCTTTAGGAACATTTTTTCAACAACTACACTCACGCTTAGTAGCAATAATGTTGGGACGAGCCAACCTAAACCTTTATCTGTTAGAGGAAGCTTTTCAGCTAGACTAGTTAAGAGAGGAAGTCTAAGGTTAAAGGTGTTCTTTAACATGTCCACAAATGGGAGGAAGACCGCTAAACTTGCTGCAGCAACATAGCTTTTACGAGTGTATTGAAGTAAGTCATGGCTGCTCCCCATAACGATGAGAACAAGAGCTACAGGATAGATCATTGTCAATACTGGAACAGAGAAGGCTAATAGTTTATTCAGGCCGAAGTTGGCAACGACGAAGGAGAAACCACTCCAGATCATGACCCATGAACGGTAGGATAATTTACCTTTAAATAGAAGATGGAAGTATTCTGCCCCAGAAGTGATCAGACCAACACATGTTGTTAAGCAGGCTAGGGTGAAGATAGCGGCTAAGAAGACAAGACCGAAGTTTCCAAGAGACAAGTGAACGGCCTTAGTCAAGATGCTTGCCCCATTTTCAGCACCTGCAAAGCGATGAGAAGTCACCATACCGATAGAAGAAAGCATAGCATAAACTGCAAAGAGGACACTACCAGCGATGAGACCGGCTTTCATAGTGTAGCGGGATACTTCTTTACTGTCGGTCACACCAAAGCGACGGATAGCCATACTGATGACGAAACCGAAGTTTAAGGCGGCAACAGCATCCATCGTATCATAACCAGATAAGAAACCTTGGATCACTGGTGTATCAGCGTAGCTCCCTACCGCACTAGCTACATGTTTAGGCATCATCATGATACGGAAGAACATGAGGGCGATCATAACAAGTAGAGCTGGAGTTAAATATTTGCCGACCCGTTTAACTAATTGGTTTGGGGTTAAAGAAATCCATAATGCCGTACTAAAGAATACCAAGGTGTAGACAAAGCGGGCTAAGGCAAGGCTCATACTAGCAGGAACATAAGGGGCAACTGCCATTTCAAAGGGTACAGCACCTGCTCTTGGAATACCTAAACCAGGACCAATGGAAAGGTAGATTGCAGTGGTGAAAAGTAAGGAAAAAGTAGGGCCAACCCGATGAGCTAGTTTGGAAAGACCTTCAGTTTTCCCAACAACAATAGTTCCAAGAACAGGGAAGATAACAGCAGTAACGGAAAAACTGAGTAAGGCTAACCAAGTACTTGAACCGGCTTGATTACCTAGTAGGGGAGGGAAAATGAGGTTCCCTGCACCAAAGAATAACCCGAACAACATGATAGCGACTTGTGTAAACTGACTTCTAGATAATTTATTCATCTAAAAACCTCCTTCTTTTTCTTTCTTTTTTTAAAAAAGCTAATAAAAAAAGCCCATTGTCATCTTGACAAAGGACGAAAGTTCCGCGGTACCACCTTTTTTCTTACCGAAGTAAGCGCTCAAGCATCAAACAATGCTGGGAGATGATAACGCATTCCACTGCGACAGACCTTACTCTATTCAGACCTGCACTAAGAAAAATGATTTTCGCACTCACTTCCGATGTAAGCTTGCACCAAACGCTTACTCTCTGAGATCTTCCATCAGGCTACTCTTTTTTTCTAATAAATTTCTTTGGCTTTTTTAATTATAGGGCTATTTTAGAGGAGGATGAATCACATGTCAATACTTTTTCAGAAAAAAATTATTTTTTTCTGAAAATAACTCTTTTAAAAGGGTGAATGAAAAATAAAGAGCATAAATAGAGAACGGTTTAGCTGGAAGAAATCGTTAGTGTTAGGACCTCGTTTTAGTTGTACGACCCCATTTTTTAAGAGGAATAGTCAATAGCTGGATGGGCTTATTTGAGAGGAGTATCTCTTCTGTAACAGACTTTTGTTAGGCGAATCTTTTGACCGATTAACTAGTTTGATCTAAAATGAACAGTGTTCACATATAGAAAGTAGCGCAAAAGAATGGAGGGAAGACGAGGGAAAGATGAGAAGTAAATTATCTAGTCAGGAAGAAGTGTTGACCGCTTGTTTAGACATTGTGGCAAAGGAAGGATTGAATGCTTTGACCATGCGACGAGTGTCCCAAGTTTCTGGCTTATCTCTAGGCACCCTGTATCATTATTTTTCAAATAAATCGGATTTGATGAATCAAACTGTTGCGACTATTTGGCGTTTGATGATGAAAAATTTACCAGTGCCAAGCGAGCAATCTTTAAAAACTTATATGGCCGGTCTTTACAAGGCAGTTCAGGATATAGAAGTGACCTATCCTGGCTTTTTGTCAGATCATGCGAGAGTTTTATCAGCTAGTGGACAGAAAGATCAAAGTGAGGGGATGGATCGATTGCATGACTGGCTAGAAGATTCGATGTTAGAATGTTTGCTTCATGACAGTCAGATAAGGCAAGGACGATTTGATTCAGTATTTTCTAAAGCAGACTTTGTCCATATGATCAGAATATTATTTTTCCAATGTTTGACGAACAATGATCCAAGCATAGAGAGTTTACTAGCTTTGATGCAACATTATTTGTATGTATAAGAGGAGGTTAATAGGATGAAAGTTAATAAAGTTAATTTACTGGCTATTGCAAGCTTTGTTTGGTTGATAGCTGGATTGAATATTTTGCTTATAGGGCTTAAATTGTTGCCGGAATATTTGAATTTTATAACAGGAATTTTGGCGCTCCTTGTCTTTGCTTTGTTTAGTTTTAAAGTCTTTGACCCTTTAGTTAGAAAGCATACGAGTCGTATTTTAAAATCAGAGGAGGAGAAGTTGGCTTTTTGGAAGTTCTTTGACCGTCCTTCTTTTCTTATTATGGCTGTCATGATGACGATGGGAATTTTAATTCGGCGTTTCCACTTGTTGCCAGAGATGCTTATTGCTTTTTTCTATACTGGGCTTGGGGCGGCACTTGCTTTTTCGGGCATTCGCTTTGGCCTAAGATTTTATCGTTACCGTGAAAAGTTGTCTGGGGCTTGTCGGTTATTGAATGCAGCGAGAAATTATTTCCTTTTAGCGATGGCTTCAGGGGTCTTTTATCGTGAGATGACCAAGTGGATGAGATTTTCTAGCCCGACAGCTTTAGGGAAAGTTCATGGGCATTTGTTCTTACTAGGGACAGGGGTATTTTTGTTTCTTTTCCTACTGAATCAACAAGTAGATTTGAGCCAGCACCACCTTTTTGATCGCACCATGATTTTTTATCAACTGAGTCTTCTTTTGCTGGCTTTGTGTATGACCTTACGAGGTTTAGCCGCTGTGATGGCGTTTCCTATGTCTCCTGCTATGGATTCTGGCTTGTCTGGACTGGCTGGTTTAAGCCATCTTGCTATCTTTATATCGAGTCTCCTTTGGTTTAAGATAGTGAAAGAAGAAAGTATACGAGCCTTTCAGGAAAAGTCTAAGGGCAATATAGCTAAGGCTTGATGAAGAGCAAAAGCTAGATAGCTAAGCAAGATGCAGACTTAGGCGGACGATTAGCTAAAGAATGGGCTAAAAGAGAGTAGCGTAGACCTAGGATTTGATAGCGGTGGGGAAAGTGTGGCATAAAATAGTTGGACGAAGAAAGTCGACTCATGCAGCCTGTAGCAACTCCCATCGCTTTTTTCTTGACCGGGAAAATTGCTATAATAAAAGGGAAATAATCTGTTCTTTCTATCTGTTCTGTAAGAGGGAGATTCAATCGATCCTCTTGAATAAAATAGTAAAAGGATATGAAAAAAACAGCGCCTAGTCTTGCGTCTGGTGAGTGAAATATGGGAATATAGGGACGTTGTGCTGCTTTTAGACACAAGGGCTTATTATGATAGGGATAAAAGCGTGCGGTTAAAGGATGAAGAGCCAAGTTAAAGGATAGACAAGACCTAGCTTCTTCATAGTAGACTGATGATGAAGAAAAAGCTAGCATTGATCTGATGCGCCCACAAAAGCAGCTTCTTCATAGTGACTAATGACGAAGAAAAATCTAGCATTGATCGGATGCGCCCACAAAAGCAACTTCTTTATAGTGGATAAATGATGAAGAAAAAGGGGATAAAGCATGTCAAAAGGAAAGATGCAACTTGGAAAATTGACTTTGATGGCTGGGGTAACTTTTTTAGCGATTATTTGCGAATTGATGCCATCTGGGATTCTCCCATTAATATCAAAACATTTTCAGCTGACGAACACAGAAGCAGGTGCCTTGGTGGGTATTTATGCGATAGCTTCAGCGTTATTTGGAATTCCTCTGATTTCACTAACAGTTGAGTGGAATCGGAAAAAATTACTGTGTAGTCTATTGCTTGGATTTGCCTTTTCCAATCTTTTAGTAGCGCTTGCTCCTTCTTATCCACTTGCTCTAATTGGGCGTGTCCTTGGTGGGATGTGTGTAGGTGCCTTGTGGCCAATGATTACAGCTTATGGGATGTCTATCGTTCCAATCGGACATCAAGGGCAAGCTGTGACCTACATTATGTCTGGTATTACAGTAGGTATGTGTTTTGGTTTACCTGTGATGACATTTGTTGGAAACAAATTCGGTTATAAAATAGCCTTCGCTCTTATGGGAGGGATTATATTACTCTTGGCGCTTCTTTCTTATCTCTTTCTGCCAGCAGTTGCTGGTGAAAAAAGAAGTGCGGCCAATTCGCCAATAACCATGCTAAAAAATCGAGGGGTTTTGCTGGTATTGATCTTTACTTTCATAGGAGTTGGAGCGAATTACGGTGCCTATACCTATTTGACTAGTTTAATTTCTGATATAGCTTATCCAAGTATAACTGAAGCGCAAATTTTCTTTGGTATTGGTTCGATAGTAGCGGTAATGATTGTCATGAACTTTATTGATCGCTATTTCCATCTCCTTTTATTTGGCTTGTTTGCTCTTGGTGTTTTGACAATGGTGATTTTTTATGGAGGGCAATCACTCTTCCTGCAACATCTGGCTTTTGTGCTTTGGGGGCTGACATTTGGGTCTCTTAGCTCAACATTTCAAACGGCAACAGCTAGACAGGTTAAAGAGGGGACGGCTGTAGCTAATGCTATTCAGTCTTGTTCCTTTAATTTAGCGGTCATGCTAGGATCTTTGACTAGTGGGCTCTTGCTTGAAAATTTTGGTTCCCATGTCATTAGTTTAGTTGCAGGGGTATTTTTAGCTATTGGGGCTATATTAGCGGTCGTTTGTAGGAAACAACTGGCCTAAGAATGAGAAAGTTGAAACTAAAAAGAAGCAAGCTTTTTCTGACTAAGAAAGAGTTTGCTTCTTTATCTATTATGGAGATATGAACACCACTGCTATTAAGTGAAAGGGTCATGGGATATCGTCCTATTTGAAAGGCTCACAGGAGAAGTGGGAAGGGGTTAATTTGTAGATAGATAAGACGCGACTTGATCAGCGAGGCCATCCATGTCTAGTGTCTTAGGAGGGATCCCTAAAGCTTGACTGATCTCTATACTAAGAGGAGGGTGTAAATGCGCCTGCTTGAGTAATGTTCTTTGGCAGAAAATCTCAAGAGGAGTAGAAGCTTGGACTATTCTACCATCCATAAGGACAAGAAGCTGATCCATGCATTCAGCGACAAATTCCATATCATGAGTAATAGTGATGACTGCTTTTCCTTTTTGACTGAGCTGGTTAATGATATCTTGAATTTGGCGCATTCCATTAAAGTCTTGTCCGGCATTTACTTCATCTAAAATAACAACTTCAGGGTCAAGGGTCAAAATAGCTGCAATAGCGACTAACTTTCTAGTGGATAAGGGGAGATCATAGGGATTGTGGCCTAAATAGTCTTCTATCCCACAAAGATTCGCGAAATAGTGAACTTTCCGATCAATGTCATCGATTTCTTTTTGATGGTGAGCCAATTTTTTGAGAGAGTAAGCGAGCTCATCATAAACGCTTGCGTTGAAAAGTTGGTCATCTGGATTTTGGAAAACATAGCCCACGTGATGAGTTAATTGAGCGGTAGTCATATCTTTTGTGTCAATCCCCCTGTAGAGGACTTGGCCACTGTCTGGCCGAATTAAGCCGTTTAATAATTTGACTGTAGTGGTTTTCCCAGCACCATTTTGACCGATAATAGCGAGACGTTGACCAGAATGGATAGTAAAAGAAATATCTTTGACGGCTTTTTGACCATTGGGATAGCTATAGGACACTTGACGAATGTCTAGTAGGGTTTCTTTTGAAGAGATGTTAGAGAAAGAATTTTCATCCCTTATAGGAGCTTCTGTTATAGGAACTTTCGTTGTAGGAGCTTTCGTTGTAGGAGCTTTCGTTGTAGGATCTTTTGTTGTAGGAGCTTTCGTTATAGGCGCTTCTGTTTTAATAGCTTCTGTTTTAGTTGCTTTGACCTGTAAGTCTTTTGAAAGGCCTTTATCCATCTTGTGAAATTGAGACGTTTTTTTGAGTTGACCATCTTTTTTGACTTGTAGCAGCTGGCTGGCAACTGATTCAGCCGAGAGTAGTTTGGGGGAGAGATAGATAGCTTTTTTTTGCAATTTTTCCTTGAATCTAACGATTTTTGGAACTGGAATTCCGTAACGAAGCAAGTGACTATCTGAAAAAACGGTCGAACTAGGGCCGTGTTCTATAACTTGTCCATCTACAAGAACCAATAGTTCATCGGCCAACTGAGATAAGAAATCTAATTCATGCTCCACTAAAAGAATAGTTTTTCCTTTTTCTTTGAGTTGGGCGATGGTTTCTAATATATGCTGACTGCTTTCAGGATCTAATTGAGAAGTGGGTTCATCGATTAAGAAAATATCTTGATCCATCACTAAAACTGAGGCCAAGGCGACTCTTTGTTGCTGACCTCCAGAAAGCTGATAAGGGTGCCTTTTAGCGAGTTCAGAAAGGCCAGTTTCTTTTAAGATCCGATCGACTCGGTTTTCAATCTCCTCTTTAGCTAGGCCTAAGTTTTCAAGCCCATAGGCGACTTCTTCATAAACTGTAGCTTTTACACCAGAAATTTGTGTGAAAGGGTTTTGAAAGACAAAACCGATCTGATGAGCGAGTTCAGAAGAGGACATATGGAAAACAGATTGATCACCGATCAAGATATCACCAGTATAGCTTCCAGGGTAATATTTTGGAATAAATCCTCTAATTGCATGCAGTAAAGTGGATTTACCAGCCCCATTTGAGCCGATGATGCCATAAACTTTGCCGGAGTCAAAAGAAAAATTAATATCTTTTAAGCTTTCTTTTTGAGCCAATTCGTAGCTAAAGGAGAAATTTTTAAGCGTGATAGAAGCCATAAAGAATCCTCCCAATAATTAAACTAATTATGGTAAAGTAAGCAAACTTGCGTAAAAGATGGTCGATTTTTTGATCTTTAATTTCTCTGAGATAAGTTTTAGGAGATTGGCTGAAAAAACCACGAACTTCTAAGGTGATAGCTTTTTCTTCCACACCTACAATAGCAGATAAAATCACTGGGGCTAGAATAGGGAAGAAGGCCTTAGCACGTGTTAATAAAGACCCTTCAGTTTCGATGCCTCGAGATTTCTGAGCCTCTGTAATCTTTCTTAAACGCCTTTTCATTTCAGGTATCCAGTCAATTGAGGCCAGTAAAATGTAGCTGAGTAAAGGAGAAACCCCCTTTTGCTCAATAGCTAAGGCTAGGTCACGAACGGGGATGAGGTGAGTTAGAAAGAGGATAGTCGTGATGAATGCCATTAGTCGTGTACTATAAGTTAAGGCACGATTTAAACCGCCTTGTGTGATGCGAAAGATCCCCACTTGGTAAAGATTTTGCCCAGATGGTAAGAAAAAGAGTTGAAAGAAAAATATAATTCCTCCTACTAAACAGACAGTTTGAATGAATTGACGGGAAAATTTTTTGAAAAAACTCGTCCAGATGGAAAGGAATAAAATGCTGACTATCTCTAAAAAAACAATAGGGTAAGGCATGATAAAAGCGACTACCAGCCCGATCGACAGAAGAGAAAGATGAGTCAGGGGGTTCAGTTCTCTACATTTAGCGGCTAAATTGTTCATGAATGCTTGGCTCCTCTTAAGGGCGAGAATGGGGGTTTTTGGCATCGATAAAAATGCGGCCATTAGGGAATTTGATGAGGTAACGATTTGACATGAGTTTAACTATAGAATGAGCTAGCCATAAAGAGGCTAATTTATCTGGAAGTTCAGCAAGGGTGGAGCCGATGAATTGAGCGGGCCAGAAAGGCAGACCCATGGCCATTAATGTTGCTTTCAATCCATCTGTCCCATCAGATCCAAAACCGCCAAAGAAAGCTACAGTTACAGCTACAGACATGACAGAAGCAATAATGGCAACAATTAGTCCGACTAGCAGTAATCTAGGCAAAGTGTTTAATAATTTTTTCCGAGTAGCAAAGCCGACAAAAAGGGCGACGGTAGCTGAAACCATAGAATAGGCGATATAGGCAGGGTTAATGGCAATATTTTTGACGATGCTGGTTAAGACAGCTGTTGCTACACCAACAAAGGGACCGGATAAGATCGATACAATGAAAGTGCCGATCATATCAAGATAGAGAGGCAATTTCAAGCTATAAGTCAGCGTGCCGGCTATATAGTTAATAGCTACGGCAATTGGAATCAGTAAAACGGATAAGACGGTAAATTCCTTTTTTAGACTAAACGATACATTTTTTTGTGTGTTAGGCATAATAATCCTCCTAATAATATAGCTTAGTGTATCTCTATATAAGAAGAAATCTTAGGAAGAAAGAGAGGAGTCCGCGGCCGAGTAAGTCAATCTTCCTAGTTAACTTGTTAATAAATACACTAACTGATGATAATAAGTCCTGCTTTAGAAAGCAGCTAGACACATTGTACCAATTATTTCACTAAAATTAACTATAAATCATGATTTTATCTTAAAAAAATATGTTAAATAGTGAGCAATACTAGGAGAGGGGATGCATTTTAGGGATGAAGGACTAACTTAAAACTTGAAAAAACATTATTAAATCGGCATTTTCTTGCTTTCTTCAAATAGATAGAGTGCTTGAATGGTTGTTTATGGATAATTTCTATAAATAAATAAAAATTAAAGATATAATCAATATATGCATTTTAAAAGTCGTTCTAATATAAAGACTAGTAGCTTTATCTCTATAAAAAAATAGGCTAATTATGTAGTGGTAAATAAGTGGTGCGAAGAAAGAAAAAGGAGTAATCATTTAGAAGTGAATATGTGTGTTAGTTCACAAAGAGAAACTGACTTTTTTTACGATAATCTACATAAGCTATATTTTAGTATCTTTTATAGTTTCTTGATGAGAAGATTTGACATAAGTATAGATGACTGTGAAAGTCTTTTCTAATTTGGTACATTTTTTGTGGGCACTTTGTCAAATTTTGTTGGTAAATTTAAAGTTCGCTAGAATGCTTGTTGAGTGAGACAAAGATCCCCTCTACTAGTCAAGTTAAGTAGAGGGGAGACTTTTTAACGATTAGATTTTATTTGATCTGGCGATTTTAACCGTATTTGAAAATTTCTATCAATTTTTTTAGCAGGAGACTTCAGAAATTTCGGCACTTTGTCAATTTTGTTAAAGTATAGAACCAAAATTTCCTTCCATTAGCTTTTGCATTAGTCTGTAGCATTCTTTCTAAGATCGTCTTTTAAATAGTTTGAAATGAATTCAAAGAGCTCCCTTTTTTGTTGATAGCGGTAATGGCTATAGAGAATGAGGGCTCCTTCTATGAGGAAAAAAGGAGAGAGGAAATAGGGGAGTGTTTGGCAGAGTGAGGGACGTATAGCGAAAAGAAGAGCAAGAATGCCTTCTGAGAGCAAGAGGCTTATACCTGTCCCAGATAAGCTGGCTTGTTCTTTGTAAAATTTCCAGAGCCTCAAGCAACGCAAGATGGCAAAAAAGAGAAGGTAGAAAACAAAAAAATGAATTTGGATATTCTGTGTAGCTTGTTGAACATGGCTTAAAAAGTGGATCAGAAAAATGACGGCTGTTAAACCGGAAAAGAGGAGCTCTTTTCTTACTAGACCCCTTTGCTTATCTCGGTAGAAAGAGATTAGATCTCTTAAACCTGATAAAAGGCTCATTATCATCATTATACTGAGGATGAGAAAACTGAAACTTAACGATTGAAAAGGGATAAATAAAGCAAGTCCGCCGAAAATTATAGCTAGAATAATGGAGTAAGGGGATTGGTTGTGGGTAGCGTGCTGGACAACCGTTCGATAGCTCAGCCATAGGGGGTCGCCTAAAGAATGAGCAAATTCTTTCTTGATGAAGTTTAATTTGACCTGATGGCTAATGAGTTTAAAATCATAAAGAAGCGTAAAGACAAATTGACGGTCTCTTGAAGGTAAATCTTTTATTTCTTCATAGAGATTAGACAAAAATTCTGAAGGGTCACTGGAAACTGTCTCCCATCTTTTAAATCCAGTCCGATACATAACAGAAAAGACGATATCAAAAAAGCGTTGGATATCATTTAAACTATGATAGGCCTGAAATATATCTATGGCTGTAGAAGTAGCCTGACTATCTAATGAAATATACGGAGCTCTTAGAAAATATGTTTCGTCAATTTGCCAGAGTAGCATGATGTGTTGAAGGTAGGAAAATCCTGCACTATAGATAATTTCAGCTTCTTGGTCATTTTCGAGTAAAGTTCCAAATCGTGAATCTTGAGGGAGATAGTTTAAAATCTTTTGTTGAATATTTTTATAACCTGGAGTCTGGTAGGACGAACTAAATACACCTGGTCCATCGAAGGAATAGATGGCTTCTATTTGTTGTTGAAGTTTGGGATGGAGTCGGCTAGCTGACTCTACGACCAAATTACCTCCCTTTGAGTGACCAATGAGAAAATAAGGATGCTGATTATGTTTTAGGACGGATGTGAGATAATCGGTCGCCATTTGTTGAGAAGGCATTTCCTGATTGGAGGCGAGATTGAAGTCCTCCTGCCAACCAACGAAAGAGCCATCAGTTCCTCTCATCAAGATAAGATGGGTATCTTTGCCTAAATCCACTGCGAAAGCGGCAAATTGGAGCTTGTTTTCCTGACTGGTTTCACCAGAAAAAGCATATAGGCGCAAATCTTTGAATCGCTTTGCGTTTACCAGATCTCTTAATAATTTTCTCCTGGCTTCTTGCAAAAAACTAGAAGATGGCGTGCAAGAAGAAGAGAAGGCTTGATAAATTTTCTGGAGGGATTGACTGTACTCAGAAGATAATTCCCTTGGGATAAAAGGATCCAAAGTGACATAGGAAATTTCGGCTAGAATGGCAAAATCAACTTCATTAACGGGACTGTCGCTAAAAGGGACGTCTTTATATTTTTCTAGGTAATCATTAATCCGCATAGGATAGCTCCTTTATGAGAAAGCGTCTGGTGATCTAAATCTATTGTAGCGAAGGGATGGCTTCCTTGCTATGATTTTTTGAAAAATGCTAGAAGGCAAAGCACAGTGTAAAAGGAACTCGTGTAAAACTAAGCTATCAGAAGGAAGGCCTTTTAAAGTATTTCTAGGGGGATGAAATTTACAAGAATTTAACATAATTTACCGATAATTCCTTGAAGAGCTAGGGACTTGTTCGATATGATTTAGAAAAGGGGGGATTTCAGGTGGATAGGGTACTCCTTATAGAAGATGAGCCTTCTATTGTCAAATTAATCCGTTTGAACTTGGAGAAGTCTGGCTATGAAGTTGAAGCCAGTTTGGATGGCTTGGAGGGATTTGATCTTGCTTTACATCAGGAATGGGATTGTATCATTTTGGATTTGATGCTACCTGGGAAAGATGGGATGGACATTTGTCGTGACCTGAGATTGGCACAAAAAACTACACCCATTATTATGTTGACGGCTCGTGATGAGGAAATTGACAAAATTCTCGGATTGGAGTTAGGGGCAGATGATTATATGACCAAGCCTTTTAGCCCTAGAGAGTTGATAGCACGTATTAAGGCTGTTAGGCGGCGTATGCGTCAAGAATTAAGTAAAGCTGATCCCTTGACCTTAGAAAATACTAAAGAAAAAGTGATTCATTTAGGAGATTTGATCATTAATGAAGAGAGTTTCGAAGTGACTTTATCAGGAGTCAGCTTAACTTTAACCCGAAAAGAATTCGAATTGCTCACTTATATGGCTAAAAGGGAAGGGCGTACCCTATCAAGGGATATTCTTTTAGAGGCTGTGTGGGACTACCCTCTTGCCTTGGATACACGGATTGTCGACGTTCATATATCTCACTTAAGGGAAAAGTTGGGAGAAGACCATCCCTATATTCAAACAGTGAGAGGCTTTGGCTACAAGTTGGTGAAGATGGATGATTAAACAACTAAAAAAAGCCTGGCAAGCTTATGCCACTTTTACGGCTCTAGCCATGCTTTCGCTTTTGTTTTTTGGGAGTTTTCTTTTTGGAAAAGCTTGGCATGAAGCGGAAAGCTATCAGGCATCTGAAGAAATAGCCAAGCAGCAAATGGCTTTTGTAGCTAAAAATAAGCCTAGTCAAGATGATTTAGTTGATTATTACAGCAGTTTAAATAAAAGTCAGTCCAAGGCTTATTGGTTACTAGCTGAGCTTCCTAGAAGAAAGAAGAAAAGTAAGCTTTTAGTTAAAGCACCATATTTGACTGATCAACAAGAGAAAAGATTACTAGAAATTAAAACTTGGGGTAGAGTGAAGACGAGGTATTTTTTTGCCTATCGTTTCAAGATAAAGAATTTAGCTGTATTCTATATTATTCCAAGTGACCCTATTCGTTTCTATACGACGAATAGGAGCCAGCCGATTTTGGCTTTTCTTTTTTTAGCTTTACTGGGTCTCCATTGGCATTTTAAACGAAAAATTCATTTAAGTATCCTGCCTTTGGAACACTTAGAAGAAGCGATAAAAAAACTTTCTCTTGAACCGGGTAAAGAAGCTTATAAAGAGATGGATTTCCGTTCTGTAGATGAAGTGGGCGGGCAATTAAATCGTTTAGCGAGGACTTTCCATGCGACAGAAGAGCGCTTGGAAAAAGCACGAAAACAAGTGGAATTACTGATGGAGCATTCCATTATGGGGGTTCTTTTGTTAGATGATCAATATCGCGTTCTTGTGGTAAACAAGGCGGCAGAACAATTATTGCATAAAAGTAGACGGCAGATGAGGAAAAAGTCTTATACCTTGGCTCTAGAATCCTATGGCCTTCAACAATTAATTCAGAAAGCTTATGAGAGTCAAGAAGTGCAAAAAGAAGAAGTTTTATTGTATTATGCATCTGAAAAAATGGTTGAAGCAACAGCTCTTCCGATTGATACGGTAGAAAGTCATGAGGAAGAAGTAGCCATGATCGTAGCCTTGTATGATATCAGTTCTGTTCGCCAGTTAGAGAAAATGCGGAGTGAATTCGTGGCCAATGCCTCTCATGAATTGCGGACCCCTTTGACGGCTATTAAGGGATTTGCGGAAACTTTGATGGATAAAGATTTAAGAGATGATGAAAGCTTAGAAGAATGTTTGTCAATTATTTATAAAGAATCCGTTAGGGTAAGTGCTATTGTGGAAGATATTTTGACTTTGTCACGTTTAGAAAGTCATGCGGAAAGCCTGTCTATTGAAAGTGTTGATTTAAAAGAACTGCTTGAAAGCGTATTTTGTCTCTTACAAGACCAAGCAGAATTGGCAGGTGTTCGTTTGATCAATCATATTAAAGCCGGTAGCAGAATGGAGACAGATCCTAATCGCTTAAAACAGATCCTCTTGAATTTGGTAACTAATGGGGTGAATTACAATAATGCTCCAGGCTATGTGGAAGTTTCGCTGGAAGAGAATCAAGAAGCTTTTCGCCTACTGATCAAAGATGATGGAATTGGTATTCCTGAAGAAGCCCAAAGCCGCATATTTGAACGTTTTTATCGGGTAGACAAGGCCCGTGGACGAAAGATGGGTGGTACTGGTTTGGGATTATCTATTGTGAAACATTTAGTGAAATCTTTAGGCGCTAGTATAGAAGTGAATTCTACCATGGGGGTAGGGACTTGTTTTACAATTACTTGGTTGAAAAAAACGAAGGATTAATCTTAGGAGTTTGAGATTCGCTTTCCTGAGATTTCTATGCATGGATAAGGTAGGGATTAATTCTAGGCCTAGTAGCGTGATTTCAGAAGCTAGGGGTATTTAAAAAAGATCAGAAAGTTAAAGAAAAACCTTTACGAAATAGCAGAAAGCAGGTCAAGGGACTTATAGAAGTACTCTTGGCCTGCTTTTTTTGAAATAGAAAATATTGAGGAAACTTTTTTGAAATAGAAAATATTGAGGAAACTTTTTTAATAGGACATATAGAGGCCGATTTTTTGAAGACATGATCATGCATTTACATAAAATTTACCAAAAATCGGCTCTTGAATTAATAGGACTTTGTTAGGCTAAAGTTGTCAGGAAAAGCTGATAATTAAAAGCCTTTTCTAAGAGGCGAAAGTTAAAGAAAGAGGAGATTAAATGATGAATTGGAATAAAATAACCAAAGTATTGACAATAGTAGGCTTGGCACTTTCTTTAGCATCTTGTGGCGGGAAAAACGCTAATGGCGAAAAGCAGGAAAAATCAGCTAATGCTAGTCATATTAATGTTATCACGCGAGAAAATGGATCGGGGACGAGAGGCGCTTTTGTAGAAATTACTGGACTTTTAGAAAAGGATGGGGATAGCGAAAAAGATACCACTTCAACAGAAGCGACCGTTCAAAATTCAACAGATGGTGTGATGAGTACAGTGGCTAATGATAAAGAAAGTATAGGCTATATCTCTCTGGGCTCTTTAAATGATAAGGTCAAAGCGTTAAAAGTAGAATCGGTTGAGCCTACAGCCAGTCGTGTCGCATCTGATGAATATAAAATAGCTCGCCCATTTAATCTGGCTTTCAAGGGAGAAATAAAAGGCTTAGCCAGAGATTTTATCGACTTTATCCATTCTAAAGAAGGACAAAAGATTGTGGAAGATAATGGCTATATTCGTATAAAAGGGGATAAGTCCTATGATGGAAAAGGAAAGAAAGGGAAACTGTCTATTGTGGGGTCAACCTCTGTTGCGCCATTGATGGAAAAACTAAAAGAAGCTTATGTGAAAATGAATCCTGATGTCCAAGTAGATATTACAGCCAATGGATCATCTGCAGGAATTCAAGCGGCTGCTGAAGGGACAGCAGATATTGGGATGGCTTCACGGGAATTAAAGGATGAAGAAAAAGAAAAGCTTCAAGCTGAAGTGATGGCTAAAGATGGCATTGCCGTAATTGTCAATAAAGAAAATAAATTGGATAATATCAGTCTTGAAAATTTGAAAAAAGTCTTTCAAGGCAAGTTAAAGGAATGGAAAGACTTGGAAAAATAGGCTGGGGTAAGCATTTATAAAATGTTCTAGGCGATAAGAGGAGCAGATGGACAAAGGGGTGAGGGGGTCTCTGTTAAGTCCCCCTCATTCTTAATGAGTTTAGGAGAATGGAGCGTTAAGGATGGAAAAGAAGCGTATATGGCTGGAGAAAGGAATGGAAGGTCTCTTTTTTTGTTGTGCAATGATCGCCGTGCTGGCTACTCTAGTGATTTGTTATTTTATTTTTGCCAATGGTCTACCTTTTATAGTTAAACAAGACCTCAATAATTTCCTCTTTGGTCGGGAGTGGGGGCCAAGTAATACACCAGCAACTTACGGTATTTTACCGATGATTTATGGGTCGGTGATGATTACCTTGGGCGCCATGGTCATTGGGGTGCCAATAGGTATCCTAACAGCGACTTATATGGCTTATTTTTGCCCCAAAGCCTGGCATAAAAGTTTGCAAGCAGCTATTCATTTAATGGCTTCTATTCCCTCTATTGTCTATGGCTTTTTCGGCTTGCAAGTACTCGTCCCTTTGATGAAAAATTTAGTGGGAGGGACTGGGATGAACAGTTTAACGGCCTCTTTCCTTTTGGGGATAATGATATTGCCAACAGTCGTTTCTTTATCTTCAGCAGCCATTCAGGCTGTACCTAAAAGCTATTATCAAGGGAGCATGGGCTTGGGGGCAAGTCATGAACAGTCCGTTTTTCATGTGATCTTACCAGCAGCTAAGTCGGGTATTATTTCTTCCGTTATTCTTGGATTAGGAAGGGCTATAGGCGAAACGATGGCAGTGATTTTAGTTGCTGGAAATCAAGCTAGAATTCCTTCGTCACTGACTCAAGGGGTTCGTACGCTAACGACGAATATAGTTATGGAAATGGCCTATGCAGCAGGTGACCATCGTCAAGCTTTGATAGCGACATCAGCGGTTTTATTTGCTTTTATTTTGCTGATTAACGCAAGCTTTGCATGGATGAAACGTAAGGCTTAGCCAGCTTTTAGAGAAGATCATTTGAATAGGAAAGAAGGAAATTTATGAAAAATAAATTGTTAAGAGGAGCAGTTTATTTAGCAGCTGGACTTACTTTTTCCATTCTGCTATATATTGTTGCCTTTGTGGTCATTAAAGGCCTACCCCATATTAAACCATCGCTGTTTGCCTTTCACTATACGACAAAAAATGTTTCTCTCATGCCTGCCATTATTTCTACCCTCATTACGGTTACTTTGGCTTTGGCGATTGCAACGCCTATTGGTGTATTTACCGGATTTTATTTGGTGGAATATGCCAAACGTGGAGCAAAATGGGTAGAAATTATTCGTATTGCTTCGGATACCTTGGCGGGGATACCTTCCATTGTCTATGGTTTATTTGGGATGCTTTTCTTTGTCATCGCGCTTAAATTGCAGTATTCCTTGCTTGCGGGGATTTTGACTGTATCTATTATGGTACTGCCACTCATTGTGAGATCAACGGAGGAGGCTCTCCTATCAGTTAACGATAGCTTACGAGCCGCTAGCTTTGGTTTAGGAGCAGGGAAATTAAGGACTATTTTTCATATTGTTTTACCAGTTGCTCTACCAGGGATTTTATCAGGGGTTATTCTAGCTATGGGACGGATTGTAGGGGAAACGGCCGCTCTTATGTATACCTTGGGAACGTCTACAGATCTACCGAAATCATTACTGTCATCTGGTCGTACCCTTGCTTTGCATATGTATGTGTTATCGAGCGAGGGTTTTCATGTGGAAGAAGCCTATGCGACTGGGGTAGTATTGATGGCTATTATTCTTGTTATCAATGGTCTTTCAATGACTTTAGCCAAGCAAGTGGGGAAAAAGATGAGATAAAGTGCCATAGTTTTTATTCAAAAAGGGGAAAAAGCGATGAATATGATCGATATAAAAAAGATGAATTTGTATTATGGAGATTTTCAAGCCTTAAAGGAGATAAATTTGTCTATACCAGAAAAGGAAGTCACAGCTTTTATTGGCCCTTCTGGATGTGGGAAATCTACTTTATTAAAAAGTCTCAATCGAATGAATGATTTGGTTAGTGATTGCCGTATTACAGGAGAAATTAAAATTGATGGACAAAATATTTATCAAGCCAATTACGATGTCAATCGTTTACGGAAAGAGGTAGGAATGGTTTTTCAACACCCGAATCCTTTTCCTAAGTCCATTTACGATAATATTGCCTATGGTCCACGCACACATGGGATAAAATCTAAGGCGCAATTGGATGAAATTGTCGAACGTTCTCTTAAGCAAGCGGCTATTTGGGAGGAAGTAAAGGACAAATTGCAACAAAATGCTCTTTCCATTTCTGGGGGACAGCAACAGCGTTTGTGTATTGCTAGAGCTTTGGCCGTAGAACCCAAAGTCCTATTAATGGATGAGCCGACCTCTGCCTTAGATCCCATATCTACCAATAAAATTGAAGAATTAGTCCGCCAATTACGAAAAGATTTAACCATTGTGATTGTGACGCATAATATGCAACAAGCTTCTCGTGTTTCGGATAAAGTGGCTTTCTTTCTTTTAGGAGAAGTATGTGAATTTGGACCAACTGAGAGAATATTCCAATTCCCGACTGATCCTCGAACAGAAGACTATATATCTGGTAAATTTGGTTAAAAACAGAAGACTATATAACTAGTAAATTTGGTTAAACAAGGGATAAAGGCGCAATGAAGGAAAAAGTTCTGGGAAATGTTTAAGGAAAATGGAGAGAAAAAGAGAGGCTAGGCTTTTTTGGGAAAGAAGCTCTTGAAACTAGGAAAAGTAAAATTAATGGGGAAATAGATAGAAAATGAAGAGGGGGAAGCAGAGTGACTAGAGAGGAATTTGATGCAGGTCTAGGAACATTAACTCGCCAAATACAGGGGATGGGGCAACAGGTTTTAGAAGCTATTCATTTAGCGGTAGAGTCGTTTATAGAAAGGGATACGGATAAGGCTTTATCGGTTATTCAATCGGATGGCTTGATTAATGCGAGTGATCTTCAGATAGAAAAAGAGGCCATTCGCCTACTAGCCCTTCAGTCGCCATATGCAACAGACTTGCGAGTGATCGTGACATCGATGAAAATTGCTTCAGACTTAGAGCGTATGGGAGATCATGCGGCAAGTATAGCTAAAACTAGCATTCGAATGAAGGGAAATCCTTTGATGGATGAGGCGAGTGATATCTTGCTAGAAATGGCGGAAGTGATTAAGGGGATGTTGAAAGAATCCCTAGATGCCTTAGAAGATGTCTCTATGACGGATGCTAAGCGAATTGCGGCAATTGATGATCGGGTGGATGAACTGTTTCAACAAGCGAATGAAATGACTCTAAAAGCGATGAAGGGAAATCCATCAATGGTTTATAATGGATCGGGATTCATTAGTGCCTGTTCAAATTTGGAGCGCATTGGCGATTATGTGACGAATATCTGTGAACGTATCGTCTATATTGATTCTGGGTCTGTGGTGGAATTTCAATAGTTAAAATCTCATTGTAAAAGAATAAATGAATGGGCAAATTGCAAGGATTAGTTTGATGTTTGATGGACTAGCTGGGAAAATTTGCCTGAAAAATCAGAGCTGATTTCCTAATATTTGACTAAAAAGTCGAACTATAGGGAGTCAGTTCTTTTTTTCTGGCGGATTGGCTTGTTGGTGGGATTGGCTTGTTGGTGGGATGGGCTCAATGGGGCGGAGTGGCTTATTGGGTGGGATTTGCTTAATGGAGGCTTGGACTCAATGGGCTGGATTTGCTAATGTCGGGTTGAAAGGCGATTGGACGAATGGATTATGTTCATAAAAAATATTAAAAAATAAATGAGTAAAATATAATAATTCATCTATTTACAAGAAGAACTAATAGGAATATAGTTAATACAAGCAGTAAAGTAAGCGCTTTATCCGCGGTTGTTAAGGGGATTGGCGTGGATAAGTAACAAAGGAAGAAAGGAGAAGGGAATATGTAAAAAGATGGTATAGCTAGATGCAAATGAGTAATTATGTGATTTTGTGAGCAATAAATTCGGTTAAGTGAGTTAAAGTTGCATAGGAATTCGTAAAAAACGATCACTTTCTCCTATCTAAGGGGAGTGATTTTGGCGCCGTTAAGGAGGTAGCTTGAATGGAGTTAACGGAATTGTTGTGCGAGGGACCATCTGAACGTGTGATCTATCGGAAGAGTTGGTATAAGAGAAGTCAACAAGACCTTTTACTTAAAGACGTTTTAAGTTGTCTCAATAGTGTTCATCACGATCCGTCCTATATTATTTTTGGTGTGGGAGATTTTGGTGAAATCATAGGGGTTGAGGGGGATCCCTATCGGAAAAGTTCAAGAGCTATTAGCTGCGAATTTCGTCGATGGCCTTTAGACAAAAATTTGAAACTAAATATTGAGGTTAAAAGTCAGCGACTTTTCGATAAAACGCTTGATGTGATGATGATTCCGAATATTCAGGAGACTCCGGTAACTTTGACTCAGGCCTATCCATATAGAAAAGAACATGTAGCCAAGCCGGATGTGATTTATTATCGCAATGGAGATCTTTTGCAATCGATTTCTATTCACGAGCCCTGTGAGTTCATACGTAATCTGTATTGGAAGAAGACATTTGCCTATTTTCATATGGGAGCAAAGAAGCAGTTTCCTTTCAATATGGGGCAGGTCAATAATTGGAGTTGCTTTGAAGTAGGAGATGAGGGACGCTTGGTCTTTTTACCCGATCCGGATTTTCAGATTTGGATTAAACCGGATAGAGACCACCCTATAGAGGAAGTAAGCTATGCCCTTTATCAGGGGGATAATTGCCTAAAAGAATGGAAAAAGGCTCTATGCTATTACAAAGGAGACTTGTGCCAAGAAATAGAGCTTTGCCGAGTTGATAATCTTAGTGCCTTGATGGTGGAACCGGACCAAGAAGCTTTAGACTTGCTGGATTATCCAATCACTATTCATTTTTATGCGATGGTGGATGGAGAATTTAAGGAAAGCTGTCAACGTTTGTTAAATCACCATTGTCCTTTTCGACCTAGTTATTGGTCGCGTAAGTCTTATAGTTTAGCTGATCATGACTTTAATCCTTATATCGTCCATTTTTGTAATATCTGGCAAAGAAATCGCCTTTTAAAAGAATGGCAAACATTGACTTTAGTTCGAGGCATTCTCTACGGAAATCCTCCTTCTGATGATGAAGGTGAGAGTTTCTATAAGGAGAGTTTGAAGGAGATTCTAAGTTCAGATGATGAAATGTTAAGGCAATTACGCTTAGCTTGCTTTTTAAATGAGTTAGCTCAATCGAGTTTTTATACATACAGACAGGTAGAAAACGTGAAGGAAGGCTGGTCGTCAAAAGATCCTTGCCAAGAGAAAGACGAGTAATTTCTGACTTATAGTTGAATACAAGGCCCAGCTTTTTGACTGGAAGGCAAAGTACTTTTTATTTTTTTTAAGCTTGTCATAGTTTTTATAACCATATAAAATGGACTTAAAAACTATATAAAGTGAAGGAAGAAAGTATGAAAAAGATGTCTTTTAGGAAAAGAGCTGGGCTCATGAAGATGCAATAGCCGGTCTAAGGATATTAGGGATCAAAAATCAAATAGCAACTATCTGTTGATCAAGTTGGAGAACTTAGAAGAGAATGATCTCTATTATCTCGAATAAGCATGTGTTGGAGCTAAAAGTATCATCTAACTGAGAATTTTTATCAATATATTGTGGACTATTTAGATAAATATGCTACAATATAGGCTGAACATCATACCGTTAAGGTAGCAATGGACATGGTCGAACGTCCGACGAATAGCTAGCAAAACAGGCGTAAGCTACAGTTTTCCTGGTGATTGGTTGGATGTGAACTATGTCTTTTTGTTTTGGGCAAGGATAGAAACTAATGCCATATATTATCCCAGAAATTTTCTAGTAGCTAGTTTTTCATAAGCTCATTTCGGGAATTGTGATAAATTTTTTGGGGGTTAGTTTGAAAAAGCCAGCGATAAATAGAAAGAACAGTTGGATATTTTTGGGCACTGGGTCAGATGGCTCCTTGTCATTTTATGCCTGTCACTTTGAGAACAAGAAAATTTGACAAAGTGACTAAAAGAGAAAAAGCAGATCATTTGTACCTTTTCTTCGTACTTTTGATCTGCTTTTTTTGTTAGAAAACAAGTGCCTTCAGATTCATCTTATCAAGATAGATGTGAGGATCAGTCTGATTTAAGGATGTGTTGTAGGGCTCAAGTTTTTTTGCTTATGGCTGGATAAAAAGGAGATTAAGCCGATTTTTTCCAGATTTTAAGAGCTTTTTTCTCCTCTTTGGCGTTTCCTTGAACTTTGATTTTGGAGTGGTAGATTTTATCCACGAATACGGCAATGGCATTATCTCCAGAAACATTTGCTGCTGTTCCGAAGCTATCTTGAGTAATGTAAAGGGAAATCATTAATTGCTGCATAGCTTGTGTGGTGATACCAATCATTGGTAAGAATGGTAGAGCAGACATAATAGCGCCACCTGGAGCTCCTGGCGCTGCCACCATGGCAATACCTAGCATCAGTATAAAGCCTAACATCATAGAGAAGTTATGTGGCATGTTATACATGAGGAGTAAAGTAGTGGAACAAGAGGTAATAGTAATCATGCTTCCTGCGAGATGAATGGTTGCGCATAAAGGAACAACGAAGTTAGCAATTTCTTCTGAAACACCATTCTTCAAGCCACATTCTACATTTACTGGAATAGTTGCGGCAGAGGATTGCGTCCCAATAGCGGTCATATAGCCTGGAATTTGATTCTTGATCAAACGAATAGGATTTTTGCGGGTAAAAGTCCCTGCTAAAATAAATAGACCACTGATATAGAGCAAGTGTAAGGCCAATACGACTAAGAAAACCTTCCAGAAGATGGACAGGATAGAGAAGACGGATCCAGAATAGCTCATACTGACGAAATTGCAAAAAATATACGCCGGCAATAGAGGGATAATGATCGTGTCCAAAACTTTAACGATAATGTCGCCAAAATCACTAAATCCTTCGTAAAGGACTTGCCCTTTCCCTTGACTTCTTAAAAACGAAATGCCAAGTCCGACCATGAAAGCGAAAATGATGGCACCAGTCACATCGAAGAAAGGCGGCATTTTTATTTCAAAAAAGGCTTGAAGAGTATTGCTAGAAGCAGATATTTTTTTAACCAAGTCACCGGTGATGAAATGTGGGAAAAGATTAATGGCGACCAAATAAGCTAAAGTACCTGCGACAACAGTCGAACAATAGGCGGTTAGTGCCGTAAGACCTAACAATTTGCCCGCTCCATTTGATAAATCAGCAATTCCTTTGACAACAAAACCAAGAATCATGAAAGGAATAATGAAGTTCAAAAAGTTACTAAAAACTCCTCCAAGGGTAACTAATACTTGTACCAAAAATTTAGAGGTGATAGGGAGTTGGCCAACTATCACCCCTAAAAGTATGGCGATAACTAAGCGAGACACTAGGCCAAGCTTATTCCATAATTTCAACATAGATATATCCTCCTATACAATGCAAACAGAAAAAATTATTGTTTTGTATAGCATAACTTTATTTGGGATAAAAATAAATATATGTGAAGCGCTTTTATGAAAAAAACAAGATAAAATCTCAGAATAGTATCATTCAAAAAGTGTCGAATTTTAATAATATTCTAAAGAGCCTGCCTGTGAGGGCTATGTCATCAGGGGAAAATGTAATGCTCTCTATTACTTTTTGCCTAATAGTTGAAAAAAGAGGAGGGAAAATAGTTGAAAAGTTCATGCTAATAGCAATGCAAGGAGAAGCTAGAGTTTGGCGAAGAAGAAAAAGCTCCTATGCTAGCTATAGAAAGCTTGTCATAGGAGCTTGTGCCTATTGCGTGCGATAGGCATAAAAATATAGAGCGAATACTAAGATTTTTTTAAAAATAGATCAATCCATTAATGGGATAAACGATTGGCTACTTTGTCTAAGAAATAGCGGTGGATACGTCTGTCCTGAGATAATTCTGGATGAAAGGCTAGACCGATTTGATTCTTATATTCCACTGCAACAGCGTGATCGTCTACTGTGGCTAAAACTTTGACATCGGGAGCCACTTTTTCTATATAAGGTCCACGAATGAAGATGGCTGGAAAATCAGTGAAATTGCCTACTGTCAGTTGACTTTGGAAAGAAGCTAGTTGCCTTCCATAGGCGTTTCTCTTCACTGTAATGGGGAGAGTCCTTAAGTGAGTCCTTGTATCATTTAAAAGTTCTTCAGCGAGTAGGATTAAGCCAGCACAGGTAGCGAGAACTGGTAGCCCATTTTGAATCAATTGCTGAAGGGGGTCGAAAATCCCCAGTTGTTTGAGGAGTTTACCTTGAACGGTAGATTCTCCGCCTGGTAGGACGATACCATCAATGCCCTCTAGATCGTCTACTTGACGGATTTCTTTGACTGTTGCCCCTAGTTCTTCTAAGGCTTTTTCATGTTCGATAAAAGCCCCTTGAACGGCTAAAACACCGATTAACATGGCTATTGTCCTCTTTCTTCCATGATCACTTTGATTTCACTTGGATTAATACCCACCATGGCTTCACCCAAGTCTTCCGATAATTTAGCGATGAGGGCAGCGTCTTGATAATTGGTGACGGCTTGGACGATAGCAGAAGCACGTTTTTTCGGATCACCAGATTTGAAAATACCAGATCCAACGAAGACTCCTTCAGCGCCTAATTGCATCATTAAGGCAGCGTCAGCAGGAGTCGCTACACCACCGGCTGAAAAGTTAACAACTGGAAGTTTGCCATTTTCATGGACGTAGAGAAGAAGATCGTAAGGGACTGCAAGTTTTTTAGCTTCTTCGTACAATTCGTCTTTAGAAAGAGAAACTGTCTTGCGAATTTGAGCGTTAATTTTTCTAAGATGGCGAACGGCTTGAACCACATCACCAGTTCCTGGTTCTCCCTTTGTCCTTATCATAGAAGCCCCTTCAGCAATCCTTCGTAAAGCTTCACCTAAATCACGAGCACCACAAACGAAAGGTACCTTAAATTGCGTTTTGTCGATATGGTAAACATCGTCTGCAGGGGAAAGAACTTCAGATTCGTCGATGTAGTCAATCTCGATGGCTTCTAAAATTTGCGCTTCAACGAAATGACCAATCCGCACTTTTGCCATAACAGGGATGGAGACAGCTTCTTGGATGCCCTTAATCATTTTAGGGTCGCTCATTCTGGAAACCCCACCAGCTGCACGAATGTCGGCAGGAATTCTTTCAAGAGCCATTACAGCGCAGGCACCTGCTTCTTCGGCAATACGAGCTTGTTCAGGCGTAGTCACGTCCATGATGACCCCACCTTTTAACATTTGGGCTAGACCTTTATTTAAATCAGCTTTTTGACCATCTACTTGTTGATAAGACATGCGATAACCTCCTTGACGAATAGTTTTTACCTTGCTATCATAAGATAAAATTGGTCTTAAAAAAATAGCCAAAATAAGAATAAAAAAAAGGCCAGATGGGAGTGGGCTTTATGTTGACTTACAGCTTTGACAAATCAAAAGGTCCCTTGTATCAACAAGTTTATCAAGCGGTCAAAGAGGACATTTTAAAGGGAAAAATAAGACCAGAAGATAAATTGCCTTCTAAACGCAATCTGGCCAAGAATTTGGGTTGTAGTACCATTACGATTGAAAATGCTTATAACCAGTTAATGATAGAAGGTTTTGTCTATTCGAAGGAAAAGCGGGGCTACTATGTGGCAGAGGGAATACCTTTAATGGAACAAGTGAGGCCATTACTCCATCCAACTTTTCACCAAGTGGAGAGCTTAGATGATTCAATAAGTCAGACTGACTCAAATAATCCATCTCTTAGACTAGGACAGGCTGTAGATGATGGATGGAGTGGAAAAGAAAATGGGCTAAATGATATCTCCGCCCCTTTGATTGACTTTGACTTTTCTTCAAGTCGGATAGAAACAAGTCACTTTCCTTTTTCAGTAATGGCCAAGATGATAAGAGAAACCATCTCTAAGCAAAAAGAAGACCTACTTGAAGTGTCGCCGAGTGGGGGAGTAAGAGCGCTAAGAGAAGCTATAGCGGAACACCTAGCGTCTTTTAGGGGGATGAATGTTTCGCCTAAGCAGATCATTGTTGGAGCAGGGACGGAATACCTTTATCGACTGATCATTCAATTATTAGGTCGAGAAAAGGTTTATTGTATTGAAAATCCTGGTTATAAAAAGTTGAAGAAAATATATGAAAGTAATAAAGTGACTTGTTGTTTGGCTGGAATGGATGAAAAAGGCATCAAGATAGGTGACCTCAGACAAAATAAGGCAGATATTGCTCATATTAATCCAGCCCATCATTTTCCAACAGGGATTTCAACACAGATAGCGAGACGCTACGAGTTGCTGGCTTTTGCGAATGAAAGGCCGGGTCGATATATCATAGAAGATGACTATGACAGTGAATTTCGCTTTACAGGGAAACCTTTACCTACTTTGCAAAGCATCGATGCTAGTGAAAAGGTTATTTATTTGAATACTTTTTCCAAATCTTTGACCTCTACCATTCGCATTTCTTATATGGTTTTGCCTACACATCTCGTCCATCGCTATGAGAGAGAATTGGGCTTTTATTCTTGTACAGTATCTACGTTTGAACAATATTGGCTCGCTAGATTTATTCAAGAAGGGTATTTTGAAAAGCATATTAACCGGATGCGACTCTACTATGGAAGAAAGAGGGAAAGCATTCTAAAAAAAATTCAGGCTTGCTTTCTAGAAAAGCAGTATGAGTTGATCGAAAATCAAGCGGGATTACATTTTATTTTAAAACTGAGAACAAGTTTAGGGGATGAAGAGGTCAAATCTCGTCTCTTAGAGCAAGGTATAGGGATCCATAGTTTATCCGATTATGACATGAAGGACAGTCAAAAAGATACCCACTGCTTTTTAATTAATTATGCGGGTATGGATTTGGACTTGTTAGAGAAAGCCTTGATCAAATTAAAAGAATTGGTTGATGCTCATCCATAAACGACTAAGGGTTAATGGCGAATAGTCCAAAGAAGAAAATGGGTAAAAAGGGAAGAATAGTTGCTATCCTTACTGCTAACAGGGAAAAAGGAAGAATGGTTGCGATCCTTATTGCCAACCTAAACTCCCTGACTCATAATATGCCATTGGTCGGGGAATTCAGCTGCTAACGGGAAAACGTGAATCCTTAGCTAAAAGAAAAGCTGGGCTTTAACAAAAGTTTGTTAATTGAGTGAGCTCCAATAAAAAAGTACGTCAAATCAAGCTTATCAAAGCTTAAGATTGACGTACTTTTTCCATTTTTATGACTTTTGTTAAAGCCCAGCTTTTTATCGAGTAGCGTTTGATCAGTTGTCGTTTTCAACTAATTTTTTTGAGACAGCTTCTTTTTTTGAAAATTGTTGGTAAAGCCCTTCTAAAATGATAGCCATAAGGGCAAAAAGAAGAGTTGGAACTAACCAAGAGAGGCCTTGTTTAGAAAGAGGTAAAGATTCTACTAAGCTATATAGAGAGCTTTTAGTAAAGGATGGCCAAATGATGGCAAGAGCTTCCATTATACCGATGAGGCTTGCACCAATGACCCCCGCTAGATAAGGGGCTCTTGTGGTGAGATAGCGACTGAAAAGAGAGATTAAGATCAAACTCATCATAATTGGGTGGATGGCTGTTAAAACAGAGACAGCTAAGGTAATGATCTTTTCTACCCCAATTAAGGAAATGCAGAATTCTACAGCAACAGCCACAAGCGTCAAGAATTGATAGGAAAGCTTGTTCTTGAAAATAATAACGAAGAAATTACTGAAAACGGAAGTGATACCGACTGCAGTGGTTAGACAAGCTAAGGCCACGCATATCCCCATCAATATCTGACCGGATTGCCCTAAAAGAAGGGAGATAGTTGCGGTAAAGACAGCTGTTCTATCGCTATGAGCAGGTAATTGCCCAGCCACTAGAGAACCAGCATAAGATAAAGTCAGATAAACAAGGGATAAAAGAAGCAGTGCCACAATGCCCATCCATATACCAACTTTTACTTGAGAATCTTTGTCTTTATAGCCTCTTTGCTTAATGTCCATCATCACGACGGAAGCCAAGAGGGGAGCCGCTAAGGTGTCCATCGTTTGGTAACCTTGTTGGAACCCATAGGCGAAAATGTGGTCTAGGCTTTTACTAGCCACTACTGGTGTGTGACGTAAGAAAGCTGAAATACCAAGAATCCCTAATAGGATTAAGATCAAAGGAGTCAAATATTTCCCGATATGATTAATTACCTGACTGGGATTTAAAGAAAGATAGGCCGTTAAGCCAAAGAAAATAAGTGAGGTCACCCAAATTGGACAGGAAGGGAATAGCATTTGGGTAAAGATTTCATGGGTAGTGGCCCCTGTTCTTGGAACGGAGAAAATAGGACCTATTAAGACAATAGAAATACCAGCTAAGACAGTCCCAAATAGAGGGTGGATTTGTTTTCCTAGGTCGTTAACTTTCCCACCCAGCATAATGGTGACGAGAACACCTAAAATAGGAAAGAGGGGGTCGGAGGCTAAGAAACCTAAAGCAGCTGTTAACCAGTCTTTCCCACCAATGAAACCGAGATAAGGAGGGAAAATCAAATTCCCAGCCCCGAAAAATATGGCGAATAAAGCGAAACCGATGATCATAATGTCTGATTTTTTGATAGTCATAAACATTCCCATTTCTTTTTGAACCAAGCGACAACGACAGGATAGGCTAAGAGCGAAAAAAGTTGCTCTCTCCTCCATAAAACTCCTATAAGCCAGCTTAACTAGAAAAGCCCCCTTACTTAGAAGTGATGATTTGTGAAACATCGCTTAGTTTTGAAGGAGCTAACAAGTGGCGTAAAGAGAATATAAAGCTATTATAGCGAAATAGAGATGAAAGTCCACTTATAAAATGAGAAAATTCAAATAAAGTCCAAAAAAAATCAATGCCAAGTCTGGTCGCTTTTGGAGTAGAAGTCAGGAAAATGTTGGCATAAAGGTAAAGAAAGCTATTACAAAACAAGAAGAAACTAAGTCAGTTTGTAGTACCACATCACCGCTCAGTTCAGATTCTCTTTTAGACATTTTTGGGGGGGACAAATTTTTAAGGAGTATATTCTTAAGGAGGCTATTCTTAATGAAAAGTTTGACCACTTGCCCTATAATGAAAGTATAAAAAGCAGAGAGGTGAAAGCTATGATCAACTTAAGACGAGCGCTAGTAGGAAGTAAAAACCTGACTCTTTTTGTGAGTGGAGCTGTTTTTGCCAATGTAGCGAAAAAAGTTTGGGCTGATCCAAAGTCAAAAACGGTTTGCGCGAAATTGGTTGCTAAGGGGATGCATCTTGCAGATGGTGTGAATACAGTCATTTCTAATGTCAAACAAGAAGTGGAAGATGTTTATGCAGAGGCAGAAGATATTTATGCAAAAGAAAAGCAAGATGAAGCTGTGGGGAAAATAGAAAGTGTAGAAGCGATAGATCATGACGAAGAATAAGGCACGGGGCTACAAGATCTTATCCAAGAGTTCAAAAAGGGTGCGGTTAGAGGTACCCTTTTTATGTACACCGGCTGTTCAGACCTATTTGAGTCATTTGAGTCGTGAATTTGAGGTCATTGATCATTTACAATTTTATCTCAATGAATATCGTTTGACTTTGCATCTAAAAGAGCCAGATGAAAAGTTATTGGATCAATGGATTGGAGCGATCAAGCTAGAAGATTTGTCACGCCTCTATCAAAATAAAGAGGAATTTTTAGCAATTAGTCCAGGGAAAATTGTGGCACGTCAATGCTTGAAACGATCAGTTTATTTAACGCTTGTTCCTAGTCCACTACGATTGTGTGTGACCTTAACAAAGCTAGGCTTGTACGCTAGACAGGCTTTTTATTCCTTAGCTTGTGGCCATTTGACGATGGAGCTGTTAGACTTTACCGCTGTTTTAGCGGCAGTCTCTATGGGAGATCCGGATGGTGCTGGAACCATCATGTTCATTTTGGAATTAGGTGAACGGATGGATGCTTGGACTTTGGATAAATCTATTCATGACCTCACGGATAGTTTAAGCCAAAAGCAAGTGCTCATTTGGGTAGAAGACGAAAAGGGCGAACGTCGGCAATTAGCCTCTGATTTCATTCAAAAAGGCGACCATATCGTCGTCCAAGAAGGTGGAGAAATATACTTCGATGGATTTGTGGTGAAGGGGCAGGGCGCCGTTCAAGAAAGCAATCTTACAGGAGAGCCTTTCCCAGTTTCTAAGACGATAGGGGATTCGGTGACCTCTAATACGACCTTGGAATATGGGGACTTAGTCGTTGAAGTAACCAATCCTAATTTCAATGCCCACTTAAAGGAATTGGTAGCTGCTATTCATGAATCTTCTAAGAGCCAATCGCAAAAAGAAGTTCGATTGACTCAAAAAGCGGATACTTTAGTCAAGTATAACTACTTAGGGATGGCTTTGACCTATCTCTTGACAGGGAGTGTGCAAAAGGCCTTATCCTTCCTCTTGGTGGATTTTTCTTGTGCCTTAAAACTCTCTACTTCTGTGGCTTATTTGACAGCGATTCGAGAAGCTATGGATAAGGGAATAGTGGTCAAAGGCTCTCGTTACATTGACCAATATCCACAAATAGATTGCTTGATTTTTGATAAGACAGGTACCTTGACAACATCTAAATTAGTGATTAGTCAAGTGGTTCCATTTGGTGGTCATACTTATGAAGAAGTGTTGAAAATTGGCGCTTGTTTAGAAGAACATCTCTACCATCCAATAGCGAATGCAGTGGTGATGAAGGCAGCAGATGAAGGGATCGTCCACGAAGAAATGCATGGCCCTCTCTTCCATATTGCTTCTCGTGGCATCCGTTCGTCTATTGGAGAGGATGAGGTGCTTATTGGGAGTTATCAGTTTATTGAAGAAGAGAAAGTTAGATTAACCGAGGAACAGCAAGAACTAATTAGAGCTTATCGAGGAAAATATAATCTTCTTTTTCTGGCTAGGGCAAAGGAATTGATTGCCATCTTCTGCGTGGATACCCCTTTGAGAGCTAATGTGGTAGAAGTGCTCAAACGTTTGAAGGATGAAGGGAAGGAAATTGCCCTTTTAACAGGTGATGTGGAAGATCGAACCCTAGATTTACGGGAGAAGGTTGCTTTTGACGAAGTGAAATGCCAAGTGACGCCAGAAGATAAACTCAACTTCATTAAGGAAAGGCAAGCCAAAGGACAAGAAGTCCTGATGATTGGAGATGGCTTAAACGATTCTGCAGCTATTGCGCAAGCTGATCTAGGGATTGTGATGGCGGATTCGTCTGACTTGGCAAGACAAACCAGTGATATGATTTTTTTAAGTGATGATTTACAGTCTCTCTTTGATTTAGAAGATATTTACCATCGCTTGCAAAAACAATTAGATTGGAATCTCTTTAGGGCTGTGGGAATCAACTCGAGCCTAATCTTAATGGGTTTGGCTGGCGTTTTACCGACTTCGTTCTTGGCGACTTTCCATAACCTCACGACCATGCTTTTAGTGGCGGATAGCTTTAAATTGAAGGAGAGCAAAAAGGAGATAAGGCAACAAGGATTACGAAAGGAAAAGAGTCTTAGCCGGCCTTCAGAAAAATAGATTAATAAAGAGTTAGCCGGCACTTAGAAAAAGAGATTAAGCAAAGAGTTAGCCAGCATTCAGGGAAATAGATCAAACAAAGATTTAACCGGTATTCAGAAAAATAGATCAATAACGAGTTAGCTGATATTTAGAAAAATAGATCAATAGAGCTAACGAATATGGGAGGAAAAAATGCAAGAAGAAAAGAAGCAAGGACTAGGAACTCTATGTGTTCAGGCAGGCTATAGTCCAAAAAATGGGGAACCACGTGTCTTACCAATTGTACAATCTACGACCTATAAATACGATTCTTCAAAACAAATGGGAGATCTGTTTGATTTGAAAGATACAGGCTATTTCTATACACGATTAGCTAACCCGACTAATGATGCGGTGGCAGCCAAAATTACCGCTTTGGAAGGGGGCGAAGCAGGCATTTTAACCTCATCTGGTCAAGCAGCAACTTTCTATGCCTTGCTCAATATATTGAAAGCAGGGGATCATATTGTGGCCTCCTCTGCTATTTATGGCGGATCCTACAACTTGATTGCCCATACAATGGCTGATTTGGGGATTGAATCTACCTTTGTGGAACCAGATGTCACTTTAGAGGAATTAAACTTGGCTTTTAAGGAAAATACTAAAGTGGTATTTGGAGAAAGTTTAGCCAACCCTTCCTTGAAAATTTTAGATATCGAGACATTTGCTAAAGCAGCACATGAGCATGGCGTGCCATTGGTAGTGGATAATACCTTCCCAACCCCTATTTTCTTGCGCCCATTCGAGTTTGGAGCAGATATCGTTACACATTCGACAACCAAATACATGAACGGGTTTGCTAATTCTGTTGGAGGTGCTGTGATTGATTCTGGAAACTTTGATTGGAGCTTATATGGAGACAAATTCAAAGGATTAACACAGCCTGATGAAACTTACCATGGAGTTGTTTTTACAGAAACTTTTGGTAGAAAGGCCTATATCACCAAGTTGACCACGACTTTAATGAGAGATTTAGGCTCGATCCCTTCTCCGCAAAATTCCTTCTATTTAGGAGTAGGCTTGGAAACTTTACATTTACGGATGCCTCGTCATTTTGAAAATGCTAAAGCAGTTGCTGAATATTTAAAGGGACACGATAAAATTTCTTGGGTTAATTTTTCCGCTTTGCCGGATGATTCGCAACATGACTTGGCTCAAAAATACTTACCAAATGGGTCTTGTGGGGTTATTTCCTTTGGGGTAAAGGGAGGAAGAGAAGCTGCAACACGCTTTATGGATGCCTTACAACTGGCAGCAGTCGTCACCCATGTAGCGGATTCTAGAACTTGTGTGTTACATCCAGCTAGCACCACTCACCGTCAAATGAACGATGAGGAATTAGAGAAAGCGGGTGTTAGTCCCGATTTAATTCGAATGAGTGTCGGGATTGAAGACAAGGAAGATATCCTTCTAGATATCGCCCAAGCCTTGGAGCAAGTATAAAACTAGCCTTTTATTTCCTTAATATGCGCCTATCTTATGACTTTAGGGATATTTTATTCAGTCTACACTCTATAAAAGAATCACGATACTTTAGTCGTGAGAGCTTTAAGGGAAGGTCGATCAAATGAAGAATGAACAGGATAGCTGTCAGCTAATTCGGGAGATTCTTGAGTGGAAGGCAAAGAGGATTTGCTATAGGATGCTCTATCATAAGGAATATCAGACAGATTATTGCCAGTTGCATTAAAATACAATCAGGCCATTTTTGCTTCCAGTATGAGCTGCTATTTCCTAGCAGTAGTTCAGCGCTTGAAGTTTAATGGCCTATTTTTATTCAGTGAATGAGGAAATGATCGAACAGAATAAATCATTGCTAAGTGTCACGCAGACTATTTTTATTCAGTGAATGAGGAAATGATCGAACAAGAGAAGGAGGAAGAAAAGATGGGATTAAGTAATGGAATCAAAATTGGTCGGATGAAAAGAGGACGGCTGAACAGCATTTCAGATGTTAAAGGGGTTACGGTAGGCCATTTCACTTTGGCAGAAGGTCCTATTCAAACTGGGGTCACAGCGATTAAACCGCATCAAGGGAATCTTTTCCGAGAAAAACTTTTGGCGGCCTGCCAAGTCCTCAATGGCTTTGGAAAATCAGTTGGTCTAGTTCAAGTAGAGGAATTGGGGACACTTGAAACCCCCATACTCTTGACCAATACCCTAAGTGTTGGAAGGGCTTCAACTGCCTTAGTAAAAGAAATGTTAGATGAAAATCCTGAGATTGGGGATACGACAGGGACAGTTAATCCCCTTGTATTTGAATGCAATGACGGTTATTTGAATGACATTAGAGCGCTTGCTGTGGAAGAGGGACATGTTAGAGAGGCTCTAAGTCAATGTGCGACGAATTTTAAAGAAGGGGCAGTAGGTGCAGGAAGAGGAATGAAGTGCTTTGGCTTAAAAGGAGGGATTGGAACGGCTTCTAGGCAGTGGGACTTGGATGGTGGGACTTATCATTTAGGCGTACTCGTTTTGACGAACCATGGATGCTTTCAAGACTTGCTAATAGCAGGGAAAGCCATTGGTCAGGAATTTCCTTCTCCCCGACCAAGAGAAGCTGATAAGGGGTCTGTCATCACGATAATAGCAACGGATTTACCCTTGTCTTCAAGGCAATTAAAACGACTGTGCAGAAGAGCTGTTGTGGGCTTAAGCAAAACAGGATCTCTGATGACGAATGGATCTGGTGAAATTGTGCTAGCTTTTTCAACGGCCAATCGAATAGCCCACAACAAGATAGATGCATTTATACCTTTAAAAATACTCTATGACGAAGATTTGGATCTTGCCTTTCAAGCCTTGGCAGAAAGTGTTGAAGAAGCCGTGCTTTCGTCACTATTTCATGCGGAAACAGTGACCGGACGAAAGGAAAGAAAATTGTGGAGTTTAAAAGATTGGCTAGAGCAATGCAAAAGCTTTGAAAAATAAAAGTTAAGAGAATAGAGATTAAAACTTTTTTGGAAATAAATGATCTTTATAGATATATCAAAAAAAAGAGGTGGATTTTAGAATGAACTTAGCCACTCAATTGTGAAAAAAAAAGACGCCATGTAAATT